>NZ_JBXAGA010000006.1:0-408021 GCF_058793595.1 Acidovorax sp. GW835-FHT14G06
TTGGCGGACAGCACCGTGGCGATGGCTGCCGTCAGTGTGGTCTTGCCATGGTCCACGTGGCCGATCGTGCCCACGTTTACGTGGGGCTTGGTGCGTTCAAACTTACCTTTTGCCATTTCAATTCTCCAAAGAGCAATCCCTGTGTAGTGGTTTTACGTCTGCATCTGGTTGCTGAATCACCCCGCACAGGAAACAGGGTGGCACCGGATCGCAGACAAAACAAAGCCCGGGCCACTGGGGCCCAGGCGAAGTGCTTACTTACTTAGCGCGTGCTGCCATGATGGCTTCAGACACGTTGCGAGGTGCTTCGCTGTAGTGCTTGAATTCCATCGAGTACGTAGCGCGGCCTTGCGTTGCGGAACGCAGGGTCGTGGAGTAGCCGAACATTTCAGACAGCGGCACTTCAGCGCGGATGGCCTTGCCACCGCCCGGGATGTCGTCCATGCCCTGCACCATGCCGCGACGGCTGGACAGGTCGCCCATCACGTTGCCGGCGTAGTCTTCAGGCGTTTCCACTTCCACGGCCATCATGGGTTCCAGAATGACCGGACCGGCCTTCTTGCAACCTTCCTTGAAGCCGAAGATGGCAGCCATCTTGAACGCCAGTTCGTTCGAGTCCACATCGTGGTACGAACCGAAGTGCAGCGTGACCTTGACGTCGACCACGGGGTAACCGGCCAGCACGCCTTGCGTGACAGCTTCGTTGATACCCTTTTCCACGGCGGGAATGAACTCGCGAGGAACCACACCGCCCTTGATCGCGTCCACGAACTCGATGCCCTTGCCGGCTTCGTTGGGTTCGATCTTGAGCACGACGTGACCGTACTGACCCTTACCACCGGACTGACGCACGAACTTGCCTTCGGCTTCTTCCACGGTCTTGCGGATGGTTTCGCGGTAAGCCACTTGGGGCTTGCCCACGTTGGCTTCCACGCCGAATTCGCGCTTCATGCGGTCCACGATGATTTCCAGGTGGAGCTCGCCCATGCCGGAAATGATGGTCTGGCCGGATTCTTCGTCGGTCTTCACGCGGAAAGAAGGATCTTCAGCAGCAAGACGCTGCAGAGCGATGCCCATCTTTTCCTGGTCGGCCTTGGTCTTGGGTTCCACAGCTTGCGAAATCACAGGCTCAGGGAAAATCATGCGCTCGAGAATGATCTGCGAGCTCACGTCGCACAGGGTTTCACCCGTGGTCACTTCCTTCAGACCCACGCAAGCAGCGATGTCACCGGCGCGGATTTCTTCCACTTCCTGGCGTTCGTTGGCGTGCATCTGCACGATACGACCGATACGCTCTTTCTTGCCCTTGATGGGGTTGTAAACGGTATCGCCCTTGGTCAGAACGCCCGAGTACACGCGTACGAAGGTCAGCTGACCCACGAACGGGTCAGTCATCAGCTTGAACGCCAGCGCAGAGAACTTCTCTGCGTCGTCGGCCTTACGGGTGACGGGATTCTCGTCGTCGTCCGTGCCGGTCACATCAGGAATGTCCGTCGGTGCAGGCAGGTAGTCGATCACGGCGTCCAGCATGCGCTGCACACCCTTGTTCTTGAACGCGGTGCCGCACAGCATGGGGTGGATCTCGGTGGCGATCGTGCGCGTACGCAGGCCCAGCTTGATCTCGGCTTCGGAGAGGTCGCCCTCTTCGAGGTACTTGTTCATCAGGTCTTCAGAGGCTTCGGCAGCCGCTTCGACCATCTTCTCGCGCCATTCCTTGGCGGACTCCACCAGGTCAGCTGGGATTTCTTCGTAGCTGAACTTCATACCCTGAGAAGCTTCGTCCCAGATGATGGCCTTCATCTTCAGCAGGTCCACCACGCCGGTGAACTTGTCTTCGGCGCCGATCGGGATCACGACGGGCACAGGGTTGGCCTTCAGGCGCAGCTTCATCTGGTCGTAGACCTTGAAGAAGTTGGCACCGGTGCGGTCCATCTTGTTCACGAAGGCCAGACGAGGCACCTTGTACTTGTTGGCTTGGCGCCAGACGGTTTCCGACTGGGGCTGCACGCCGCCCACGGCGCAGTACACCATGCAGGCGCCGTCCAGCACGCGCATGGAACGTTCCACTTCGATCGTGAAGTCCACGTGGCCGGGGGTGTCGATGATGTTGAAACGGTGCTCGGGGTAGGTATTGTCCATACCCTTCCAGAAGCAGGTCGTGGCAGCCGAGGTGATCGTGATGCCGCGCTCTTGCTCTTGCTCCATCCAGTCCATGGTGGCAGCACCATCGTGCACTTCACCAATCTTGTGGCTCACGCCCGTGTAGAACAGGATACGTTCGGTGGTCGTGGTCTTGCCAGCGTCAATGTGGGCCGAGATACCGATATTGCGGTAGCGCTCGATGGGGGTATTGCGAGCCATGGTGGATCCTTGATGGGTCGTATTGGAGAGGGTGTCGGGCAGCCATACTGGCAAGAAAGCCCGTCAATTTTGTGACTGCCTGAAATCGACACAAGGCTGCGGGCAAAACGCCAGCAGCCTTGGACCTATATCAGGGCAAATCCGCGTTTTAGAAGCGGAAGTGGCTGAATGCCTTGTTGGCTTCGGCCATGCGGTGCACTTCGTCACGCTTCTTCATGGCGCCGCCACGGCCTTCGGTGGCTTCCAGCAGTTCGTTGGCCAGGCGTTGGGCCATCGACTTCTCACCGCGCTTGCGGGCGGCTTCCTTGATCCAACGCATGGACAGAGCCAGACGACGGACAGGACGCACTTCCACGGGCACCTGGTAGTTGGCACCGCCCACGCGGCGGGACTTCACTTCGACCATGGGCTTCACGTTGTTGATGGCAACGGTGAAGGCTTCCAGCGGGTCCTTGTCAGGGTGCTTCTTCTCGATCAGTTCCAGGGCGCCATAAATGATGCGCTCTGCAACCGCCTTTTTGCCGCCTTCCATGATCACGTTCATGAATTTGGACAGCTCTACATTGCCGAACTTGGGATCCGGCAGGATTTCACGTTTGGGGACTTCGCGACGACGTGGCATTTTTTACCTCTATCTTTGCTTCAGTTGGCATCTTTTCAGACACCGCGAGAGCCAATCAAGGACTCCCACTTACTCGACCCGCGCAGAACACCTGCGTTTGGGGCCACTACGCTGCTTCACCGCGCCACGCGGGAGACAGCACCGAAAATTCTTTTGTGCAAAAGCGCAGGGCTTACTTGGCCTTGGGCTTCTTGGCACCGTACTTGGAGCGGGCTTGCTTGCGGTCTTTCACGCCTTGCAAGTCGAGCGAACCGCGCACGATGTGGTAACGCACACCAGGCAAGTCCTTCACACGACCGCCGCGAACCAGCACCACGCTGTGTTCCTGCAGGTTGTGGCCTTCACCGCCGATGTAGGAGATCACCTCAAAACCGTTGGTCAGGCGCACCTTGGCGACCTTACGCAGAGCGGAGTTAGGCTTCTTAGGCGTCGTGGTGTACACACGGGTGCACACGCCACGGCGCTGTGGAGAGTTTTCCATCGCAGGGCTCTTGGACTTGGTCTTTTCGACCTCGCGCCCCTGACGGACCAGTTGATTAATGGTTGGCATGAAATACGTCCCTAAACGTGAATTTGCTTCGTGAAAGCGAAAACGTGAATCCCTTCGGAAATTCCGAAAAGCCTTCTAATGTAGCAGCAAGCCCCCAAACGGGCAAGCGCTACGCGGTTTCCCTTGGAAACCCAGGCACAAGACAGAGGCGGGCAGCCGTCGAAAGCGCGCGGCCCAAGCCGAGACCGTCGCGCAAGGGCCGCCAAGCCGCGAAGGGGTGAAAACGCGACAGCACCTCAGGGGGATGCACCTTATTTAATCCAGAGGCGAATGGCGTCCCAGGCACGGCCCAGAATGCCCGCCTGCTCCACAGCCTCCAGCGCCACCAGAGGCACTTCGCCCACAGACTGGTCACCCAGCATGACCTTGAGGGTGCCGATGGCCTGGCCCTTGGTGTAAGGCGCCACCAGCGGGTCGGGGCGGGCGATCTGGGTGGTGATCTTGCCGGCGCTGCCTGCGGGCACGGCGACCACGATGGCTTCCTCACGGCCGATTTTCAGCACGCTGTCCTTGCCCTTCCAGACGGCGGGTGTGGCCACGGGCTTGCCCGCGTCGAACAGCTTGACCGCCTCAAACGCGGTGTAGCCCCAGTTCAGCAGCTTCTGGCTTTCGTTCGCACGCGCGTTTTCACTCGCCGCACCCAGCACGATAGACAGCAGGCGGCGCTGGCCCACCCCGGGGAATTCACGCTTGGAGGTAGCCACCAGGCAATAACCCGCCGCAGCGGTGTGGCCGGTCTTGAGGCCGTCCACCGTGGGGTCGCGGAACAGCAGCGAATTGCGGTTGCTGCCATTCGATACCGGGGTGCCGGGGTAGCTGTACTGCTTGGTGGAGTAATAGTGCATGTACTCCGGGAAGTCCTTCATCAGCCGCATGGCCAGCACGGAAAGGTCGCGCGCCGTGGTGATGTGGCCGGGCTCGGTCAGGCCTTCGGGGTTCTTGTAGCTCGTGCCCTTCATGCCCAGCGCCTGGGCCTGGTCGTTCATGAGCTTGACGAAGTTCTCGGCCGTGCCACCCACGCCTTCGGCCAGCGCCATGGTGGCGTCGTTGCCAGACTGCACGATCATGCCTTTGATGAGGTCTTCGACCGGCACCTGCATCTTGGGGTCGATGAACATGCGCGAGCCAGGCATCTTCCAGGCGCGCACGCTCACAGGCAGCTTCTGGTCCAGCGCTATTTTCTTGGAGCGCAGTGCGTCAAACACCAGGTAGCCCGTCATGAGCTTGGTGAGCGAGGCCTGCTCCACCGGCGCGTCAATGTCCTTGGCGGCCAGCACCTGGTTGGCGGTGACATCCACCAGCATATAGGTGCGTGCGGCGATTTCAGGGGGCTGGGGCGCCTGGGCATATGCACCGAAGGCAGCAGGGGCCACCGCAGCAAAGACGGCCAGGGATCGCAACGCAGACAGGATTCGTTTCATGGGGCAGGAAGGGGCTGGAGAGGCTCAAAAAAATGGAGTGGAAGAAAAGGCAGGCGAGGGAGGATGGCGGGCGGCCGGAGCCAGTCCGGGCGGCGCCCCTCAGGCGCCCGATTGCAGGTGGCGGACCACCAGATTCTTCAGAAGCGGCAATTGTCCGTGAAAGAAATGCCCCCCCGCAGGGACGACTGTGACAGGCAGTATCTGGGGCCGGGCCCAGTCCATCACGGCAGACAGCGGCACGGTGTCGTCCTGCTCGCCGTGCACGACCAGCGTGCGCAGCTGGGCTTCGGGTGGCACCGGGGCCACGGTGAAGCGGCTGGCGGCCGTGCCGACCAGCACGGCTTTTTCCACGCGACCTGTAGGCCAAAGGGCGGCCAACGCATGGCTGGTAACAAACGCACCGAAAGAAAACCCCGCCAGCGCGATGGGCTGGCCCTGAGCGGCGGGAGCCACCTGCTCCACCACCGCCAGCAGGTCCTGCAACTCACCCCGGCCTTCGTCGTACACGCCGGCCGTGGCGCCCACGCCGCGGAAGTTGAAGCGCACCGCCGTCCAGCCACACTGCACAAACGCGCGCGCCAGGGTCTGCACCACCTTGTTGTCCATGGTGCCGCCAAACAGCGGATGCGGGTGGGCAATGATGGCGACGCCACGGGGCGCTGCGCCATCGGCCAGGGTGGCGCTGTCGCGCACGGCCTCGATGGCGCCTGCGGGGCCGGACAGGGTCAGGCGTTCGGTCTGGGCATTCACGGATTTGCTACTCAATCAATAGCAACAGGGGCATGATCCACTAGCGCCTGATGCCAAAATCGTTCCAAGACAGGGATGGAGCCGCGCTCAGCGGCCAAGTTCCGCCGGCGTGACCAGACGTTCCACCACCTGGCCGTTCTTGAGGTGCGATTCGACGATTTCGTCGATGTCCGCCGCATCTACGTACGTGTACCAGGTACCCTCGGGGTACACCACGGCCACGGGGCCGCCCACGCAGCGGTCCAGGCACCCGGCCTTGTTCACACGCACCTTGCCGGCACCCGCCAGCCCAGCGGCCTTGACCTGCGCCTTGCAGCGGTCAAAACCCGCCTGCGCGTTGTGATGGGCACAGCTGTCTTCACCGTTGGTGCGCTCGTTGAGACAGAAAAAGATGTGGCGCTGGTAATAACCGGACGCTGCGGCCGGTGCGGAAGGGGTGTCGCTCATCCCTGCATTTTACGGACCCACGCCCCACGGAACCGTCGGAGCTTAGCCCCAAGGCCCTGCGCGGCAATACAAGCACGAGAAGCTGCCGCTCTGCGACTCAAGGGGCGCCCTCTCGCCGGGACACCCGAAACACCACATACAGCAGCGCCACATAGGGCCACAGCCAGCCCAGCCACTGGCCCAGGCCATAAAAGCGGATGAAGCGGCCCTGCTCCCAGATCTGCAGGGTCTGGGCAAAGTAAGCGCTGGTGGGCGCCTGATTCAGCAGCGCCAGGTGCCAGGTCAGCGCCAGCAGCAGCACGGCGGCACAGGCCCGGCGCGGCAGGGCCAGCATCAACAGGGCCAACGCCAGCGCCGCCCACACCCCCACGCGCACGGGCAGGTCCATCCATTCCCAGGCATGCACCGGCCCCCAGCTCAGTGCCGCAGACAGCGCGGTGAGCGTCACCCCCGCGCCCACCACCGCCAGCGCAAACAGGGCGCGCCGCCCCATCTGGCGGATCACGCAATACCCCAGCAGGCAAGGGATGAGCAGCCCCAAGATGACGCAGAGCAGCTCGCCACTGGGTGACAGCGGGTCCAGCTCCGTCTCGCGCAGGGGCAGCCAGTCCAGAAATGGGGTGTCGGCCAGCAGGTCGATGAGCGCGGCCTCCAGCCGCTCCAGCACCTGGCCCAGGCCAAACGGCACCGCAGCCGGAAACAGCAGCGCCAGCGGCCACAGCGCCAGCAGCACCATGCCGCCCGAAGCGTCGGACACGAACCAGCGCGCCCGAAAGTCGCTCCAGCGGTCCAACGCCCCCAGCCGCTCCAGCAGGGCGGCACTCAGCGCCCCGGCCAGCGTGCCCAGCGCGTTGAGCGCCAGGTCCAGGTTGGACGGCACGCGCCGGGGCAGGTAGATCTGCAGGAACTCCATGCACAGCGACAGCAGCGTGCCCGCCAGCGTGGCCAGCGCCACCGCCCACAGCACACGCCGCCAGCCCGAGCGCAACATGCCCAGCGCCAGCAAAAAGCCCAGGGGCGCATAGCCCACCAGATTGGTGACCACGTCAAACCCCGTCCAGTACGGCGGAGGCAACCGGGCCAGCAGGAAGACCAGGGGGTCGATGCCCTGCTCGCGCCACCCGTCAAACGGGAACAGGCTGGCAAAAACGATCAGCGCCGTGTACGTCAGCGCGAGCGGCCAGGCAGAGGTTTTGTGCATGCGCCCTCTGCGTCTCCATCAAAAGGGTTTGACCACCACCAGCACCACGGCCACCAGCAGCAGCAGCACCGGCGCTTCGTTGAACCAGCGGAACCACACATGGCTGCGGCGGCTGGTGCCGTCGGCCAGCTTGCGCAGCAGCACGCCGCAGGCATGGTGGTAGCCGATGACCAGCACCACCACGGCCAGCTTGGCGTGCATCCAGCCATTGCCAGGGCCCCGGCCGATGCCGTAACCCAGCCACAGCCACAGGCCCAGCCCCAGCGCAGGCACCGCCAGCAGGGTGGTAAAGCGCATCAGCTTGCGCGCCATGAGCAGCAGGCGGTCGCGCTCGGCGGCCGAGCCGGGCGCCACCATCGCCAGGTTGACGAAGATGCGCGGCAGATAGAACAGACCAGCAAACCAGCTGGCCACGAAAACGATGTGAAAGGCTTTGACCCAGAGCATGGGGGCAGTTTACGGTGCCCTGCCTGCTGGCCGGCGCTGCACCAAAAAAAAGCCCGGCAGATCCGCCGGGCCGGGAAAGCCTGTTCCGCATCGCTGCAGCCCAGGTCCCGCTCAGGGAGGAAAAGCGGGGGGCGGCAAGCCGCCCGGCACCAATCTAGCACTCGCCACGGGGGGTTACAAGCGGCTTTTCCACAGCGCGCAGGAGCGCCAACGACCACCGCCCCATCCCCCGCGCAACCGGGGCTCCGGCTTGGCCCTTCCAGAGCGTGGCGCCGCCCCCATGCCAGGCGCACGGTGTCCCAGGGAGGGCTTCATAATCTGGTGATGCATCTCCAAAGCCCTGCCCCCTTCCCCCAGAACCGCCCCCGTCGCCTGCGCCGCGATGCCTTCACCCGCCGCCTGGTGCGCGAGAACGTGGTCACCGCCGACGACCTGATCTACCCCGTGTTCGTGCACGAGGGCCAGGGCCGCAGCGAGGCCGTGACCTCCATGCCCGGCGTGGACCGGCTGAGCCTCGATCTGCTGCTACCCGTGGCCGCGGACTGCGTGAAGCTGGGTATTCCGGTGCTGGCGCTGTTCCCGGCGATTGACCCGTCGCTCAAGACACCGGACGGCAAGGAAGCCCTGAACCCCGACGGCCTGATCCCGCGCGTGGTGCGGGCGCTGAAGAAGGAGTTTCCCGACCTGGGTGTGATGACCGACGTGGCGCTGGACCCCTACACCAGCCACGGCCAGGACGGCGTGCTGGACGAGACCGGCTACATCATCAACGACGAGACGGTGGAGATCCTCACCGGCCAGGCGCTCACACATGCCGAGGCGGGCGTGGACATCGTCGCCCCCAGCGACATGATGGACGGCCGCATCGGCGCGATCCGCGAGGCGCTGGAGGTGCAGGGCCACATCCACACCCGCATCATGGCCTACAGCGCCAAGTACGCCAGCGCCTTCTACGGCCCGTTCCGCGACGCGGTGGGCACGCGCGGCGCCCTGGGCAAGGCCGACAAGAACGTCTACCAGATGGACCCAGGCAACAGCGACGAGGCCCTTCGCGAGGTGGCCATCGACATCGCCGAAGGCGCTGACATGGTGATGGTGAAACCCGGCATGCCCTACCTGGACATCGTGCGCCGCGTGAAGGACGAGTTCAAGGTGCCCACCTTCGCTTACCAGGTGAGCGGCGAGTACGCCATGATCAAGGCCGCCGCAGCCAATGGCTGGCTGGACCACGACGCCGTGATGATGGAAAGCCTGCTGGCCTTCAAGCGCGCGGGCGCCGACGGCGTGCTGACCTACTTTGCCCGCGACGTGGCACGCAAGCTACAAAAATAATAGCTGCCAGCGCATATTCCACTAGCGCTACGTGCGCTTTTGACTGAAAACCACGGTGTCCATGCGCATCTTTCATATCCACAGCAGCGGCGTACAGGAGCTGACGGCCCTGCCCCACCACCTGCCAGAACAGGGCTTTGTGTGGATTGCCTGCGCACGCCCGGCCTTCCAGCTGCGGCTGGCCGAAATTCAGCAGCACCTGCAGCTGCTCACGGGCCTGCAGCTGGTGGACCTGCACGTGTCCGACCTGCTCAACGCCCAGCTGCCCTCGCACTACGACTACACCTCGCAGTACGACCTGCTGGTGTTCCGCCGCCTGGCCACCGCGCAGGGAGATGCCGCGCAGCCTACCCCTGCCCCACCCGCCGTTGCGGCAGAGCCCGACAACCCCAACGCACCCGTCAAACGCAGCGGCCCGCCCGTGCTGCGGCGCATCGACACCAGTCCCGTGGGGTTTGCGGTGTTTGACCAGTTGCTGCTGACCGTGCACCCCACCGACTGCGCGGTGCGCGATGCCTACGCGACGCGACTGCTGGCCGCGACGCCGGCCAATGGCACCAGCGCCAGCCACGCTGCGCACGGCAACGCCCACGCCAGCCCCGGCATGGGCGAGGGCCGCAGCAGCCCGATCTCGGGCGCCCGGCTGCCCACCAGCCCGGCCGACCTGATGCTGCGCGTGGTCAACCAGATGGTGGACGGCTACCTGGACCTGCGCCGCGAGCTCACGCGCCAGCTGGACCACTGGCAGACCGAACTGCTCAAGCCCCGCGCCCGGTACGTGAACTGGACCTCCCTGCTCGAAGCACGCCTGTCGCTGCACATGCTGGACGAGATCTGCGAAGACCAGCGCACCGCCGTGCAGGACTGGATCGACGCGCTGGAAACCTGGGCCCTGCCCGACACACCGGCAGGCCTGCGCGAGCTGGACCTGCTCAAGGTGCGCAGCCGCGACGTGCTGGAGCACATAGAGCGCGTGGTGCACCACGTGCGGCGCCTGGAGCAAAGCACCGAAACCGCCGTACAGATGCACTTCTCGGTGCAGAGCAACCGCACCAACGACATCATGCGCACCCTCACGGCGCTCACGGCCGTGTTTTTGCCGCTGAACCTGATTGCGGGCATTTTCGGGATGAACTTCGAGTTCATTCCACTGGTGCACAAGGCCGATGGCTTCTGGTGGGCCATGGGGTCGATGGTGTTCATCGCGCTGTCGCTGGTGCTGCTGTTCTGGCGCAAGCGGTATCTGGCCAGGACAAGATAGGAACATCCCCCTGAGGCCCTTCGGGCCTTCCCCCTTCTCTCGGCTTCGCCGGGAAGGGGGACGATGCCCTCGCTGCGGGGCGGCCCTTGCTTGGCATCCCTGGCTTGGGTCAGCGCCCGTATCAGCGTGCGTCACCCAAAAACAGGAAGGGTCATGCGTTCCAGTGCCTTATGGCCGGGCCACCCCAAACAACCCCGCCGCGTTGTCCCACGCCACCTTGCGCGCCACATCGGCGGGCAGGCCGCCCAGCCACTGGCGGTAGCCCTGCATCAGGCTTTCGTAGTGCTGCCAGCGCTGGTTGACCCAGGTGTCCGAGCCGACCACGAAGCGCGTGGGGTACTTGAGCAGCAGCGCGCGCCAGGCGGGGCACAGCTGGTTGTCGTCGCACACCAGGCCGGGGCGGTACGAGAGTTCGCCCACCAGGCCCGGGTAGCGGGCCATCAGGGCGTCCACCCGCTCCACAGGCGCGCCGCCAATGCCGGTGTGGGCCCAGATCAGCCGGGCCTTCTGGCCTTGGGACGGGGTGTTGGCCATCAGCAGGTCGATGGCGGTGTCGTCCACATGGGCCAGCACCACCAGGTCACGCTGTTCGGCCAGGGCCATGAGCTTTTTGGCCACGGGGCCGTTGGCGTTGGCACTGTCGTAGAGATGGAATTCGCCCAGGCCCCGGTACGGGCCGGCCGGTGTGCCCCGGGCCAGTTCGGTCTGCACCATGTCGTAGATGGTGTCGTCGGCAAACCAGCCGGTGTAGTCGGCACGGTTGCGGTACAGCCGCACAAACGGCACCACCATCACACCGGCCTCACGGGTCTGCGGCAGGCCCGCCAGGGTGAGCGACCCGGCATTGGGCCGCGAGTTGGCCACGATGGCGCGCACGCCGCTGGCCTTCATGCGCGCCAGCACATCGGCGGGTGGGTGCGGGCCTGAGCGGCCGTCCCAGGCTTCCTCGTTGTAGTGCAGGTGGGCGTCGAACAGGGGGCCGGTGTAGTCGGCCGCGTGGGTGGTGGTGCATAGCGCTATCAAACTCATAGCTGCCAGCGCATGACGGACTAGCGCTTGGGACCAAAAACGCCTGAAATCCGCCATGATCACCCCCGTTGGTCGTTCGCTATCGTGTCGCGGTCACTGGGGCGGTCTCAGCCCAGGTGCTTGGCAAAAAAGGCCAGGGTGCGCTCGCGGGCCGTGTTGGCGGCGGCCTCGTCGTAGCTGCCGCGCTGGTCGCAGTTGAAGCCGTGGTCGGCGGCGTACACATGCACTTCGACCTCCGGGTGGGCCTTGCCGAAGGCCTGCACGCTATCGAGTGGAATCCAGTGGTCGCGCTCGCCAAAGTGGGCCAGCACCGGCACCTTGGGGGAGCGAGCCACTTCTTCTGGTGTGGTCACGCCACCGCCGTAGTACGGCACGGCAGCCGACAGGCCCTGCAGCTGGCAGGCCGAGCGCCAGGTCAGCAGGCCGCCCCAGCAGTAGCCCACGATGCCCACCTTGCCGCCGCTGTGCTGCGCGGCGTAGTCGATGGCGGCCTGGATGTCGGGCATCACGCCCGGCGCGGGCAGGGCCTCGACGGCGGCCTTCAGGCCCATGCCGGCCTGCATGTCGTCACCGGTGTAGCCCAGCTCCACCCCCTGCTGGACGCGGTGGAAGGTGGACGGCGCCACGGCCAGGTAGCCGCTGGCGGCATAGCGGTCGGCCACCGAGCGGATGTGCGAGTTCACGCCAAAAATCTCTTGCAGCACCACCACGGCGCCACGGGGGGTGCCCTCGGGCCTGGCCACCCAGGCGGGGGCCACAAAACCGTCACTCGATGTCAGATCAACAAACTGTCCCATGCTGAATGCTCCTTGGATTTGGTACGTATGGTGCGCAGAGGCTTTGCGCTATGGGTGAGGGCGCTGCGCGGCGGGGTGCAGAACCTGTTCCAATGCGCCATTCTTGCAGGAGACCCCACCCCATGGAGAAGATCGCACTAATCACCGGCGCCAGCCGGGGCATTGGCGCCGCCACCGCACGGCTGGCCGCAAAACATGGCTGGGCCGTGGCCGTCAACTACCTCGCCAACGAGGCGGCCGCCCAGAGCGTGGTCGATGCCATCCGTGCAGATGGCGGCACCGCCATCACCGTGCAGGCCGATGTGGCGAACGAGGCCGACATCCTGGCCATGTTCCAGGCGGTAGACACGCAGCTGGGCCGCATCAGCGCCCTGGTCAACAACGCCGGCGTGGTGGACGTGACCGCCCGGGTGGACGAGATGGGCACCGAACGCCTGCGCCGCATGTTCGACACCAACGTGATCGGCAGCATCGTCTGCGCCCGCGAGGCCGTGCGGCGCATGAGCACGCGCCATGGCGGCAGCGGTGGCGCCATCGTCAACGTGTCCAGCGCCGCCTCGCGCCTGGGCTCGGCCCACCAGTATGTGGACTACGCGGCGGCCAAGGGCGCCATCGACACCTTCACCATCGGCCTGGCGCGCGAGGTGGCGGCCGAGGGCATCCGTGTGAACGCCGTGCGCCCGGGCCTGATCGAGACCGACATCCACGCCAGCGGCGGCCTGCCCGACCGGGTGCGCGACCTCTCGCACCAGGTGCCCATGCAGCGCGGCGGCACGGCCGACGAGGTGGCCGAGGCCATCGTCTGGCTGATGTCCCCTGCAGCGAGCTACACCACCGCCACCTTGATGGATGTGTCGGGCGGGCGCTAGGAGAGAAGGCCCGGAGCCACCCGTGGCAGGCACGCTGCAATGCAGCATGCTTGGCCGCCAAACGGCGCAGAAAACACCGCATACTCGCGCACAGCCCGGGCTGCGCCACCCTCATCTGCCGTTGGCCTGAGCCCCCCGAAGAACCACCCTGCCCACTTGCCCTTGGGAGCGCCCTGATGGACCTCAAACCCCTGATCACCCTGCTGGCCATCGTGAACCCGCTGGCCATCGTGCCGTTCTTCATCCACTACACGCAGGGCTTCTCGTACCCGCAGCGGCGCCGCACCATCCAGGTGGCCAGCTTCAGCGTGTTCTGCGTGATTGCAGCCTGTGCGCTGCTGGGCCTGCAGATCCTCGACTTCTTCAACATCTCGCTGCAGAGCTTCCAGGTGGGTGGCGGCATGTTGCTGCTCATCAGCGCGATGAACATGCTCAACGCCCAGCCCGCCGAGGCCAAGCCCAGCACCAACGAATACGAAGAAGGCGCCGAAAAGGCCGCCGCCGGCAGCAGCATTGCCGTAGTGCCGCTCACCATTCCGCTGCTCACCGGCCCGGCCAGCATGTCCACCGTGGTGATTTATGCCGACCGCGCGCAGACCTTCTGGCAGCACGCCGCGCTGGTGGGCTACGGCGTGGTCATCGCGCTGGCCACGGCCGTGTGCTTTGCGCTGGCCGACCCCATTGCGCGCGTGCTGGGCAAGACCGGCATCAATGTGATGACCCGCCTGATGGGCCTCATTCTGGCTGCGCTGGCCGTGGAAGTGATGGCCGACGGGCTGGGCAAGCTGTTCCCCATCCTCGTCGCACGCTGACCCTCCATGTCCGCCCGCCTGCTGCTGCTCGAAGACGACCCCGCCATCGCCCGCACCGTGGCCTATGCGCTGGAGCGCGATGGCCTGACCGTCACGCACAGCCTGCTGGTGCACGACGCGCGCCAGCAGCTGCAGAGCGCACGGTTTGACCTGCTGGTGCTGGACGTGGGCCTGCCCGACGGCAGCGGCCTGGACCTGCTGCGCGATGTGCGCAACACCGCGCCCACCGCCGCCCTGCCCGTGCTGATGCTCAGCGCCCACGGCGAAGAAATCGACCGCGTGCTGGGCCTGGAGCTGGGTGCGGACGACTACCTGACCAAACCCTTCAGCCCCCGCGAACTGGCGGCGCGCGTGAAGGCGCTGCTGCGCCGCGCCGGCCACGGCAACGGCAACGGCCACCCGGCAGCGCCCGCCGCCACGGCCGCCGCGCTGTTCCACGACGACGAGACGGGCCAGCGCATCAGCCTGCGCGGCCAGGCCCTGCCGCTGACGCGGCGCGAGTACCGCCTGCTGTCCCACCTGCTGCGCGGCGCAGGCCGCATCCACTCGCGCGACGCCCTGCTGGCCGCTGCCTGGGGCGACGACAGCGAAAGCACCGACCGCACAGTGGACACCCACATCAAGACCCTGCGCGCCAAGCTGCGCGAGCTGGACCCGGCGCGCGAGTACATCAGCACGCACCGGGGCATGGGATATTGCCTCGATTTGCAATAAAAAGCGGCCCTACCGCTCGTCGGTATTGGGTTTATAGCTATCTATTTTTATGAAGTACTTGCGCCGTTGCTTGAAAGCACTGGGCTGGCTGATGCTGGCCCTGGGGGGATTGGTCGCCGTGTGCCTGGTGGCCCTGATCGCAGCCAACTGGAACGATGACGCCCTGAGCGAAGCTGCCCTTCGGGCGCTGCAGTACACGCCGCCCACAGAGCAAGCCCTGGAGGGCAACGGCTATTTAATCTTGATGGGGCTGGACGCACCCGCCGGGGGCGATGCCATCGGTGATGCCATGGCACTGGGCCGCCAGCGCCTGGCGCGCGCAATCGAGCGCAGGCGCTGGGTGGAGGCCCATGGTGACCGGCAGGAAGGGACGCCCGCAAGGATTCCGCCACCACACGATGCGGGTGAAGACGTTTTGCCGACGCGCTTGCGTTGCCCTACGGAGGCTGCGGACTGCTTCGCCTGGTACGCAAGGCATGAAGTGGAGATTGCCAGCTTGGCGCACACGCAGTCCGCCGTCTTGCAGCGCTTAACGGGGATCACCAGCGCAGCCCGCTTCAGCAATCCGGCGCCCGCCTACTTGCATGCCGAACACGCGCCCTTCGGAGTGCTGGTACGCGCTCATGAACTCTGGCTGGCCCAAGCCTCTCTGGCATGGAACCAAGGGCAACAACTGCAGGCCATGGACATGGTAGGGCAGGCGGTTCAACTGCGCCGCCGCTTGGCCAGCGGAGCCGATACTTTGGTAGCCGCCATGATCGCCATCGCCATGCAGCACCGCGAGCTACGCTGGTTCAGCGCTGCAAGCGCACTGAGTGCGCAGCCCCCACCAACGGCGGTCACCGAAGCCATCGAATCTCTGCTTTCGGTACCGACAGAGTCTCTGGCACCGGCGCTGGCGGGCGAGATGCGTTTTATTGCCACTGCCTTCTATCTGTACCGAAACGCTGGCTTGACCGCCGAACCTGCTCAGGCACCCCCGACGTGGTGGCAGCGAACGTTCCATAAGATGAGCAACCTGGGTTTTCTCCCGCATCACACCCTCAACTTATCGATCGAGAATAAGCAGCAGGTGCAGGCCCTCAGCAGCCTGCCTGCCCACCAGCTGCAGACGGCGTTTTCTGAGGCATCAAGGCAATGGGCAGAAGACGGACCCTGCTCGCTCTGGATGCATTTTCGCAACCCTGTCGGCCGATGCTTGGCGGTCATCGAAACGCCCAGCTACCAAGGATATGCGCAGCGGATTGCCGACATCGATGGCTATCGCCGCCTTGTCCTGCTGCAGCACCGCGTCGCCGTAGAACAGGTCGCCCCGCCCGACATGCCCGCCTGGCTGGCGAAGTCAACCGAGGCGCTGCGCAATCCCTACACCCTGCAGCCTATGCAATGGGACGCAGCCACCAGCAGCCTCGTGTTTGAAGGCCGCGAGAAGCAGAACCAGAACCCTGGCCGATCCTCGACCTATCGCGTCCGCTTGCGGGGGTGACACCGGCGTGAAATCTGCCGCCTGCGCTCGCCCAGCAATACCCTGCAACTACTGTTTTTATAGAAGGCCCCGCTGACCCATGCGCCTCGGCATCCGCCTGCTGTTCGCCTTCTTCCTCATCAACGGCATCGCTGCGTTCTTTGTGCTGCGCGTATTCATGGCCGAGATCAAGCCCAGCGTGCGCGAGGTGATGGAGGACATGATGGTGGACACGGCCAACATCCTGGCCGAGCTGGCCAGCGAGGACCTGGCCGCCGGGCGGCTGGCAGTGGATGCCAACAACAGCAGCACCAGTCCGTTTGCGCAGCATGTGCGCCGCTATGCCACGCGGCCCATCGACGCGGCGATCTGGGGCTTTTCCAAACAGTCGCTGGACTACCGCATCTACGTGACCGACACCACCGGGCGCGTGTTGTTCGACTCCGAAAACCGTGCCATCGGTGCCGATTATTCGCAGTGGCGCGACGTAGCCCGCACGCTGCGCGGCGAGTACGGTGCGCGCTCTACGCGCGACGTGGAAGATGACGACACCAGCGGCGTGATGCATGTGGCCGCGCCCATCTACGTCAACAGCCAGATCGCGGGCGTGCTCACAGTGGCCAAGCCCACGCGCACGGTGCAGCGCTTTATCGACCGGGCCGAGCGCAAGGTGTTCATGGGCGGACTGCTGCTGCTGGCGCTCTCGGCCGCCGTGGGCGTGGCGGTGACGCTGTGGATGGTGTGGAACGTGCGCCGCCTGCGCGACTACGCCCTGAGCGTGCAGGGCCCGGCCGACGGCGAACGCCACGACCCGAACCTTCCGCCCCCCACGGCCCTGGCCGTTCCCGAGGTGCCCGGCGAGCTGGGCGACCTGGCCCGCGCCATGGACCGCATGCGCGCGCGGCTGGAGGGACGCGACTACATCGAAGGTTATGTGCGTGCGCTGACGCACGAACTCAAAAGCCCCGTGGCCGCCATCCGGGGCGCAGGCGAGCTGCTGCAGGACGAGCTGCCCGCCGCCGACCGCACCGAGTTTGCGACCCAGGTGGTGCAGCAAAGCGAGCGCCTGCAGCGCATCATCGACAGGCTGCTGGAGCTGTCCAAGCTGGAGCAGCGCCAGCACGCCGAAGGCCGCGCGGCGGTGGCGCTGCACGACTGCGCCGAGGCCGCCATTGCCCAGACCCGCGCCCGCGCCGGGCAACGCGGCATCAGCCTGACACTGGAAGGACACGGCAGCAGCGGCCCGTGGGAGGCCGAGCTGGTGACGCTGGCGCTGACCAACCTGCTGGACAACGCGATCGACTTTGCGCCCGCAGGCAGCACGGTGCGGGTGGAACTGGACGGCGCCACGGTGGCCGTGCAAGACAGCGGCCCCGGCGTGCCCGACTACGCGCTGCCGCGCCTGGGCGAGCGCTTTTTCACCACCGCACGGCCGGGCGGCGAGCGCAGCGGATCGGGCCTGGGGCTGGCGATTGTGCAGCGCGTGATGGCGCTGCACGGCGGCCAGATGGTGGCGCGCAACACGGCGCCAGGGCTGCGGGTGGAATTGGTGTACCGCGCGGCCTGAGCAGCGAAAGCCACCGCCAGCGGTCCCCACTTCACACTGGCCTCACAAACTTCATAGCGCCCTCACAGCGCGCCACAACACTGCCTCCACAACATCATTTGTGGAGGAACCCTTGCTCAAACACCCCTTGTTCACCAAGCTGGCGGCGCTGACCGCCATCACCGTGTTGCTGCTCTTTGGCCTGGGCCTGATCGAAGACGTGGTGCGCGACCGGCTGCGCTACCGCAGCATCACCGCTCAAAGCGTGGCCGAGAGCCTGGCCGGGCCGCAGACGCTGATGGGGCCCATGATCCACAGCGCCTGCGTGGAAAGCTGGGACGAGGAGGCGGGCAAGGGCGACGAGCGCCGCATGGTCGAAAGGCGCCGCGAGTTCATCCTGACCGCCATGCCCGAGCAGCTCAAGCTCGCCACCGGCGCCGCGATGGAAGAACGCGCACGCGGGCTGCACAAGGTGAACACCTACAACCTCAAGGCCAACGTGACGGCGCAATGGGGTTCGCTGGCCAGCCTGCTGCCCCAGAGCAGCATGAAAAACTCACGCATGCACTGCGGCGCACCCATTGTGATGATGGCTGTGGGCGACGCGCGCGGCATCCGCACCGCGCAGTTCGCGATGGGTAGCCAGACGCTGGCCCTCAAGCCCGGCACCTTCCACCCCACCTACAGCCGGGGCCTGCACGCGGTGCTGCCCGAATCCGTGCGTGGCAAGGCCGATGGCCTGACCGCCACGCTGGACCTGGAACTGGTGGGCACCGAGCGCCTGGCCATCGTCCCGCTGGGCGGCAACACCGAGGTGCTGATGACCAGCAGCTGGCCCCACCCGTCGTTTGCCGGACGCTTTCTGCCGTCGGAGCGCGAGGTCAAAAAGACCGGCTTTTCGGCCCAGTGGCGCCTGTCGTCGCTGGCCACCACGGCCCAGGCCGACATTGCGAACGGCAAGCGCATCTGCCTGGGCGCGGATGAGGGCAGCGACTATGCACACAGCGGGGCCACGCCGGGCGACTGCGCCGACAGCTTCAGTGTGGCCTTCATCGACCCGGTGAACCCCTATTCCCTCTCGGACCGCGCGACCAAGTACGGCGTGCTGTTCATCGCCCTCACCTTCGTGGCCGTGGGCCTGTTCGAGCTGATGAAAAAGCTGCGCGTGCACCCGGTGCAGTACCTGCTGGTGGGCAGCGCGCTGTGCAGCTTTTTCCTGCTGCTGGTGAGCCTGTCGGAGCATCTGCCGTTTGGCATCTCGTACGCAGTGGCCGCCAGCGCGTGTGTGCTGCTGCTGGCCTATTACGCCAGCCACATGCTGGGCGGGCTCACGCGCGGGATTCCGCTGGGGGCGGGCATTGCGCTGCTGTATGGCCTGCTGTACGTGCTGCTGCAGCTGGAGCAGACAGCGCTGGCGGTGGGTGCGATTGCGCTCTTCCTGGTGCTGGCGGCTGTGATGGTGCTGACACGCAAGGTGAACTGGTACGGCCTGTCGCAAGGCGGCACGCCCCCGCGCGCCACCATGCCGCCCGTGCAGCGCCCCGCAGCCCCCCCCGCGGAGGCTGCATGAACGCCACCGCGCAGACCACCCGCTGGGCCCAATACCTGGCGCAGGCCCAGGCACTGGCGCCGCCCGCCAGCACCGGCCCCGCAATGGGCCCTGCGCTGACCGCCGCCGAAGCGGCCCGGGTGCAGCGCCACCGCGACCAGTTGATGGCGGCCCTGCGGTCGCAGGACCGGCTGGCCTTGCACTGCGCCAAGCAGCAGGTGCTGGACGCAGCCTTTTGCCCCCACCGTGCCGAGGCGGACCACGACCATGGAGGGCCTGCGGGCGGCGCTGCAGATTCGCCCGCCCTGCGCAAGGCGCTGCGCGACCTGGCGTGGCGCACCGCAGCCTTGCTTTTGCCGCGCCGCCCGGAGTTCTGAAGGTGTCCCAGGGGGCCGCGCACAGGCCTCTGGGGCAAAATTTCTAATAGAAATGGCCGATAGCGCTAGTGCAATATGCACCAGCAGCTATCAAAAACAGAGCATCTACACCACCACGGTGCGGCTGCGCCCCTCGCGCTTGGCGGTGTAGAGCGCGGAGTCCAGCAGACGCAAGGTGATGTCCAGCGGCCGCAGCGGGTCGAACAGGGTGAGACCCATGCTGACCGACAGCACCAGCGCCGGCTCAATGCCGGGCAGCGGGTGGGCTGCCAGCGCCGCATGCACACGCTCTGCCACCACCTGCGCCTGGTCGATCCCGGTGGCGGGCAACAGGGCCAGAAACTCCTCGCCGCCCCAGCGCCCCAGCACATCGGCCGCACGGAAGACTTCGCGGCACAGCGTGGCAAACAGCTGCAGCGCCTGGTCGCCCACGTGGTGGCCGTACACGTCGTTCACGCGCTTGAAGTGGTCCAGGTCCATCATCAGCAGACAAGCGGGCTCATTGCCCCGCTGCAGCAGCGCCCATTCCTGGCGCAGGCGGTCGGTGAACGAGCGGCGGTTGGCCAAGCCGGTCAGCACATCGGTGTGGGCCAGCACGGCCATCTGGTGGCGCGCCGCCTCCAGTTCCACCAGCATCTGGCCCTGGCGGTCGTTGGCACGCTTGAGCTCCAGCAGCCGGATCACCTGACGCGCCAGGGCGGAGAGCAGGTCCTGCACCTTGGCAGACAGCTCGCGCGGCCGGTGGTCCAGCACGCACAGCGTGCCCAGCACATAGCCATCGGGCGTGACCAGCGGTGCCCCTGCATAAAAGCGCAGCGGGTTCTTTTGCGTGACGATGGCGTAGTGCGCAAAACGAGGGTCTTGCGCCAAATCGGGCACGATGAAAACGCCCGACTGCCGGATGGCGTAACGGCACACGGACTCGCTCAGCGGGGTCTCGCGCAGCGCAAACCCACGGGCGGCCTTGAACCACTGCCGCCGGTTGTCCAGCAGACTGATCAGGGCCACGGGCGCTTCGCAGATGTAGCCCGCCAGGTCGGCCAGCTCGTCGTAGGCGGGCTCCATGGGCGTGTCGAGAATTCCGTAGCGCTGCAGTGCTTGCAGGCGGTCGGTGTCGTCGCAGGGGTCGTCAGAAGGGGTGGTGTCGGCCATGACGCGAAGCGGCCGCGCCGCCCCCATTTGCCTTGAGATGGATCAGCATGCCACACAAGCCGGACGGCTGCACGGGTGGAAGCCCGATGGCCCCCGGGAGCACGCCAGGGCGGTGCTCTGGCCGTGCGTGCCTGCCTCTCGTTTGTTCGTTCAGCGTTCGCTGAGCCTGCCGCTGCGGGCAGGCCGGGAAGGTGCGCCGGTCAGGCAGCCACAGCGGGCGCGCTATCACGTTGGGCAGCGGGCTCGCTGGCACCCGGGGCATCGGCGTCCGAACACGTGGCCCCACCGCAACCGTGTATCAGCGCACCCGGCAACGCACCGGGAGCGTGCACCACGCCCGTTGCGGGGTCAAACCCCACGCGGCGCAGGTGCAGGGCCAGCGATGCATCCATGCTCTGCGCGTGCTGCGGAAACCACAGCGCCAGCTCGCTGGCCATGACGCGCAGCACCTTCAGGTCGCCCTGCTCGGCGCGTGCCGTGCCTTCACGCATCACCTGCAGCACCACCTTGTGCTGCATGCTGTGGCAGTTGCCCGATGCAAAGCGGGTGGAGGCCATCCAGTCGTCTTCCTGGCCAAAATGCTGCTCGGTGTGCTCCACCAGCGCGCGCCAGCGGGGCAACAGCTCCGCGTCGCTGGCCTGGTCCACAGCGGCCAGCAAGTCGACGAACTCCCGGTGGGTGTCATCCATCAGGGGCAGGTCGAGGTTCAACGCATCAGACCATTCGAGGTGGGCCATGGGACTCCTTGGGCGGGCAGATCAAACGAAGGTGCGAGCTTAGAAGCCCCGGCCTGGCTGGGCGTTGATACAGGTCATGACATGGCGCCATGCGATGGCCGGGCGCGCCGGGCCGCGCGCATCGCTTCTCCAGAAACAGCAAGACCCTGCACCGCGCAGCGGGCAGGGTCTGGTCATGCTCAGCCTGGGATCAGGTCAGGCGCCCAGCGCCCACACCCGATCAGCTTTGGCCGTACATGCGCTTGGCGTCGTCCACGCACTTGGACTTGAGGTCGCCAGTCATGGTTTCGCAACGCTCTTTGGCAGCCTTGTAGTTGGCCTCGTTCTTCTCGGCCGCAGCGTCCTTGCGTGCCTCGGCCACGTTGGCGGACTTCTCGGCAGCGCTATCGGCAGGCTTGGCCTGGGCGGCTGCCACCTTGGCGTTTTCCTTGGCCTTCACATGCTCAGCCTTGGCGTCCTTCACACACACGTCCTTGGCGTTGCCGGTCAGGTCGTCGCACTTTTCCTTGGCGACGGCGTAGGCAGCGTCGGCACGGGCTTCGGCGACCTTCTGGCTGGCCTTGGCACTGGGCTTGTACTGCGCTTCGAGTTCGGCCTTGGCCACGTCCTCGGTGCCCTTGGCTTCCTTCACACAGATGTCCTTGGCGTTGGCCTTGAGGGCGTCGCATTTTTGCTTATTCATCTTGTAGTCCGCCGAAATGCTGTCCTTGGAGGCCTTGTGCTCTGCAGGGGTCATGGCAAAAGCGGTGGTGGCCATCAGACCTGCGGCGCAGGCGGCGATCAGGGTGCGTTGGAATGTCATGGGTTTCTCCTCGGGTTCGATTGAGTGCAATCGGATGAAATCTTGGGGGACGGTGTGCCAGGGCAACCCTGGCGGGGGCGCAGGGTGCGAAGCGCGGAGTGCGCGCGCCGCAGCGGCGCTATCAGTCGTTGAAGCGGAAGTCAGGATGGCGGTCCTGCCACTCCTTGAGCTGCTTTTCGGCCACGTCACGGGCAATGCCCTGGCGCTCCTGTAGCTTGCCCAGGAACTGTTCGCGCTTGCCGTCAATGACATCGAAGTCGTCGTTCGTGAGCTTGCCCCACTGCTCGATCATCTTGCCCTTGAACTGCTTCCAGTTGCCCTTGATGGTGTCTTCATTCATGGTGTAACTCCTCATAAGAACTTCGCTTCAGCCATCCACTCGGAGTGCGTGGAACATTTGCGTGATGCGATGGAGCCCACTGTAGAAATGAATCTGCCCAGCCCCCGTAGTCCAGGCAAGGCAGCCCGCGTCAGCACAGGACTACGGACGTGACGGACATCGCCGATGCAACGGCACCCGCCCTCTGGCGGATGCCCGACAAGAGCTCACCGGGGGTACAAAGTGTTGCAATCGCCCATCAGTCAGCGCATCGCCTGCGGGCCCCTTACCATGGCATGTTTCGCTTGGTAACACTTGTGTTTCCAGAAGGGCACAGCCTGTGATTTAGTCGTGGCTGTGCCTGCGCGACTGCGCACTTTTCACCACGACCAACATGACACATCCATACGAGGCGACTCTGACAACTGCGGTTGCAGAGGCACCAGAGGGCCTGCCCCTCCCCCCCGAACAAACCCACACCGCCAGCAGGGACCACGCGCCCTTGTTGACCGCGCTGTTTGCATCCACTGCCCTGGCCGCCTGCGGTGGTGGCGGTGGCGACGGCGCGCCGGGTACAGGAGCACCCAGTGCGCCGACGCCATCCACCCCCTCGCTGGGCAACTACGCCCATCCATCGGCCACGACGGACAACGAGGCCGCCCGCTTTCTGCTGCAGGCCCAGTTCTCGGCCTCGACCGCCGAGATCGCAGCCCTGCGCGCCACCACCTATGCCGACTGGCTGGACAGCCAGTTCAGCGCGGGTCTCAGCCAGGGCGGCTGGGACTGGCTGAACCAGCGCGGCTACGCAGACATCAGCAACGACACGGCCTACTACGACAACTCCTACCCCGCCGACTACATGATCTGGTACCAGCTCATGAAGTCGCCTGACGGGCTGCGCAAGCGTGTGGCGCTGGCGCTGTCCGAGATCTGCGTGGTCTCGCTCAGCGGCGTGGACATCACCTGGCGCTGCCATGCCATGGCCTGGTACTGGGACCAGCTGGTGAACAACGCCTTCGGCAACTACCGCTCCGTGCTGGAGAACATGACGCTGAACGCGGCCATGGGCTACTACCTCAACACCCGTGGCAACCAGAAGGAAAACCCCGCCACGGGCCGCCAGCCCGACGAAAACTATGCCCGCGAGGTCATGCAGCTGATGTCCATCGGGCTGGTCGAGCTGAACCTCGACGGAACCCCCAAGAAAGACGGCGCTGGCAAGCCCATCGACAGCTACACCATGAACGACGTGACCAATCTGGCACGGGTGTTCACGGGCTACGACTACGACCAAACGCAGAACGTGCCCACCACCGTACCAGGCACCACACGGGTGGTCTCCAACACCACCTTTGCGCGGCTGCCCATGGCGCTCAATGCATCGCGCCATTCCACGCTGGCGGCCACCTTCCTGGGCACCACCGTGCCCGCCAACACGCCGGGCGCTGCGGCGCTCAAGACCGCGCTGGACACCCTGTTCAATCACCCCAATGTGGGGCCCTTCATCGGCAAGCAGCTGATCCAGCGCCTGGTCACCAGCAACCCCTCGCCCGCCTACGTGGCCCGGGTGGCTGCCGCCTTCAATAACAACGGCGCAGGCGTGCGGGGTGACCTGCGCGCAGTGGTCAAGGCCATCTTGCTGGACGACGAGGCACGCTCGCCCGCCGGGCTGACCCAGCCTGGCTTTGGCAAGCTGCGCGAGCCCATGCTGCGCTTTGTGCAGTGGGGCCGCACCTTTGGCATCAACTCAGTGCAGGGCAGCTGGAAGATCGGCGACCTGAGCGACCCTGGCTCGCGCCTGGGCCAGAGCCCGCTGCGTTCGCCCTCGGTTTTCAACTTCTTCCGCCCAGGCTACGTTCCGCCGTCCACGGCGCTAGCGGCTGCGGGCGCCGTGGCACCCGAGTTCCAGTTGGTCAACGAGAGCAGCGTGGGGGGCTACCTCAACTACATGCAGGGCGTGATCCGCAACGGCATCTTTGTGAATGCCCCGGAGCTGCCCAACAACGGCAGCACCTCCAACAACGGATACGACATCAAGGCCAGCTACACCAACGAACTGGCCATCGTGGCGGATGCGGACGCGCTGGTCGCACGGATCAACCTGCTGATGTGCGCAGGCCAGCTGTCCACCGCTACCGTCAAGCTCATTGCGGACGCACTGAAGGCAACGCCCGTCACCGCCGCAAGCACCGACGCTGTCAAGCTCGACCGGGTGGCAGCAGCCGTCTTCCTGGTCATGGCTTCGGCCGAGTACCTCGTTCAAAAGTAAGCCCCGCCATGCACCTGCTTCAACCCGAACTCCACACCCGCCGCGCGTTCCTGCGCCGCTCCACCCAGCTGGGCCTTGCGGGCACAGCCCTGCCCTTCGCGCTCAACCTGGCTGCCATGGGCGAGGCTGCGGCCTTCAACGCCACCGACTACAAAGCGCTGGTCTGCGTGTTCCTGTACGGCGGCAACGACTATGCCAACACCGTGGTCACCTACGACGACGACAGCTACAACCGCTACAACACCATCCGGGGCGGTGGCTCAGGTCAGGCGGCAGGTGGCATCGCGCTGGCCAAGGCAACCCTCACCCCCACGCTGCTGGCACCCACCACGCCGCTGCCGGGCGGCCGCCAGTACGCGCTGCACCCGGCCATGACGGGGCTGGCGGGCCTGTTCAACAGCGGCAAGGCGGCCGTGCAGCTCAACGTGGGCCCGCTGGTGGTGCCACTGACCCGCGCGCAGTACAACAGTGCCGACCGCGCCACCTACCCCGTGCCGCCCAAGCTGTTCTCGCACAACGACCAGCAGTCGGTGTGGCAGTCATCCTCGCCCGAGGGCTCCACCGTGGGCTGGGGCGGCAACATCGGAGACTTGGCACTGTCCTCCAACGGCAATTCGCTGTTCACTTGCATCTCGGTCACGGGCAATGCGGTGTTCCTGTCGGGCGACTCGGCGCTGCAGTACCAGGTCAGCACCAACGGGGCCGTGGCCATCAACGGTGTGAAGAACCGGGTGTACGGTTCTTCAGCGGTGCAGAGTGCGCTCGCGTCGCTCATCCAGCAGCCACGCACGCAAACGCTGGAGAACGAATACAACCGCGTGACCACCCGCGCCGTGACAGCCGAAAGCCAGATCACCAACGGGATCGCGGGCGTGACGCTGGCTACCACCTTCCCCAACAACAACTCCCTGGCCAACCAGCTCAAGATGGTGGCGCGCCTCATTGGCGCGCGCACCAGCCTGGGCAGCAAACGCCAGGTGTTCCTGGTGTCGCTGGGGGGCTTTGACCTGCACGACAACCTCATCGCGCAACAGCCGGTACTGATGCAGCGCGTGAGCGAGGCCATGACCGCGTTCTACAACGCCACGGTGGAGTTGGGAGTGGCCGACAAAGTCACGGCGTTCACCGCGTCCGACTTTGGCCGCACGCTCAGCTCCAACGGCGATGGCTCGGACCACGGCTGGGGCAGCCATCACCTGGTGGTCGGCGGAGCCGTCAAAGGCAAGGCCTTCTACGGCAGCGCGCCGCCGGTCAGCATCACCAACACGGCCGCCCCCGAAGACCAGTGGCACGTGGGCCAGGGCCGCCTGCTGCCGTCCACCTCGGTGGACCAGTACGCCGCCACCCTGGCCAAGTGGTTTGGCGTGGCCGACAACGAAATGGCGGGAGTGCTGCCCAACATCACGCACTTTGGCGCAGCGGCAGGCCGGCCGGACTACCCAGTGGATCTGGGGTTCCTGTAACTCGATGGAGCCCCCGTGACCCGGGGGCCTGCAGGTCGCGAACACGGCAGGGGCCTGGGCCACCACCCGGCTCCCCAATAATGGCAGCATGACGACTCCCTCTGCTTCCCCGCTTCGCCCCCGCGTGGTCATCATCGGTTGCGGGTTCGGCGGCCTTGAAGCCGCCCGGGCTCTCAAAAGCGCGGCGGTGGATGTGACCCTGGTGGACAAGACCAACCACCACCTCTTCCAGCCCCTGCTCTACCAGGTGGCCACGGCCGGGCTGTCAGCCCCGGCCATTGCGGCGCCCATCCGGCACCTGTTCCGGCAGCAGCGCAACGTGACCACCTTGCTGGGCGAGGTCATCCGCATCGACGTGGGCCAGCACTCCGTGCATCTGGCAGACGGCGCCACGCTGCCGTATGACCACCTCATCGTGGCCGCCGGCGCCACGCACAGCTACTTTGGCCGCGACGAGTGGGCGGCCTATGCGCCCGGGCTCAAGACGCTGGACGACGCGTTCGAGATCCGCCGCCGCGTTCTGCTGGCGTTCGAGGCGGCCGAGAAGGAGCCCGACCCCGTACGCCGCGCAGACTGGCTCAACTTTGTGGTCGTGGGCGCAGGCCCCACGGGCGTGGAGATGGCCGGCACGCTGGCAGAGATTGCGCGCCACACGCTGCCTGGCGAGTTCCGCCACATCGACCCCGCGAGCGCGAAGATCATCCTGCTCGAAGGCGGTGCACGCGTGCTGCAGGCCATGCCTGAGGCCCTGAGCCAGCGCGCCAAGGAACAACTGGAAAAGCTGGGCGTGGACGTTCGCCTGGGCGCCCGCGTCACCGCCATCGACAGCGATGGCTTGAAGGTCGAATCGCCTGCAATCGCTAGTACATCAAGCGCAAGCAGCTATCAAATAAATAGCAAATGCATTGTATGGGCAGCGGGTGTAGCTGCGTCACCCCTGGGCCGCCACCTGGCGGATGCCACCGGTGCCAGCACCGACCGCGCGGGCCGCGTGGTGGTGGAGCCCGACCTGACGCTGCCGGGCCACCCCGAGATCAGCGTGATCGGCGACCTGGCGGCAGCCAAGAGCCACGTGGCAGGCCATGAGCCCACGCCCGTGCCCGGCGTGTCGCCGGGCGCCAAGCAGATGGGCCGCGCCACGGCGGCCAACATCCTGCGCCGCCTGGCGGGCCAGCCCACCCAGCCGTTTCGCTACCGCGACTACGGCAACCTGGCCACCATCGGCCGCAACTCCGCCGTGGTGGACCTCACATCGCCCGCCGGGCCAGTGCGGTTCTCAGGCTACTTTGCGTGGTTGTTCTGGCTGTTTGCGCACGTGTACTTCCTGATCGGCTTTCGCAACCGGCTGGTGGTGCTGCTGGACTGGGCCTGGGCGTACTGGAGCTTTGCACGCTATGCGCGGGTGGTGACGGGCATTGAACGCCATGAGACCGCGCCCCCGTCCCCGATACCGCCGGGCACCTGACGGCCACGCGCGCTGCGTGGCGCAGCGGCCAAAGCCAGTGCCTTGCCTGCAGGCTCTCGCCACAAAGACCTGTTGCGTTACTGCCCCACCTGCTCCACCCACGCTGCCAGCTCACTGGCCAGCTGGCCCGACGCCGCTGCCAGAGCGGCCACGCCGCCCGCCGCATCGGCCGACTTGGCGGGCTGCTGCACGATGAACACGCGCTGGCCGCGCAGCGATTCGCCCGCCGGGGTCAGCTCGACCACCGTGGCGCGCAGGCGCACCACCCCGGCGCTGTCGCTGGGACTGGTGAACAGGTGGCTGAACTCCTCCAGCTCGGTGCGCAGCACCAGGGGCAACTTGTTGCCCTGGGCGGGCTCGCGGGCCTGGGCGGCGCCGTCGTCGGCCTTGAGCACGGCGCGGCGCTGGCCCAGTTGCTCGCGCAGGCGCTGCTGCAGCAGCTGTGCAGGCGGCTGGCTCCAGCGGGCCTGGCTGTAGGGGCGCAGCTGCTGGGCGTCGGCATAGGCCAGGCGGTACAGCACGGCGTTCCCCCCCTCGGGCAGGCCGGGGGCATCCATATCGGCCATCGCCAGCGGAGGCAGGGGCGCACGGCGGTCGGTAGGCACGGTGGCCAGCGGGCCGGGGCCAAAGTCATACAGCACGGGGCGGGCCGGAGGCGCTGGCAGGGCTGAGCAGCCCGTGAGCAGCAGCACCGCCGCCAAACCACAGCCCCACAGCACGGTAGCGCTAGATGAATATGGCTTGGTTGCTATATTTTTAATAGTATTCATGTTCACTCCTCACAGAGGGCCTGCGCCAACAATGCAGCGCGGGAGGGGGTCCAGCTCACGGGGCGCTGCCAAAACCTGGCTCGCCCGGCCCGGGCGGGATGCGGCCCGAGCCGTAGATGAACAGCTGCGGGTTGTCGCTGATGCCCCCGGCCGCGCGGCCCATCTGGCGGGCAGCGCGGGCCGTGTCGTCGGCGGCGCGGTTCACCCGGGGCAGGGTGGCGGTGCTGAACTGGTCGGCGGCGCGCGCCAGGGACTGGGTGCCAGCGGTGATCTGGTCGATGGCGCCGCCCTCGGCGTTGAGCCGCTGGTTGGTCTTGCCTAGGTCCACCGCCAGGGCCGACACACTGGCGCCCGCCTGCTGCAATGACTGCAGGGTCTGGCGCGCATCGCTGGCCAGGGGCGGCAGCGCGGCCAGGGCCGGGTCCAGGCGCTGGGCCACGGTGGCATCGAGCCGCTGGGTCAGGGTGTTGACGCTGCCGGCGGCCTGGCCGATGCTGGACAGCGCCTCGGTGAGCTTTTGTTGGTTGTTGTCGCCCAGCAGCTGGTTGATGCGGCGCGTGGCCTCTTCGACCTGGCCGAGGATGGCGGGCGCCTGTTCGGCCAGCTTGCCAAAGGGCGAGGGCTTGAGCGGCAGGCGCGGCAGGCCGCTGGGGCCGGGGGGCAGCTCGGGGTAGGGCTTCTCGGCATCGTCCAGTTGCACGTGTGCCAGGCCGGTGACGCCCTGGTAGCCCAGCACCGCAAAGGTGGTGGGGCTGATGGGCGCCTGTTCGTTGACCGCAATACGGATCAGCACGTTGCCGCTCACCTGGGGGTCGAACCCGATGCGCGTGACCTTGCCCACGGCCACGCCCTTGTAGCGCACGGTGGCCTGGGGCTGCAGGCCACTCACGCCGTCGCGGGTGGAGAGTTCGTACTGCTCGTAGTTGGCGTTGTCGCGCGTGAGCCAGATGGCCAGGCCTGCCAGCATGGCGGCCACCACCAGCACAAAGATGCCTGCGGCGAGGGCGTGGGATTTGTTTTCCATCAGGGATGTTCCTTGTCAGGCGCAGGCACGGCGGCGGTCTGCACCGGGGCCTGCTGCACGGGCGGCACGGGGGCCATGGCGCGTTGGCCACGTTCGCCCATGAAGAAGTGCTCGATGAACGGATGCGAAAAGTGCGCCACCTCGTGCGGCGGACCAGTGACGATGACCTTCTTGTCCGCCAGCACCGCCACGCGGGTGCTGAGCGCGAACAGCGTATCCAGATCATGCGTGACCATGATGACCGTGAGCCCCAGCGCCGCGCGCAGCTCTCGCAGCAGCGCGCAGAAGTCGTCAGAGCTGCTCGGGTCCAGGCCCGCCGTGGGCTCGTCCAGCAGCAGCAGCGGTGGGTCCATGATGAGCGCGCGGGCCAGCGCCACGCGCTTAACCATGCCCCCCGACAGGTCGGCCGGCATGCGCGTGGCGTGTTCGGGCTGCAGGCCCACCATCTGCAGCTTGACCAGCGCGGCATCGCGCACCAGGTCGTCGGGCAAGGTGCCCTGCTCGCGCAGCGCAAAGGCCACGTTGTCGAGCACGTTGAAGGCCGAGAACAGCGCACCGTGCTGGAACAGCATGCCCACCCGGCTGGCTGCCCCCTCGCGCCCCATCTCGGACGCGGGCCGGCCCAGCACGGTGACCTGCCCGCGCGTGGGCCGGGCCAGGCCCAGGATCTGGCGCAGCAACACCGTCTTGCCCGTGCCCGACCCGCCCACCAGCGACAGCATCTCGCCGCGCTGCACGGTGAAGTTCAGGTCCTGGTGCACGGTGAAGGTTTCGTCGCCCTTGCCAAACTGCGTCCAGAGGCCTTGCACATCCACGATGGGCGGCTCACCGGGCGCGACGGCGATGTGTTCGGGCTTGGCGATGCGCTCAGTCATATGCCGATGTTCTTGAACGCTATGGCAAACAGCGCGTCCACGATGATCACCATGGTGATGGACGACACCACCGACGCCGTCGTGCCTTCGCCCAGGCTCTGGGTGTTGGGCTTGACGCGCAGGCCCCAGTGGCAGCCGATCAGCGCAATGAACGCGCCAAACACCACCGACTTGGCCATGGCCAGGCCCAGGTTGCCGATCTTTACCGCTGCGGGCAGTGCCTGCACAAAGTACGACGGCGAGATGTCCATGGAGATGTCGGCCGCCAGCATGCCGCCCGCCAACGCCGCCAGCGTGGTCCACACGCTGATGAGCGGCATCGCCAGCGCCAGCGCCAAGGTGCGCGGCATCACCAGCCGGAACCCGTGCGGGATGCCCATCACGCGCATGGCGTCCAGCTCCTCGGTCACGCGCATCACACCGATCTGTGCGGTGATGGACGAGCCGGAGCGGCCCGCCACCAGGATGGCCGCCAGCATGGGCCCCAGCTCGCGGATCAGCGAGATGCCCAGGATGTTGACGATGAACGACTCGGCACCAAACTGCCGCAGCTGCAGGCTCATCAGGTAGGCCAGCACCACACCGATGAGGAACCCCACCAGCGCCGTGATGGGCAGCGCCGTGGCGCCCATGCGGTACAGATGGCCGGACACATCACGCCATGGCCCCTTGCGCGGTGCGCGTGCCAGGCGCCCCAGGTCCAGCACCAGCTGGCCCACCATCTCCAGCAAGTGGCGGGCGTGGTCCACACCGTGCAGCACCAGCACGCCCAGGTGATCGACCTGTTCGCCCAGGCGCCAAGGCTCAGGCGGCGGTGCAACACAGGTGAACTGCGCCACCCGTTCCAGCATGGTGCGCTGGCTGTCGGTGCAGGCCAACTGCACGGGCCAGGCGTGCTGCCAGTGGTTCCACAGCAGCTGCGCGCCCACATGGTCCAGCCACTGCAGCTCCCGCAGGTCCCAGCCCAGCGTGGGGGCGGGGGGTGCGCCGCGCAGTTGGTCCGACACGGCCTCCCATTGCGCCGCGTTGCCCAGCTCGGCCGCACCCCAGCGCCCACGCAGCTGCGCACACGGCCCTTGGGGCGTATCGGCGCGGACGATGTGGGGAGCGTGGTCGGTCATGGGTCTGGCCGCCAGGGCAGCCGCAGGGGTGGGGTCGTCAAGAAGCAGCAAGGAAGAGCGTGCATGGTAGCGGAGCGAATCCTGCGCGCCCTGTCGGACATCAGCCTGTCAAGCACAGACAGGCCGCGATGGCGTGTAATTATTATCAAATCGGCGTCAAGCGCAATCAATACAAGCACCAGCAGCTACTAAAAGTGTAGCAATAGGCACACACCCTATCGACAGGGCCTGCCCCATCCGCACAATGGCCCACCGTTACCACCCTTGATCTGCACCGCCCCTCCTCCATGAGCGACACAACGTTTGACACCATCATCATCGGCGGGGGCACAGCCGGTGCCCTGCTCGCCAACCGCCTGAGCGCTGACGGCCGCCACCGCGTGCTGCTGATCGAGGCGGGCCGCAAGGACGACTACCACTGGATCCACATCCCCGTGGGCTACCTGTACTGCATCGGCAACCCGCGCACCGACTGGCTCTACAACACCGAGCCCGACGCCGGCCTGAACGGCCGCACGCTGCGCTACCCACGCGGCAAGACGCTGGGTGGCTGCAGCAGCATCAACGGCATGATCTACATGCGCGGCCAGGCGCGCGACTATGATCAGTGGGCTGAGCTGACGGGCGACGCCAGCTGGCGCTGGGACAACGCCCTGCCCTACTTCCGCCGTCACGAGGACCACTGGCGCCTGGACCAGCCTGGCAGCGTGAACGAAAATTTCAAACGCCTGCACGGCAACAAGTCCACCGGCAGCACCGGCGAGTGGCGGGTGGAAAAGCAACGCCTGCGCTGGGACGTGCTCGACGCCTTTGCCCACGCCGCGCAGCAGGCCGGCATCCCCGCCACCGACGACTTCAACAGCGGCAGCAACGAAGGCGTGGGCTACTTCGAGGTCAACCAGAAAAGCGGTTGGCGCTGGAACACCGCCAAGGCCTTTTTACGCCCCACCTGCTATGGCCGGCCCAACTTCGAGATGTGGACCAGCGCGCAGGCGTCCAAGCTCATCCTCGAAACCCAGCCCGACGGCACCCAGCGCTGCACCGGCGTGGTGGTGTGGGATGGCCACGAGATGGTCACGGCCCGCGCGGCGGGCGAGGTGATCCTGAGCGCAGGCGCCGTCAACTCGCCCCAGCTGCTGCAGCTGTCGGGTATTGGCCCGGCTGCGCTGCTGCGCCAGCACGGCGTGGATGTGAAGGTGGACCTGCCCGGGGTAGGCGCCAATCTGCAGGACCACCTGCAGATCCGCGCAGTGTTCAAGGTGCAAGGGGTGCAGACGCTCAACACCATGGCCAACTCGCTGGTCGGCAAAGCCAAGATCGGGCTCGAATACGCGCTCAAGCGCAGCGGGCCCATGAGCATGGCGCCTTCGCAGCTCGGTGCGTTCACCCGCAGCAGCCCCGACCAGCTCTATCCCAACATCGAATACCACGTGCAGCCGCTGTCGCTCGATGCGTTTGGCGAGCCGCTGCACGGCTTTCCGGCCTTCACCGCCAGCGTGTGCAACCTCAACCCCACCAGCCGGGGCACGGTGAACATCAAGAGCGCCGATTTCAAGGCCGCGCCTGCCATCGCGCCCAACTACCTCTCCACCCCCGAAGACCGCCAGGTGGCCGCCGACAGCCTGCGCGTCACGCGCCGCATCGTGGCCCAGCCCGCGCTGGCCAAGTACCAGCCGCAGGAGTGGAAGCCCGGCGTGCAGTTTGAAAGCGACGAAGACCTGGCGCGCCTGGCGGGCGACATCGCCACCACCATCTTCCACCCCGTGGGCACCACCAAGATGGGCCGCGACGGCGACCCCATGGCCGTGCTGGATGCGCAACTGCGGGTGCGCGACGGACGCGGCGGCGTGGTGGCCGGCCTGCGCGTGGTGGATGCGGGCGCCATGCCCACCATCACCAGCGGCAACACCAACTCGCCCACGCTGATGATGGCGGAGAAGGCGGCGGAGTGGATCATCCAGGCAAGGCGGGCGGCGTGAGTACCATCGCGCCGATGTACTCCTCCACTTTCATCTTTGCCACCAAACAGTTCGACGACGCCTTTCACCGCCTGGACGAGGCGATTGCCACCGCCGCCCGTTCCATCGACGGCTACCTGGGCGAGGAGTCCTGGACGGATACGGGCAACGGCCTGGTGTCCAACGTGTATTACTGGCAGTCGCTGGAAGCCTTGCAAACGCTGATGCAACACCCCGCGCACCTGAAGGCCAAGGCCGCGCAGGCGCAGTGGCTCAATGGCTACCAGGTGGTGATTGCGCAGGTGCTGCGCACCTACGGCGACAACCAGCTGACCGGGCTGCTGCCCACGGCCGGGCTGTTCACGCAAGGCACTGCGCCCCACTGATCTTTGCAAGCCCCGGCGCCCAGGTCGCTGCAGCGTTCAGCGGATGCCGCCCACATAGCGCGGCACCTCGGGGGCGGGCTCAGGCGTCGGTGCGGGGCGCGAGCGCACAGCCTGCGCCGCCACATCCAGCAGCGGACGGCGCGGCGCTGCAAGGGGAGTGGCGTGCAGGGCGTGCTCCAGGCGGTCGGCCCACTCGGCCAGATCGGGCGCGTTGTCGTCCACAGCGCGCTGGCGCGCAAACCGCACGATCTCTAGCGCATATTCCACATTGGCCGCCATCCATTCGGTGTCGGTCACACGACCCGTTTTGCGCCGCAACAACACATGCAGGTGAGCGGCAATTGCCAGCTTGTCGGAATCGGACATGGTCGGCTCCTTAATGCATTGGGGTCATCCATCGGACTGCACCTGCTTGCCCGCGTTGCGCAACGATGCAGGAGCGGGGAAGGCCTGCCGGGTCTCTCGAGGGCCCATTCAGGCGCCCAGGCGCTCGCGGTGCTGGGCAATGTCCAGCCCCGTCTGTTCGCTCTGTTCGTCCACCCGCAGGCCCATCGCAAAGTTGATGACCCACAGCAGTGCGGCCGTCACCACCAGGCTGTAGGCCGCCACGGCGCCCACGCCGATGGCCTGGGTCAGCAGGCTACCCGCCACCCCGCCCACGGTCTTGCTGGCCAGCACACCGGTGAGCAGTGACCCCACGATGCCGCCAACGCCATGCACGCCAAATACGTCGAGCGAGTCATCCACCCGCAGCAGCCGCTTGAGCCCCGTCGCGCCCCAGTAGCAGGCCAGCCCGGCCACCAAGCCAATCACCACCGCCGAGCGCAGCGTGACAAAACCAGCGGCGGGTGTAATGGCCACCAGCCCCGCCACCAGGCCGGAGCACAACCCCAGCAGCGACGGGCGCCCGCGCACCACCCACTCGCCCAGCATCCACGACAGCGCCCCGGCCGCAGCGGCCAGGTGCGTCACTGCCATGGCCAGCCCGGCACGCCCATCGGCCGCGACAGCAGAGCCTGCGTTGAAGCCAAACCAGCCCACCCACAGCATGCCCGCACCCGCCATGGTGAGCCCCAGGTTGTAGGGCTCAAACGGCTCGCGCCCATACCCCGCGCGGCGGCCCAGAAACCAGGCGCACACCAACCCCGCCACGCCCGCGTTCACGTGCACCACCGAGCCGCCCGCAAAATCCAGCGCGCCCATCTGCGCCAGCCAGCCGCCCGGCTCCCACACCCAGTGCGCCACCGGCGCATAGACCACGAGCGTCCACAGGCTGATGAAGACGAGCATGGCCGAAAACCGCATGCGCTCCACGAACGCGCCCACCAGCAGCGCGGCTGTGATGATGGCGAACGTGAGCTGGAACATCGCGTACACAGACTCTGGGATCAGCGGCGCAATGTGGCTCACGGACAGCTTGCCCGCCTCCAGCTGGAAGGCGAGCCCGGCAAAGCCAGCACGGTCCCAGCCGCCAAGCCAGGCGCTGCCCGGTGTGAACGCCAGTGAATACCCCAACGCAAACCACAACAGGCTGACCAGCGCTGCAATCGCGACCACGCTGGCCATGGTGTTGAGCACGTTCTTCCTGCGCACCATGCCTGCGTAAAACAGCGCAATGCCTGGCAGCGTCATCAGCAGCACCAGGGCGGTGGAGGTCATCATCCAGCCGGTATGGGCGGCATTCACCGTGTCCTGCGCCACCAGGGTGGGGCGTGTGAGGGCCGCCGCTACTGCGGGAGCCTCTGGCACGCTCTGGGCCAGTGCACAAGTGCGCAGCCCCAGACACAACGACACGACCGCAAACACCCGGTGGTTGACTGCACGCATGCACGCTCCCTTTCGCAATTTGTTACAAGCGCATTGCACGAGCCATGCCAGCCAGGTGCCACCGAATCGGAACACCGGGCGCCCCCGCAACTCGTCCGGCGCCCAACAACGGGGGGCGGGAAACCCCCAATGCACCAGCAGGGTGCAGCCGTTACAGTTGCGGCACTCGAAAGCGCGCTTCGGTGTGCCAAGCGAGGGGCCCGAGGAGACAACCTTTCTACCAACAACCACATTCCAAACACCCAATGAGGTGTGCACCCTTTCAGGCGCTGGCGATCCCAGCGCCTTTTTCTTGCCCGTTCGATCCTGAACAGTCCTGAATCGATAGCAGGCCCGGTGCGACAATCCTGCGATGGAATGGATTTTGATGACCCTGGCCTCGCTGCTCGCGGGCTTTGTGGATGCGATCGTGGGAGGCGGTGGACTGGTGATGGTGCCCGCGCTGTTTGCAGCTTTTCCGGGCGCGCCCCCAGCCACCCTGCTGGGTACCAACAAGGCGGCCTCGGTGTGGGGCACCGCCATGGCCACCTGGCAGTACAGCCGCAAGGTGCAGATCCGCTGGTCCGCCATGCTGCCTGCTGCGGCTGCTGGTTTTGCGGGCTCGTTCGTGGGCGCCTGGGCCGTCACCGTGGTGTCGGCCGACTTCCTGCGCAAGCTGCTGCCCCTGGTGCTGCTGGGCGTGTTGCTCTACACCCTGGCCAAGAAGGAACTGGGGCGGCACCACACCCCCCGGTTTGCGGGCCGGGCCGAGGTGATCGCCGCCTGCCTGATCGGCGTACTCATCGGCTTTTACGACGGGTTCTTTGGCCCCGGCACGGGCAGCTTCTTCGTCTTCTTGTTCGTGCGGCTGCTGGGCTATGACTTTCTGAATGCGTCGGCGTCGGCCAAGCTGCTCAACTGCGCCACCAACATTGCCGCGATTGCGCTGTTTGCCGCCAAGGGCCATGTGTGGTGGCACTTTGCGGTGACGCTGGCCGTGGCCAACGTGCTGGGCAGCCTGCTGGGCACCCACATGGCACTCAAGCATGGCACCGGCTTTGTGCGGGGCATCTTCATCGTGGTGGTGAGCACCCTGATCCTGAAGACGGGGTACGACGCTTTTCTGCGGTAGGCCTGCACGTCCCCCACCAGATGTCGGTTGCCAGGGTGGCACCCAACTTGCAACGCCCTGCAAGGCCTACCACCAGGGCGCTCCGAGGTCATCGGGGTTGCCCTGCATGGCCCGAATGTGAACGCGCGTCCTATAATTTCCGCACGTTTCCGTTTGATGACGAGGCCCATCGCCAATGGCGATGTCCGCATCCACCCGCTCCGGCCTGCCTACCCGCAGGCCGGATTTTTTGTACCTGAACCACCCCCACAGGAACCTGTCATGCAATTTTTCAAGTCTGCCGTTGTCACCGCCGTGGCGCTGTGCGCTGCCCTCGCCGTCCAGGCCCGCACGCTGGACGAAGTCAAGAAGGACGGCAAGATCATCGTGGCCACCGAGGGCCAGTTTGCCCCCTTCAACTACTTCGAAGGCACCAAGCTCACGGGTTTCGAGGTGGAAGTGGCGGAGCTGGTGGTCAAGAAGATGGGCCTGAAGCTCGAATGGAAAACGCTCGGCTTTGACGCCCTGCTGACCGGCCTGGGCCAGAGCCGCTGGGACGCCGTGATCGCCTCGCACGGTGTGACCGACGAGCGCTCCAAGGCCGTGACCTTTGCCAACCCCCACTACTGCTCGGGCGGCATCATCGTGGCCATGGACGACAAGATCCGCAACGCCAAGGACCTGACCGGCAAGGTCGTGGCCGTGCAAACCGGCACCAGCTACCTGGAGCAGGTCAAGAAGGTCAGCGGCGTGAAGGAAGTGAAGAACTTCCCGCAAGACACCGACGCCCAGCGTGCCCTGATCTCCAAGCGCGTGGACGCCTGGGTCAGCGACAAGTTCGTGGCCAAGGAAGCCGCTGCCAAGAACGCCAAAGCCGGCTTCAAGCTGGGCGACATGCTGTTCATCGAGCGCATCGCCCCCGCCATGGCCAAGGGCAACACCGGCCTGGCCGATGCCTGGAACAAGGCGTTCACCGAAGTGCTGGCCGATGGCAGCTACGCCGCCGTCTCCAAGAAGTATTTCAACGAAGACGTGCGCTGCAACTGATGTGATGGCACATGGGGTGCGCAGAGGGCTCGGGCCAGCTGCGCACCCTTTGCCGTTTCTGGTGGCGGGCGCATGATCGCCCTGCCCCAGTCCGATTTCCAACCAAGACCTTCTGGTCGTCTGATCCATGCTTCTCGCTCTTTGGCCACAAAGCTGGTCCCGACAGCAGCGCAGCAATGCCACGCTGGTCGCTGCACTGGTGGTGATGGTGCTGGCCCTCTCGTTGCTGGGCCAATTGCTGTCGTTCTTCCCTGACCCCATCGGCCCCAATGCCCAGGCGTTTTCTGAAGGTGCGCGCACCACGCTGTGGCTCACGCTGGTCAGCGGTGCCGTGGGCCTGGTGCTGGGCACAGCTGCGGCGCTGGCCCGCACCGCCCGCTGGACGCCCGTGCGCTGGATTGCTGGCGTGTACATCTGGGCGATTCGCGGCACACCGCTCTTGGTGCAGATCCTGTTTGTGTACTTTGCGCTGCCGGTGCTGGTGCCAGGGCTGAACCTGCCCGACTTTGCCGCCGCCGTCGTGGCGTTGGGACTCAATGTGGGCGCCTACAACGCCGAAGCCCTGCGCGCGGGCCTGCTGGCCGTGCCACGCGGGCAGACCGAGGCCGCCCGGGCGCTGGGCCTGGGCCGCATGCATGTGTTCATGGACGTGGTGTTTCCGCAGGCGTTCAAGATCTCGTTGCCGCCGCTGGTGAGCAACTTTGTGGCGCTGCTCAAGGACTCTTCGCTGGCCTACGCCATCGGCGTGGTGGAGCTGACCAACGTGGGCAACCGCATCCAGTCGGCCACGTTCCAGCCCATCGCCACGCTGACCACGGTGGCCATCACCTACCTGCTGCTGACCACACTGGTCACACAGATCTCCAACGCCGTCGAGTACCGCTTTGACGTGGAGGGCCGCAACCAATGAACTCCAACGTTCCACCCAAGCCCTACATCGTGGCCGAGCGCGTGTGCAAGTCGTTTGGCGCGCACCAGGTGCTCAAGGACGTGTCCACCGTGTTCCACACCGGCGAGGTGACGGTGATCATTGGCGCCTCGGGCTCGGGCAAGAGCACGCTGCTGCGCGCCATCAATCGCCTGGAGCCCCACGACAGCGGGCGCATCACCATCGATGGCGTGGAGGTGTGCGACGACCTCACCACCCTGCAGCGCCAGCGCTGCGAGGTGGGCATGGTGTTCCAGCAGTTCAACCTGTTCGGCCACATGAGCGTGCTGGACAACGTGACGCTGGCGCCCCGCCGCATTCGCCGCACCCCGCGCACCCAGGCCAACGACGAGGCCATGCAGCTGCTGCGCCGCGTGGGCATGCAGGACCATGCGCACAAGTACCCCTGGCAGCTGTCGGGCGGGCAGCAGCAGCGGGTGGCCATTGCCCGCGCACTGGCCATGCAACCCAAGGTGATGCTGTTCGACGAGCCCACCTCGGCGCTGGACCCCGAGATGGTCAAGGAAGTGCTGGACGTGATGCGCGGCCTGGCCCGTGGCGGCATGACCATGATCGTGGTCACCCACGAAATGGGCTTTGCGCGCGAGGTGGCAGACCGGGTCATGTTCTTCGACCAGGGTCGCATCGCGCACGATGCGCCGCCGCAGGAGTTCTTCAGCAACCCGGCCAACGACCGCATCCGCGCGTTCCTGGGCCAGGTCAGCCACTGAGCCCCGTCCGCACCGGACTGCACTGCAACGCAGAGGCCGCCGGGCAACCGGCGGCCCTTTTTTCTTTTTTGGTATTTAGGAATTTGTCGATGCGTACTGAACGCTGGGGCCTGATGGCCCTGCTGGCTGTGACCGTGGTGTGGGGCACCACCTTCCCGGCGATGAAACTGCTCTCGGCGCACCTCGACGCACTGCAGATCATCTGGCTGCGGTTTGTGATCGCACTGCTGGTGCTGGCGCCGCTGTGGCGCGGCATGCTGCGCCACGAGCGGCGCTGGGGCTGCGCGCTGGGGTTGCTGCTGTTCCTGGCGTTCTGGCTGCAGATCGAGGGCCTTGCACGCACCAGCAGCAACCGCAATGCCTTTGTCACCGGGCTCAACGTGCTGGTGGTGCCGCTGATCGCCATGGCAGCGCTGGGGCGGCGCTACGGCTGGCGCCTGTGGGGCGCCTGCGTGATGGCGCTGGCAGGCATGGCGCTGATGTTCCACGAGAACGAGCCCTGGAACCTGGGCGATACGCTGACGCTGGCCAGCACCGTGTTCTATGCGCTGTACATCCTGGCGCTGGAGGAATGCGCGCGCCGCACGGCCGCACAGCCCCTGCGTGCCACCCGCATGGCCGCCGCGCAGGCCACAGTGATGGCACTGGCCTCCACTGCGCTGTTGCTGGTGCAAAGCGGCAACATGGAGTGGCTGCACTCTGCCGCCCAGCTGCCGGTGGACGCCTTGCTGGCCTTGCTGTACCTGGGCCTGCTGGCCAGCGTGGTGGTGGTGACGCTGCAGGCCTGGGGCCAGCAGCGCGTGGACGCCATGCGCAGCGCCATCGTGTTCGGGCTGGAGCCGGTGTTTGCCGCACTCACGGCGTGGATGTTGCTGGGCGAGCAGCTGGGCTGGGCCGGGCTGAGCGGGGCGGCGCTGATTGTGGCGGCGCTGGTGTTCAGCCAGCTTCAGCCGTCACCGCGCGCTGCCGGTGCCTAGCAGGCGCTTTTGAAGCAAAAACAGCTTGTAGCGCTAGTCGATACTGCGTCAATAGCTATCAATTTAATAGCAATCCAGCGCCAGATCAAGGAGCGACCAACGGCACCTCGCTGGCCTTGCGGGGCTTGCCCATGGGCGCACTGGCCAGGCCCTTTTGCACGGCGGCGATGTCTTCTTCGCTGGGGTACTCGCCCAGCAGCCAGTAGTCAAACACGCGCCGCGCAATCGGGGCGGCGTGGGCAGCACCAAAGCCTGCGTTCTCCACAATGGCGGCCAGGGCGATGGTGGGGTTCTCGGCCGGGGCAAAGGCCGCAAACAGCGAGTGATCGCGCTGGTGCTCCTCCAGCGCCTTGGCGTTGTACTTCACGTTCTGGCCCATGGTCACGGCCTGGGCGGTGCCCGTCTTGCCGGCTGAGGTGTAGGGCGCGCCCATGAACACCCGCGTGCCCGTGCCGCCCTTGTTCACCGCCACCAGGGCATTGCGCACCAGCTCCACGTTTTTGGCCTGGTAGCCCAGGTTGATGCCAGGGGGCTGCACGATCTCGGTGATGGCGCCGGTGACCGCATTCTTCACCGCCTTGGCCATGTGGGGGCGATAGCGGATGCCCCCGTTGGCCAGCGTGGCCTCGGCCAGTGCCAGCTGCAGCATCGTGAAATTGTTGTAGCCCTGCCCAATGCCCAGCGACACCGTTTCGCCCGGGAACCAGCGTTTCATGTCGGCGCGTTTGTAGGTGTTGCGCTTCCACTCGGTGCTGGGCAGCGTGCCCCGCACTTCGCCGTTGAGGTCGATGCCCGTGGACTGGCCGAAACCCAGCGGCTTCATGAAGTCGTGGATGGCATCCACACCCATGTCCACGGCCAGCGAATAAAAGTAGGTGTTGCTGGAGAACTGGATGGCACGGTGCATGTCCACGCCCCCCAGCCCGCCCTCGTGGCTGCGGAAGGTGTGGCCGCCGAAGGTGTAGAAGCCGGGGTCGTTCACCACCAGGCTGGGCGAGCGCTTGTTCAGCTGCAACGCCGCCAACGCCATGAAGGGCTTGTAGGTGGAGCCGGGCGGGTAGGTGCCGCGCAGGGCGCGGTTGAGCAGCGGCTTGTCGATGGACTCATTGAGCGCGGCCCAGTTTTCGGCGTCAATGCCTTCGACAAACAGATTGGGGTCGAAGGTGGGCTTGCTCACCAGCGCCAGGATCTCGCCATTGCGCGGGTCGATCGCCACCAGCGCTCCGCGGCGGCTGCCATACAGCTCTTCGATGAGTTTTTGCAGCTTGATGTCGATGGACAGCATCACGCTGTCGCCGGGGGTGGCGGCGTGGCTGGAGAGCTTGCGCACGGCACGGCCACCCGCCGAGGTTTCCATCTGCTCCACACCGGTCGCGCCATGCAGGGCCGACTCGAAACTGTGCTCGATGCCGAGCTTGCCGATGTACTCCGTGCCCCGGTAGTTGGCCTCGTCCTCCGAGTCCTGGATGCGGGCCTTCTCGGTCTGGTTGATGCGCCCGATGTAGCCAATCGCATGGCTGGCCACGTCGCCCAGCGGGTAGTTGCGAAACAGCCGCGCCTTGATGTCCACACCCGGAAAGCGGTAGCGCTGGGCGGTGAAACGCGCCACCTCCTGATCCGTCAGGCGGGTGCGGATGGGCAGGGATTCGAAGTTGCGCGACTCTTCCATGAGCCGCTTGAAGCGGCGGCGGTCACGCGCCTGGATGTCCACCACCTTGGCCAGGGCATCGATGGTCTCGTCCAGCACGCCGGCACGCGAGGGCGTGATCTCCAGCGTGTAGGCCGAATAGTTGGTGGCCAGCACCACGCCGTTGCGGTCCAGGATGAGCCCCCGGTTGGGCACGATGGGCACCACGGCCGTGCGGTTGCTCTCCGCCTGGGCTGCCAGGTCCTCATGGCGCACCACCTGCAGGTACACCAGGCGCGCCGCGACCAGGCAGAACGCCGCCATCACCACCAGGCCCACCACCAAGGCGCGCACCCGGAACCGCGAGGCGTCGGCTTCGCTGCTGCGCACCTCGGTCATGGCCTCACCCCTGAAAACACGGCCCAGAAGCTGGCTGCCTGTGTGACTGGCGCGGCCCAGGCCAGGGGACGCCGAGCAAGGGTCGCCCCGCCGCGAGCGCGTCGCCGCCCTTCCCGCAGTGCGCAGCGCTGCGAGAGAGGGGTGAGGCAGCGCTGCCGCTCTGGGGGTTGTTGCCTCATGTTCACAACGGCCGGTTCTGGTCTTTGTCGGGCGGGCGGCGCTGGGGCGCCAGCAGCACCCAGCTGGCCAGCGGCCACAGCAGCGCTTCCAGGAACGGGGCCAGAAAGCTCCAGAACCCCGGGAAAATTCCGCCCGCCGCCATGCGCAGCAGCAGCTCGATGGCATGGGCAACGGCAAACAGCGGAAACACCTGCAGCGCTTGCGACGGCACACTGAACCACAGCAAACGGCGGTGGATGGCGATAGCTCCGAACGACAGCACGGTGTAGGACAGCGCATGCTGGCCCAGCAGCGCAGACTGGCTCACGTCCATGCACAGGCCCAGCACGAAGGCCGCCCCCATGCCAATGCGCAGCGGCTGGTGCACGCCCCAGAACACCAGCAACACCATCAGCAGATCAGGCATCCACACCACGCGGCCCAGCGGCAGCATGTTGATGGCCAGACCCGCAGCCAGACTGGCCCAGATGAACACCGGGTTCACCGGCATCAGCAGGGGCTCACCCCGCGGCATGATCATCGCGAGCCTCCTTGTGTCGGGGTCATCGGGGCAAGGCGGCGGCTCATTTGCGGCCCCCGCGTTTGTTCGCGGGCGCGGCGGGGGCCGCATCCGGGCGGGGCAATTCGTTGTCGGCCAGGGGCTTGAGCACCACCACATGGCGCGCACCCTGCACCTGCGCCAAAGGCACGCAGTAGATGCGCGCAAACGCGGAGTCGGCACGACGCTCCACCTTCACCACGCGCGCCACGGGCAGGCCCGGCGCATACAGGCCGTCCACGCCGCTGGTGGTCAGCAGGTCGTCTTCGCGGATGTCCGCGTTGGCGGGCATGAAGCGCAGCTCCATGCCACCACCATGGCCCGCCACCGGATCGCCATAGGCCACGCCACGCACGCCGGTGCGGATGTTCAGCACCGGAATCGCCTGGTCACGGTCCACCAGCAGCGTGACTTCGCTGACCAGCGGAAACACGCGGGTGACCTGGCCCAGCACACCGGCCTCGTCCATCACCGGAGCGCCCAGCTCCACGCCGCCCAGCTGCCCCCGGTCCAGCACCACGCGGCGCGTGTAGGGGTCTGCGGTGTCATAGATGACTTCGGCCGCCTGTGCAGGGGTCTGGAGCCGGTCGCGCAGCTCCAGCAGTTTGCGCAGCCGCTGGTTTTCCATGGCCAGCTGGTCGGCCTGGTTGGCGCGCTGGCCCATCACGGTCATCTTCTTGCGGGCGGCATCCAGGTCTTCTTGCGCGGTTTGCAGCGACTGGAAATAGCTGCGCCCGTGGCTGGCGAACTCCACCGGCTGCAGCATGAGCCACTGCACCGGGTACAGCACCGTGGCCACGGCCTGACGGAAGGGGCCGGTAATCTGAAAGCGTGCGTCGGCCACCATGAGGAACAGCGCCAGCGCACTGAACACGGCCAAACGCGACAGGGCCGAAGGGCCCTGTTTGAAGAAAGGGGGAGCGCTGCGCTCCAGAGTACCCAAGGGCATGGTGCGCAGCGGTCAGGATCTGCCGCGGGGAGCGGGCTCCACGGGCGGGTGCTCAGAAACAAGCATTGGAGCAGGTGCAGTCATGCAATTCAGAGCGCAAAAAAAGTGCCTGCAGCATACAGGCCTGCCGACTTACTCGCTCGTGAAAATGCTGCCCAGGCGGTCCATGCGCTCCAGGGCGATGCCGCAGCCGCGCACCACGCAGGTCAGCGGGTCTTCGGCCACCAGCACGGGCAGGCCGGTTTCCTCGGCCAGCAGGCGGTCCAGGTCGCGCAGCAGAGCGCCGCCGCCGGTCAGCATCATGCCCCGGTCGGCAATGTCGGCGCCCAGCTCGGGAGGGGTTTGTTCCAGCGCGTTCTTCACGGCCGAGACGATCTGGTTGAGCGGGTCGGTCAGGGCTTCCAGCACTTCGTTGGACGAAATGGTGAAGCTGCGTGGCACGCCCTCGCTGAGGTTGCGGCCCTTGACTTCCATCTCGCGCACTTCGGAGCCCGGGAAGGCCGAGCCGATGTTCTTCTTGATGGCTTCGGCCGTGGGCTCGCCAATCAACATGCCGTAGTTGCGGCGGATGTAGCTGATGATGGCTTCGTCGAACTTGTCGCCACCGACGCGCACACTGCCCTTGTAGACCATGCCGCCCAGCGAGATCACGCCGACTTCGGTGGTGCCGCCGCCGATGTCCACGACCATGGAGCCGCTGGCTTCCGACACCGGCAGGCCCGCGCCAATACCGGCGGCCATGGGCTCTTCGATCAGGTAGACCGCCGTGGCGCCTGCGGCCTCGGCCGCGTCCTTGATGGCGCGGCGCTCGACTTGCGTCGAGCCGCAGGGCACGCAGATGATGATGCGCGGGCTGGGGGTGAACAGCGTGCGCGGGTGCACCATCTTGATGAACTGCTTGATCATCTGCTCGGTGATCACGAAGTCGGCGATCACGCCGTCCTTCATCGGGCGGATGGCTTCGATGTTGCCGGGCACCTTGCCCAGCATGGCCTTGGCCTCGTGGCCTACGGCCTGGATTACTTTCTTGCCATGGGGCCCGCCTTCGTGGCGGATGGCGACAACGGAGGGCTCGTCGAGCACGATGCCTTTGTCGCGGGCGAAGATGAGGGTGTTGGCTGTGCCAAGGTCAATGGCCAGGTCGGTGGAGAAATACCGACGGAAAGCTCCGAACATTCAAAAATCCTCTCGGGCACGGCATGCGCGTCGGCCTGCCATCGCCAGGTATTCAGGGGGGTGTTTATGGGCTTTTTTCACGCAATTGACTCCCATTCCAGGAGCTTTGCGGCAAAGCCGGGATAATACCCCATCCCCTGTGAATAACTCCCTCCGGCGCAGCCCGGATCACAGCTTTACTTCTGGTTTCTCTAGATTCTCCTCCCTATGGCACTGACCCCCCAGGACATCGGCCGCATTGCCAACTTGGCGCGGCTTGAGCTGACGCCCTCCGAAAGTGAGCGCATGCTCACGCAGCTCAATGGCTTCTTTGACATCGTGGAACAGATGCGGGCTGTGGATACCTCGGGCGTCACGCCCCTGGCCCACCCCGTCGCAGCTATCCAGGACGTGGCCCTGCGGCTGCGCGAGGACGTGGCCAGCGAGCCCAACCAGCGTGAAGCCAACCAGCAAAGCGCCCCCGCCGTCGAACGAGGCCTGTTCCTCGTGCCCAAAGTGATCGAGTAAGAGCCCCGCCGCATGACTTCCACCGCATTGCATGACCTGGGCGTGGCCCAGCTGGCCACCGAGCTGCGCGAGCGCCGCGTCTCGGCCGTCGAGGCCGCCCAGCATTTCCTCGCCCGCGCGCAGGCCCACCAGAACCTGGGCGCCTACGTGGCCGTGAACCCGGACATCACCCTGGCCCAGGCCCGCGCCCAGGACGCCGCCATTGCCGCAGGCACCGCCGGCCCGCTGGCGGGCGTGCCAATTGCGCACAAGGACATCTTTGTCACCAAAGGTTTCCCCAGCACCGCAGGCTCGAAGATGCTCGCGGGCTACCAGTCGCCCTTTGATGCCACCGTGGTCACCAAGCTGGCCGACGCTGGCGCCGTGACGCTGGGCAAGCTCAACTGCGACGAGTTCGCCATGGGCTCGGCCAACGAGAACTCCGCCGTCGCCCCCGTGGGCTTTGACGCCCCCGCCCCGGTGCGCAACCCCTGGGCCACAGACCGCATCCCGGGCGGCTCGTCCGGCGGCAGCGCCGTGGCCGTGGCCGCGCGCCTGGCCCCGGCCGTCACCGGCACCGACACCGGCGGCTCCATCCGCCAGCCCGCGTCGTTCTGCGGCATCACCGGCATCAAGCCCACCTATGGCCGCGCCAGCCGTTACGGGATGATCGCGTTCGCTTCCAGCCTCGACCAGGCCGGCCCCATGGCCCGCTCGGCCGAAGACTGCGCACTGTTGCTGTCCGCCATGTGCGGCCCGGACCCGGACCGCGACTCCACCAGCCTTGACGTGCCCGCAGAGAACTTCAGCGCCAAGCTCAACGACAGCATCGATGGCCTGCGCATCGGCATCCCCGCCGAGTTTTTTGGCGAAGGCCTGGCGCCCGATGTGCGCGCCGCCGTAGATGGTGCCCTGAAGGAATACGAAAAGCTCGGCGCCAAGCTCGTGCCCATCAGCCTGCCGCGCACGCAGCTGTCCATTCCGGTCTACTACATCATTGCTCCGGCCGAGGCGTCGTCCAACCTCTCCCGCTTTGACGGCGTGAAGTTCGGCCACCGCGCCAAGGACTACACCGACCTGGTGGACATGTACAAGAAGACCCGAGCCGAAGGTTTTGGCGACGAAGTCAAGCGCCGCATCATGATCGGCGCCTACGTGCTGTCACACGGCTACTACGACGCCTACTACCTGCAGGCGCAGAAGATCCGCCGCATGATCGCCGACGACTTCCAGAACGCGTTCAAGGATTGCGACGTGATCGCAGGCCCCGTGGCCCCCACCGTGGCCTGGAAGCTGGGCGACCATGGCAACGACCCTCTGGCCGACTACCTGGCCGACATCTTCACCCTGCCCGGCTCGCTGGCAGGCCTGCCCGGCATGAGCGTGCCCGCCGGCTTTGGCGAAGGCGGCATGCCCGTGGGCCTGCAGCTGATCGGCAACTACTTCCAGGAAGCCCGCCTCCTGAACGCTGCGCACCGCCTGCAGCAAGCCACCGATTTCCACCTCCGCCAACCCGGAGGTCTGTGACATGACGACCAGCAAATTGATCCACGGTTATGAAGTCGTTATCGGCTTCGAAACCCACACCCAGCTCGCCACGCAGAGCAAAATTTTCAGCCGCGCGCCCACCGCCTTTGGTGCCGAGCCCAACACCCAAGCCTGCGCGGTGGACCTGGCCCTGCCCGGCACCCTGCCCGTGATGAACCGCGAGGCTGTGGCTTGCGCTATCAAATTGGGACTGGCCCTGGGCTCCCACATTGCGCCAGTGAGCATTTTTGCGCGCAAGAATTACTTCTACCCCGACCTGCCCAAGGGCTACCAGATCAGCCAGTTCGAGATCCCGGTGGTGCAGGGCGGCGAGGTGGAATTCTTTCTGGGTGACGAGAAGAAGACCGTGCGCCTGGTGCGCGCCCACCTCGAAGAAGACGCGGGCAAGTCCTTGCACGAAGACTTCATTGGTCAGAGCGGCATCGACCTGAACCGCGCGGGCACACCACTCCTGGAGATCGTGACAGAGCCCGACATGCGCTCGTCCGAAGAGGCCGTGGCCTATGCCAAGGAACTGCACAAGATCGTGACCTGGATCGGCATCTGCGACGGCAACATGCAGGAAGGCAGCTTCCGCTGCGACGCCAACGTATCGGTGCGCAGGCCCGGCCAGCCGCTGGGCACGCGCCGCGAGATCAAGAACCTGAACTCGTTCAAGTTCATGCAGCAGGCCATCGACTACGAAATCCGCTGGCAGATCGAGCAGATCGAAGACGGCCACGCGATCCAGCAGGCCACCGTGTTGTTCGACCCAGACACGGGCGAAACGCGCGCGATGCGGACCAAGGAAGATGCAGCGGACTACCGCTACTTTCCGGACCCCGATCTGCCTCCTCTGCACATTTCAGAGCAGTGGGTGCAGGATGAACGTGCGCAAATGGCCGAATTGCCTCGCACCATGGCCACCCGTTTTGTGGCGGACTATGGCCTGCCCGAGTACGACGCCACCACACTCACGCAGAGCAAGGCCATGGCGGCATACTTTGAAGCGGCGGCCAAGGTATGCGGGCAAGCCAAGCTGGCTTCCAACTGGGTGATGGGTGAGCTGTCACGTCGCCTAAATTTGGAAGAAATTGGCATCGAACAAGCAAAGGTGAGCAGCACTCAATTGGGTTCGCTGATCCAGCGTATCAACGATGGCACCATTAGCAACAACGCAGCTAAGCAGGTATTTGAAACGCTATGGGATGCCGGTCTGATTGCAGGGCAGCCGATCTCTGACGGATACGTTGATCGCGCCATAGAAGATCTCAAAAAGATCGATGAGATCATCGAATCGAAGGGCCTCAAGCAGATGAACGACTCCGGAGCGCTGGAGAAGATCATCGACGAGGTGATTGCCGCCAACGCCGACAATGTGGCGCAGTTCCGCGCAGGCAAGGACAAGGCGTTCAATGCGCTGGTGGGCCAGATCATGAAGGCCAGCAAAGGCAAAGCCAATCCGACGCAGGTCAACGAGCTGTTGCGCGCCAAGCTGGCGGGCTGACGCACGCCGACTGACACGCAAACAACAAAGGGCCGCAGGGCCCTTTGTTGTTTGGATCTCTCGGTGCACTTCGTAGGCCAAGGGCCGGGGGAACGTTCCCAGCGCACACGCCCTACCGCGTGGCAGCTGGTGTGGCGTCGCTGGCGGGCACTGCACCGGTCGAAGGCATACGCTGCGCCTCCCACAGCTTGCGAAGCTGAGCCAACTCCACATCAAAGCGCTGGTGCACGCGTCGCTTTTCCTGGTCTTGCCCTGCAATGAATCGCTGTTGCTCGGCAATGCTGTCTTCGTTCTCGGCGATCTTGCGGCGCAGTGACATGGGGGCCTTGTTGGGGTCCTTTTTGTAGAACTCCATCTCCACATCAAAGGCCTTGCGCTGCTGCGCCAGCTCTACGAGGCGCTTTTCGGCGGTAGCCGTCACATCGTCCACCAGCTGGATGGCCGCAGCGCGCTCCGCATCGTGCGTGGCCTTGTCAGGGTAACGGGCCGTCAGCGCGCGTTCGCGGCGGCGGTCTTCCAGCTCGCGGGCACGGGCTTCGGCCTCCTTGCGGCGCTGTACCTCTTGCGCGGCTCGCTCCTGCTCGGTCAGCGAGGGGCCGATCTGCCGCCGCACGATGCCCGAGGGACCGAGCTCGCGCTGCTCCCGGTCCAGGCATTCGGCGATCGGCCGGTCGGCCGTCAGGCGTCGGCCATTGCGGTCCACGCAGGTGTAGATGCCACTCGATGTCCCGGGGGCTTGCGCCCATGCCAAATCAGCGCCCAGGGTGGCCAACAGAAACCCGCCCATGATCCACGCCGATTTGCTCAAATCATCTACCCCTCGTTGACGCCATACCGCTGGCGGTAGGCCAGCACCTTCTCGTGGTGGGAACGCATCCCCTCTTCCCCATTTTGCTCAAGGAAGAGCAATAAGTCTGCCAGCCGTGCGATGGCGCACACCTGCATGCCCAGCTGGTTGCGCACATACTGCACCGCGCTGTGATCTACGTCCTGCCCATTCTCGGTGGCTTTTTCCTGGCGGTCCAGCGCAATAGCTACCGCGTGGGGCGTGGCACCAGCGGCTCGGATGATGGCGATGGACTCACGGGCGGCCGTGCCGGCTGACATCACATCGTCCACGATGAGCACCCGGCCCTCAAGGGGTGCGCCGACCAGCGTGCCGCCCTCGCCGTGGTCCTTGGCCTCCTTGCGGTTGTAGGCAAAGGGCACGTTGCGCCCCAGGCGCGCCAGCTCCACCGCCACCGTGGCAGCCAGCGGAATCCCCTTGTACGCAGGGCCAAACACCATGTCGAATTCGATGCCGCTGGCCAGCAGGGCTTTTGCATAGAATTCCGCGAGCCGCCCGATCTTGCGGCCGTCGTCGAACAGACCGGCATTGAAGAAGTAGGGGCTCAGACGCCCTGCCTTGGTCTTGAATTCACCAAACCGCAGCACGCCCGACTCGACGGCAAAACGGACGAAATCCTGCGCCAGCTGGCCCTGTTCGGGGGTTTGCACGCCAACATCCACCATGGGGAAATCCTTGTTCAAGTTAACCAGCCTCAATCTCAATGGCATCCGCTCGGCCACCAGCAAAGGCGTGGAAAGCTGGATGGCAGCCACGCGGCCGGATTGTATTTGTGTGCAGGAAGTCAAGGCCCAGGCCGCCGACATGGCCAACCGGTTCGAACGCATGGCGGGTCTGCAGGGTCACTTTCACTTTGCACAAAAGAAGGGCTATTCCGGTGTGGGGGTCTACACCCGGCACGAGCCTTCCGATGTAGTCATTGGCTATGGATCTACAGAGTTCGATGCAGAGGGCCGATATGTCGAGCTGCGTTTTGATACGCCCGCCCGCAAGCTGTCCATCATCAGCGCGTACTTTCCCAGCGGATCCTCGGGCGAAGAGCGCCAGCAGGCCAAGTTCCGCTTTCTGGCCGAGTTCCACCCCCATCTCATGCGCCTGAAGGCCGAGCGCGACTTCATTCTGTGTGGCGACATCAATATTGCGCACCAGCAAATCGACCTCAAAAACTGGCGCAGCAATCAGAAGAACAGTGGTTTTTTGCCCGAAGAACGCGCCTGGATGACAAAGTTGTTGCACACAACTGATGAAGGCGGCGGCATCATAGACGTTTACCGTCAGTTACAACCTACCGCCACCGACACCGCCTACACCTGGTGGAGCAACCGCGGCCAGGCGTATGCCAACAACGTGGGTTGGCGGCTGGACTACCACCTGGCCACCCCTGCGCTCGCGGCGCTGGCGCGCGCAGAACATATCTACAAGGGTGAAAAGTTCTCGGACCACGCACCCATCACGGTGGATTACGCACTGACCCTATAAGCCCCAGACACTCTGTCCCGATGACCGACGCCAGCACCTCCGCCCCACCCCCCGCCCACAGTTTCCGCCCCCAAAGCGCCGAGGCGCTGTGGCGTCAGATCTCCACCCCCCACCCCACGGTGGGCAAGGCGCGGCACCTGGGCGAGGCGTTGGTCCACGCAGGACTGCTGTCCACCCCAGACCTGGCGGAGGGCCTGCAGGCGCAGCAAGAAGAGCGCGGCAATGGCGTGCAACGGCCGATCGGCCAGATTCTGGTGGACCGGGGGGCGCTCACCCAGGACCAGTTGCGCGGCGTCATCGCCACGTGGCTGGGCGAATACACCGTGCATCCGGGCGATATCACACCCGAGGCATCGGCACTGGCACTCATCCCCCGTGCCGTGGCCGAGCGTGAATCCGTGCTGCCCCTGATCGCACGCGAGGACGCGCTGGTGCTGCTGATGGCCGACCCTTGGGACCGCGTGCTGATCGACGAGATCCGCTTTCTGACCCAACGGCGGCTGATCCCGCTGCAGGCAGCGCCCGGCACGCTGATGCCAGCCATCCACAAGGCCTACCGCACCCGCCCTGCCGACGCGGGCAGCGCTGTATCGGGCGCACGCGCCACCTCGCAGGAGCTGCTGACCAACCTGGCCACTGCGTCACCAGACGCCGACACCGAGCAGGCCGATGTGATCAGCGAGTCGGACAACACCCTGGTGCGGCTCATCAACTCGGTGATTGACGAAGCCATCAGCCACCGCGCGTCCGACATCCACATCGAGACCGAGCCAGCCCCGCACAACGTGCGTGTGCGCCTGCGCATCGACGGCGACCTGGTGCCTTACCTTGAGCTGCCCGCGCGCTACCGCTTTGCGATGGTGGCGCGCATCAAGATCATGGCCAGCATGGACATCTCGGAGCACCGCAAGCCGCAGGATGGCAAGATCGACTTTGCCCGCTTCGGTGGCCCCCCGGTGGAGCTGCGCGTGGTCACCGTGCCCACCTCGCGCGGACTGGAAGACGTGGTGCTGCGCCTGCTGGCGGGCGCCAAGCCGCTGCCACTGGAGAACATCGGCCTGAGCCAGCCCAACCTGCTGGCGCTGCGCGCGGTGGTGCAGAAAAGCTATGGCCTTGTGCTGGTGTGTGGCCCCACGGGCTGCGGCAAGACGACCACGCTGCACTCGGTGGTGCGCGACATCAACACCGCCGGCCGCAAGATCTGGACGGCAGAAGACCCCATCGAGATCACGCAGGAGGGCCTGCGCCAGGTGCAGGTGAACCCGCGCATCGGCTGGACCTTTGCCGCGGCCATGCGCACCTTTTTGCGCGCCGACCCGGACGTCATCATGATCGGCGAGATGCGCGACGAGGAGACTGCGCGCATCGCCATCGAGGCCTCGCTCACCGGTCACCTTGTGCTGTCCACCCTGCATACCAACTCGGCGCCCGAGAGCATTGCACGCCTGCTCGAAATCGGTCTGGACCCCTTCAACTTCTCGGATTCGCTGCTCGCCATCCTGGCACAGCGCCTGGTGCGGCGCCTGTGCACCGCCTGCCGCGAGCCGCGTGTGGCCGACGACGAGATGCTGACGGGCCTGGCGTCTCAGTACCTGGAGAGTGGCACCCACAACACCGCCGAGGCGCGCCAGGCGCAGATCGGGCGCTGGCGCCAGCAACACGGCGGCGCCCAGGGCGAGCTGCGGATGTGGCGCCCGGTGGGGTGCGCCAAATGCGAAGGCCACGGCTACCACGGCCGCCTGGGCATCCACGAGCTGATGATGAGTGACGAAGCCATTCGCCAGCACATCCGCCATCGGGCCCCCGCCTCGGACATCCGGCACTCGGCACTGGCCGCCGGCATGCTGACCTTGCGCCAGGACGGTATCGAAAAGGTACTGCAAGGCCTGACCGACATGAGCGAAGTGGTAGCCGCAACCAACCTGTAGCCTCAACAGTCACCTACCAGCCCGAAAATACCGTCAACAATTGTCAAAACCACCCATCTTGCGGCAATTTTCCATTGGACGGCCGCCGGTTTTCCTGCTTTCACGGGCATAGTCGAACCGAGCCAGCCGCCGCACCCGGAGCCAGTCCGGGCCCCTGTGCGCCGGCAGGACGTGAAAGTGGTGACGATGTTGTTCCGACTCCTGGCTGCCCTGCGGGCCCGCGCAGGCACCTCCTTGACTGCCGCGGTGGGCACCCTGAGCCTGTGCCTGCCGCTGTGGGCCCATCCTGCACCCGTGTGCCCGGCACCCCAGGGCCGCAGCGTGCTGCAACTGCAGCCTCCCGGAGAAGGTCGGTCGCAGGCCTGCGACCCGCAGGCTCTGGAGCGACTGCCCGCACGCGACATCACCACCACCCTGCCCCCCGCACTGGGTCTGGCCGGTGAACACCGCTGGACCGGGGTGCCACTGCGCCACCTGGTCATGCAGCTCGGCGGCAATGAACACAGCCGCATTGTGCTGGCCGCCTTGAACGACTACGCGGTCGAGATCCCCTGGAGCGACCTGGTCCGTTACGACCCGGTGCTGGCCTACCGGCGCGACGGCCAGCGCATGGGCATCCGCGACAAGGGACCGCTGATCCTGATCTACCCGTTTGACGCTCACCCTGATTTGCAGCAGGGCCAGGACTACGTCAATCGCACCATTTGGCAGGTCCATGCAGTCTCCGTCCGCTAAGTCACAGGCCACCGGGCACGGCGCTGGTGGCGGCACCAACGGAACTGGCACCACCAGAAGCCCACGCACCACCTACCGGCTGCTGGCCGTGGTGGTGGCCATGGCCCTGGGTACGTCGGCTGCCCTGTGGTGGACGCTGCGCCAGGCCCAGGACCTTGCACGGCCCCACCAGCAAAACGACCTCTGGTACATCGCCAGCGTGCACAACGAATTGGCGCGGGTGAGCCTGCTGGCGCGCCAGCTGCGGGCCCAGGAAGCCAGTGCGCAGGAACTCAGCGACCGGCTGGACGTGCTGTACAGCACCCTCGACACCAGCGGCCGGGGCCCACGGGTAAGCACCCAGCTGCGCGAGGCACTAACGGGCACCGCACAGGATCTTGACCAGCTGCGCACCCAGGTCGAACAATGGTCAGACCAAGCCACGGTCCGCCCGGCTGACCGCGCTGCAACAACGCCCCCCGCCGCCCGCCGTGTCGCTGAAGACATCACCCGCCAGTCCGACACGCTGCTGGAGCGCATGCGCCAGGCCGTGGCCACGGTGCACCTTTTCAGCACCCAGCAAACCGACCGTGCGCGCCAGCAGCTGCACCAGCGCTTCGTCGTGCTCAGCGTGGTGCTCAGCGCCCTGCTCGTGGGCACCACGCTGCTGATTGCCAGGCTGGTGCAGGACGCACGCTCCGCCGCAGCTGCATCCCGGCAGCTGGCGCAAACCAACCGGCTGCTGGAAGACCGCGTAGCCCGGCGCGCACGCAAGCTCGAAGAAAGCCGCGCGCTGCTGGGCTTCATTCTGGACACCAGCCCCAGCGACGTGCTGCTGGCCGAGGTCGAGAGCGGCCGCGTGCATTTCATCAACCACCGGCTCACCGAGCGCCTGGGACTGAAGGCGGCACCGCAGACCCTGTTTCTGCCCGACCTGCTGCACGACCCAGAAACACGCCAGCGCTTCATGCAGACTCTGGACCAATACGGCCAGGTCGATGCCATGGAGGCACAGATCGGTACCCATACGCCGCGCTGGAGTTCCCTGTCGGCCCGTCTCATCGACGTCGAGGGCCAGTTGGCCCACCTGCTGTGGGGCTTTGATATCAGCACCCACAAGGCCCTGGAGGCCCAGCTGCGTGAACTGGCCACACGCGATGCGCTCAGCGGCCTGCTGAACCGCAGGGCCTTCATGGAGCGCAGCACGGCATTGTTCGACCACTGCCGCCGCCATGGGCAGCCCTGCACGGTGCTGATGATCGACATCGACCACTTCAAGCGCATCAACGACCGGCACGGCCATCAAATGGGCGACACCGCCATCCGCGCCAGCGCCGAAGCCATTGGCCAGGCGCTGCGCGACGCCGACCTGCTGGGCCGCCTGGGTGGAGAGGAATTTGCCGCCCTGCTGCCCCACGCCAGCGCCGACAGTGCGCGGCAGGTCGCGGAACGCATCCGGGGCGCCATCGCACAGCTGGGCCTGGCGTCGCCTGCAGGGCATCCGGTCACGTTCACCATCTCCATCGGCATGGCTGCCAGCGAGCGCCACCACACAGGCATCGAGCCGCTGATGGCTGATGCCGACGCGGCCCTGTACCGCGCCAAGGCCGCCGGCCGCAACCGGGTGCTGGCCCACGAGGCCGCACTCACCCAACCTTGATCCCACCAACTACACAACGACCATGAGCCTGCGCCTTTTGATTGTGGATGACAGCCGCATGTCCCGCCTGATCCTGCAGGGCCTGGTGCAACAGGCCCACCCCGACTGGACCATCGTGCACGCCAGCAGCGGCGAAGAGGCCTTGCAACTGGTGCGCGAGAGCCCCGTGGACCTGGTCTCCATGGACTTCAACATGCACGGCATGAACGGCCTGGATGCCGCACTGGCATTGCGCCAGCTGCTGCCCCAGGTGCCCATTGCCATCCTCACGGCCAATGTGCAGACCGCCGTGCAGGAGCGCATTGAGGAAGCGGGTATGGTGTTCATTGCCAAGCCCATCACCCCCCATGCCGCCCAACAGCTCACCGCCCTCGCAGGAGCCTGACATGCCCATTCAGCTAGACGCCGAACAGATCGATGCACTCAGCGAGATCTTCAACATCGGCGTAGGCAAGGCCGCCGCCGCCATGGGCAGCTTGCTGCGCGACGAGGTGCTGCTGTCGGTGCCGCATGTCAGCGTGTTCACCGTGAGCGAGGCGGCGCAGCAACTGGGCACCCAGGGCCACCCCATGTATGGCGTGCGCCAGCCGTTTCGGGGGGTGCTCAACGGCGACGCCCTGCTGATTTTCCCGGGGCACCGCAGCCTGGAGATCGTGCGTATCGTCGCCGGGCAGAACGTGCCGAGCGAAGACCTGAGCGCCATCGAGCAGGATGCGCTGACGGAAGTGGGCAACGTGATGCTCAACGCCTGCATTGCAGCCCTGTCCGACCTGCTGGGGCACGAGTTCGAGCTGAGTCCTCCGCGTTTTGACATGGGCGACAGCCGCACCATCCTGGGCACCCGCATACAGAACCATCTGGTGGTGTTTTTGCACATCCGCTTTGAGCTGCTGAGCAGCCAGATCGAAGGCTTTGTGGTGTTCGTGCTCAACACCACATCTCTCGAAGGCCTGCGGACCGCGGTCGACCGGCTGCTCGGACGCCCCGTGGACGCAGACTGAGGGCACAAGGCACCTCAGACCGGGCAGCGCGCACGCCCTGTGCGACACTCGCGCCTGTCGCTTTCAGGCCCTGCCGCCACCGCGCAAACCCGCTGCCCAACCCATGGCTAGCGGCCCTCGCGCGATGGGTTATTGCCTCCACCCCATGCTCCGCTACCTCACTGTCCCCGTCACCCCCTTTCAGCAAAACGCCTCGATCATCTGGTGCGACACCACGCAGCAGGCCGCAGTTATCGACCCGGGCGGCGACCTGGACACCTTGCTGGCAGAGGTGGAAAAGCGGGGGCTGCAACTGGCGCAGATCTGGCTCACCCACGCGCACATCGACCACGCGGGCGGCACGGGTGAGCTGGCCCAGCGCCTTTCGCTACCCATCGTCGGCCCCCACCCGGGCGACCAGTTCTGGATCGACGGTCTGCCGCAGCAAAGCGCGATGTTTGGCTTTCCTCCCGCCCAGCACTTCACCCCCACGCGCTGGCTGCACGACGGCGACACCGTACAGATCGGCAACGAGACGCTCGCTGTGCGCCACTGCCCCGGCCACACGCCGGGGCATGTGGTGTTCCATGCGCCACAGATCGACCGCGCATTTGTGGGCGACGTGCTGTTTGCGGGCAGCATTGGTCGCACCGACTTCCCCCAGGGCAACCACCAGCAGCTCATCGACAGCATCACACAGCGCCTGTGGCCCATGGGCAACCAGACGGTGTTCATACCGGGCCACGGCCCCGAGAGCACCTTCGGGCGCGAGCGCCAGAGCAACCCCTATGTGGGTGGCACCTAACCCCCTGGCGCAAACGCTCCTACATTCATAGCACACCAGGCATATTCCACTAGCGCAATCGACTGGTTTGGCTTGAAATCGGTCGCCAGGCCGCTTGCGTGCGGCCCCGATCAGACCCCGGGATACCGCCCAGTTCGGCGCACCCACTGGGCCGCCGGGGGCTACGATGGGGCGGTTTGCCACCCCTGCAGGCCGCCCGTGCCCCTGTGCCATGACCCCATCGAACGCGCCGCGCCCCCCGCTTGAACCCCAGCGCGGCTCCAGCCTTGCGGGCAAGGCCTACTGGGCCATGGTGCAGCGGGTCGCGCTGACGGCAGCGGCCATCGACGCGGGCTACATCCTGCTGTTTCTGTGGCTGGGCTCGATGCCGCTGGCAGCCGTCAATGTGTTGAGCATCGCCATGTACCTGGGGGCCTACCGGCTCATCCAGAAGCGCTACAACACCGCTGCACTGGCCCTGATCTGGCTGGAGGTGATCGGGCACTCGGCCCTGGGCTCGCTGCTCATCGGCTGGGAGAGCGGCTTTCACTATTACCTGCTGATGTTCATCCCCGCCATCGTGATCGCCAACACGCGCGGCTATGCCGCGCCCATGGTGCTGGCCCTGCTGGCCTACTACCTGGGCCTGCACATGCTGAGCGACGCCGTGGGGCCGCTGGACCCGCTGCCCGAGCAGGGTGTGAAGATCGTGAACTGGGTGCACATCTGCGTGGTGTTTGCCATGTCGGCGGCGCTGTCGGCGTTCTACCGCCGCACCATCCTCATTGCCGAGGCGCGCCTGCGCAAGCAGGCCACGCGCGACCCGCTGACCGGCCTGGCCAACCGCAGCCACTTTGACGCGCAAGCCACCGAGGCGCTGGAGCGCAGCCAGCGCAGCGGCGTGCCGGTGACGCTGCTGCTGTGCGATGTGGACCACTTCAAGCGCGTGAACGACCAGTACGGCCACGCCGTGGGCGACCAGGTGCTGGTGGCCATGGGCCAGGTGCTGGCCGACAACCTGCGCGAGGGCGATGTGCTGGCGCGCTGGGGTGGCGAAGAGTTCCTGGCACTGATGCCCGCCAGCCCGCTGGACGCCGCCAGCGCCACGGCCGAGCGCATCCGCGCCGCTGTGGCCCGGGCACCGCTGCCCGTCGGCCCCGAGCCCTTGGCCCTGACGCTGTCGTTTGGCGTGGCCCTGGTGCACGGGCCCGACGACCTGCAGGCCGCCATTGCCCGCGCAGACCAGGCGCTGTATGTCGCCAAACACGCGGGGCGCAACCGGGTGCAGCTGGCGGGTGAAGACGCCACCGATGCAGTGGCGGCCAGCGCTTAAATACGCTGGCTCGGCGGTTCAACCGTTGCGGCGCGCGGCCTCGTACAGGCCTTGCACCTTGGGCACGTTCTGCTCCAGCTCGCGAATGCGCGCGGGGCCCGATGGGTGGGTGGACAAAAACGCCAGCCCGCCTTGTTTGCTGCCGCTGGCATTGCCCATCTTCTGCCACAGGCTCACGGCGGCCGACGGCTGGTAGCCCGCGCGCGCGGCCAGCTCCAGCCCCACCAGGTCGGCTTCGCTTTCGTCCGAGCGGCTGAACTGCAACGTGAGCAATTGCCCGCCCAGGCCCGCAGCCGCCTGCCCCAGGTCGCCCAGCCCCAGCAGCTGCGAGCCCAGTCGCAGCGCCAGGTTGGTGCCCTGCGTCTTGGCAATGCGCTCGCGTGCGTGCTCACGCAGCGCATGGGCCATCTCGTGGCCCATGATCATCGCGGCCTCGTCGTCGGTGAGCTTGAGCTGGTCGAGGATGCCGGTGTAGAACGCAATCTTGCCGCCGGGCATGCAAAACGCATTGATCTGCGAGCTGCCGATCAGGTTGACCTCCCACCGCCACTGGCGGGCGCGGTCGTTCCAGGGCGTGGCGTACGGGATCAGCCGCTTGGCGATGGCGTGCAGGCGCTGTAGCTGGGGGTGGTTGTCGGGCGCCAGCGCGCGCTTGGCGCGGGCCTGCTCCAGCATCTGGCGGTACTGCTGGGCGGCAGACTGCTCCAGCGTCTCGGCGGGCACGAGCTTGCGCAGGCTGGATGCCGAACCCACGTCCACCTGCGCCAGCACCGGCGTGGCCGCAGCGGCGCCCGCAGCCAGCAGAAACGCGCGGCGTGCGGACCAGGGGGACGACGGCGCGACGGAAGGAGCGGGGCAGAAAAGACACATACAAGGCAATCCCAGAAGGAATAATGAGCAGCGCTGGCACACAACACACCAGAGCCTGCCGCGCAGATGGAGGCTGACAGGATGGCTACAAGGGTGCGTCGGCGATGATAGACAAAACCCCCCGCTCGCCCATGTCAGACACCTCCACATCTTCCACCCCCAGCCTCGCTCCCGCTACCGCCCCGGACAAGCCCCCGCGCACCCCCTGGCTGCAAACCCTGCGCGTGTACCTGGAGCCCGCCAGCCTGCGCATGCTGACGCTGGGTTTTTCGGCCGGGCTGCCGCTGCTGCTGGTGCTGGGCACGCTGAGCTTTCGCCTGCGCGAGGCGGGCATCGACCGCAGCACCATCGGCTACCTGAGCTGGGTGGGCCTGGCCTACGGCTTCAAGTGGGTGTGGGCGCCGCTGGTGGACCGCATGCCCATCCCGGTGCTCACGCGGCTGCTCGGGCGGCGGCGCAGCTGGCTGCTGCTGGCACAGCTGGTGGTGGTGGCGGGACTCATCGGCATGGCGCTGGCCGACCCGCGCCTCACACTGGGCCCCATCGTGTGGTGCGCGCTGGCCGTGGCGTTTGGCTCGGCCACGCAGGACATTGCGCTCGATGCCTTCCGCATCGAATCGGCCGACGCCAACCACCAGGCCGCGCTGGCGGCGTCGTACCAGACGGGTTACCGCCTCGCGATGATCTGGGCCGGAGCCGGTGTGCTGTGGATTGCAGCGCGCTCCGAGGTCGCGCCCGCGGCCGGCCAGGCCGTGGCCCTGGGTGCCGCCGCGTACCAGAACGGCGCCTGGCAGGCGGCCTATCTGGCCATGGCGGCGTCGATGGCCGTGGGCGTGGTCACCGTGTTGTTTTCGCGTGAGCCCGCGCCCGTGGCGCTGCCCCCCGCCAAGAACGCTGCCGAGTGGATCCAGGGCGCACTGGTGGCCCCGTTTGCCGACTTCCTGCGCCGCTACGGCTGGCATGCGGCGCTCATCCTGGCGCTGATTGCCGTGTACCGCATCAGCGATGTGGTGATGGGCATCATGGCCAACCCGTTCTACGTGGACATGGGCTTCACCAAGGACGAAGTGGCCGCCGTGACCAAGATCTACGGCGTGATCATGACGCTGGCGGGCGCCTTCGTGGGCGGCGTGTTGTCCATGCGGTTTGGCGTGATGCGCATCCTGATGCTGGGCGCCATCCTGAGCGCGGCCAGCAACCTGCTGTTCGCCTGGCTGGCGGGCCACGGGCACGATGTGACGGCGTTGATTGCCGTGGTGTCGGCCGACAACCTGGCCAGCGGCATCGCGTCGGCCGCGTTCATCGCCTACCTGTCGAGCCTGACCAACGTGAGCTACTCAGCCACGCAGTACGCGCTGTTCAGCTCGATGATGCTGCTGCTGCCGAAGTTCGTGGCGGGCTTCTCGGGCGACTATGTGGATGCGTTTGGCTACGCCCAGTTCTTCACCTCCACGGCGCTGCTGGGGCTGCCGGTGCTGGTGCTGGTGTGGCTGGCATCGCGCATCCAGAAGGTCGGTGGCGCCTGATTCATATGCCCAGAAAGCTACCAAATCAATAGCAACTTCTGAAGCCTCTCGCCACCCGGTTTACCGGAACTTTACGGGGGCTTCAACACGGGGAGACGGCTTGGCCGGACCATGAAGACAGTTTCAAAGCCTCGCTACTACACTGCCCCCATGAGCTCCCAACTGCTGATGATCGAAGACGACGCCCGCCTCGCGCAGATGGTGGGCGAGTATCTGGGCCAGTCGGGCCTGCAGGTCACGCACCGTGCCGATGGCAAGAGTGGCCTGGCGCAGCTGCAGGGCCCTGATGCCGGGCCGCTGCCCGACTTGGTGATCCTGGACCTGATGCTGCCCGACATGGATGGACTGGAAGTGTGCCGCCGCATCCGCTCGCTGCAGGGCAACGCGGCGCAGGTGCCGGTGCTCATGCTCACCGCCAAGGGCGACCCCATGGACCGCATCATCGGGCTGGAGCTGGGTGCTGACGATTATCTGCCCAAGCCCTTTGAGCCCCGTGAGCTGCTGGCCCGCATCCGCGCCATCCTGCGCCGGCGCACGGATGGTGGCGGCGCGGCAGCCGCCACCCAGGTGCTGCGCTTTGGCACGCTGGAGATCGACCGCGACGCGCGCACCGTGACCGTGGCGGGGCAGCTGGCGGACCTCACCTCCTACCAGTTCGACCTGCTGGTGGCATTGGCCGAGCGCGCGGGCCGGGTGCTCACGCGCGACCAGATCATGGAGGCCGTGCGCGGCCGCGAGCTGGAGGCGTTTGACCGCTCCATCGACGTGCACATGGGCCGCATCCGCGCGGCCATCGAGGCCGACGCCAAGAACCCGCGCCGCATCCTCACGGTGCGCGGTGTCGGTTATGTGTTTGCCAAGCAGCAAGATTGACCGCTGACGCAGCCCCCGCTGCCTGCGCTGTCGCCCCACGCATGTCCTTGTCCAACCCTTTTTCCCGCCGCCTCTATTTGCGCATCTGGCTCGCCGTGGTCGGCGGCATGGCGGTGCTGACGCTCACCGTGGGCTGGGCCTGGCGCATTGCCGAGGAACAAAAGGCCCAGAACAACCAGCCGTTTGTGCCGCCCTCGCGCGAGATGGCGGTGCGCGACCCGGCGGGCAACCTGGTGCTGCGCGGCATGGCCACGCGCCAGCCGTCCGAGCCGGGCGAGGTGGTGGAATTCCACATCGAGGCTGAAAACGGCCAGATCTTCACCCTGCAGATGGCGCCCCGCCAGCCCCGCATGGGCCGCAACGGCGGCCGGCCCGGGGGGCCCGGCCAGGACGAGGCGGCTTTCTGGACCCGTCCGCCCTTCGGCTTCTTGTGGCTGCTGGGCATCGTGGGTCTGGCGGTAGCCGTGGGCGTGTACCCCATCATCCGCCGCCTCACGCAGCGGCTGGAGGCCTTGCAGCGCAGCGTGAAGAAGTTTGGCGAAGGCGACCTGTCGGTGCGGGTGCCCGAGCAAGGCCAGGACGAAGTGGCCGACCTGGCGCGCCAGTTCAACGCAGCGGCCGAGCGTGTAGAAACCCTGGTCAAATCACACAAGTCGCTGCTGGCCAATGCCTCGCACGAGCTGCGCTCGCCCCTCACCCGCATCCGCATGGGGCTGGAGTTGATGGGTGGTCAGCAGCCCTCGCCCGCGTTCCGCGAAGAGATCCTGCGCAACATTGCCGAGCTGGACCAGCTGGTGGACGAGATCCTGCTGGCCAGCCGCCTGGATGCGCGCGAGGCCGACGTGGGCACGGTGGAACTGGTGGACCTGATTGGCCTGGCCGCCGAGGAATGCGCGCGCGTGGATGCCGACCTGGACGTGAGCGCGAGCCCCGACTCACTGGAGGTGCGCGGCGTGGCCAAGCTGCTGCGCCGAGCCATCCGCAACCTGCTGGAAAACGCGCGCCGCTACAGCAGCGGCGAGATCACCGTGGTGGTGTACCGCCGCCATGGCCATGCCGAAGTGCATGTGTGCGACCACGGCCCGGGGGTCCCCACCAACCAGCGCGAACGCATCTTCGAGCCTTTCTACCGCCTGCCGGGTGCCAGCGAACGCGCGGGTGGCGTGGGACTGGGCCTGGCCTTGGTGCGCTCGATTGCCGGGCGCCACAACGGCAGCGTGCACTGCCAGGACCGGGCCGACGGCGCCAGCGGCGCCTGTTTTGTGCTGGCGCTGCCGCTGGCGCCGGCAACGCACTGATCAGAGCGCTTTCGGGCGTAGCGCCAACGGCCAGCGCCACGCCATGGCGGCGAACAACACCGCGCCCACCCCCAGCGCCGCAGCCGCCACGGCCAGCCCATACACAAACCCTTGGCTCTGCGTTGCCGTATGGTGCAGCATCCAAGCCACCATGGGTGGGCCCACGATCTGCCCGATGCCATAGGCGGCGGTGAGCAACCCCGGAAAACTGTCACCCGCTGCAGGCCACACGCGCCGCGCCTCCTGCAGGGCATAGAAGGTGATGGCGGTGAACGGCAAGCCCAGCAGCAGGCTGCCCAGCGCAAACCCCGCAGGCCCCGGCCACACCAGGCTGAGCGCGATGGCCCCAGCCTGCACGATGTAGGCCGCCATCAGCATCCAGCGACGGTCCCACGCGGCCGGGGTGCGGGTGGACAACGCCGCGCCCAGCGCCACGCCGGCACCAAACAGCGGCCAGAACAGGTCCGGCCAGGGCGACCCGGTGGGCAACGCAGCGCGCGCAATCACCGGCAAAAAGGTGGCAGTGACGATGTAGCCCAGCCCCGCGAGCCCATAGGCCAGCGTGAGCCCCGCCCTCGCCCAGGGCCCGTGACCGGGGGTGGCGCCGTCCACCGCGGGGCCGGCAGCCGTCGCCGACGCGGGCCATGCCACGCCCTGCAACACCGGCCATATAGCGGCGCACAGCCCCACGCTGAGCAGCCCAAACACGCCCCAGCCTGCCGCTGCGGGCCACTGCAGGGCCACCATGGCACTGGCCGACAGGCCGGTGAGCACGATACCCAGCCCCGGCCCACAAAAGATCAACCCGCCCAGCGCGGGCTGGCCCAGCGCTACCAGCCGCAGCATGCACCACACCGAGACGTTCAAGAACACCAGCGCACAGGCAACCCCGGCCGCAAACCGCAGCGCGGGCCAGGTGCCTGGCAGCGGCAGCGCCATGCCCAGCGTGAGCAGCACCGTGGCCGCGAGCCCCCAGCGCGCCAGCCGCGCCGCATGCCACCTCTGCCGCGCACGGGGCGCCACCCAGGGCAGCGCCATGCAGGCCAGCGCCCCGATCAGGTACCCGAGGTAGTTGGCCGTGGCCAGCCAGCTGCCGCCGGCCAGCGTGACCACGCCGTCGTGCAGCATCATGGGCAGCAGCGGGGTGAAGGCAAACCGGCCCACGCCCATCGCCACCGCTAGCGCGGCCATGCCCGCCAGTGCTACAGCCAGGGGACGGTCTTGGGGGGCAGAGCGCGGTTCCATGCAGGCGGCTTCCAGTCTATGATTCTGTTTTGAGATTTATTTTTTATTAATCATCTCATAACAAGAATATTGATGGACCTTGCCGCACTCGAAATTTTCCGGGCCGTTGCGCTGGAAGGCAGCGTGACCCGCGCTGCCGAACGGCTGGGCCGCGTGCAGTCCAACGTGACCACGCGCGTGCAACAACTGGAGGAACAGCTGGGCGCCACGCTGTTTCTGCGCGAGGGCAAACGCATGGTGCTGACGCCTGCCGGGGAGGCGCTGCGCGGCTATGCCGACCGCCTGCTGGCGCTGGCCGAAGAGGCTCGCCAGTCGGTGCACCCCGGCCAGCCCGGCGGCCGGTTGCGCCTGGGCGCCATGGAAAGCACGGCCGCCGCACGCCTGCCGCAGCCGCTGGCCCGGCTGCATGCGCAGTGGCCGGGGCTGGTGCTGGAGCTGTCCACCGCCCCCTCGCGCCAACTGGTGGAGCAGGTGCTGGCCCACACCATCGACTGCGCGCTGGTGGCCTGGCCGCCGCCGGGCATCGACGCCGACGCGCCGGTGGAGCGCACCGCCGTGTTTGCCGAGGCCTTGCTGCTGGCCCTGCCCGCCGACCACCCGCCCGTGCACACGCCCCTGGACTTGCAGCTGGACACCTTGGCCGCATTCAGCCCCGGCTGCACCTATCGCCGCATGGGCGAGGCCTTCATGCAACAAAAAGATGGCAGCCCGCCGCGCGTTCTGGAGCTGGCCTCGTACCACGCCATCCTGGCCTGTGTGGCCACCGGTCGCTGTGCGGGCGTGGTGCCCCAGGCCGTGATCGACCTGATGCGCGAGCCGCCTGCGCTGCGCTTGGTGCCCCTGGCCACCTGCGACACGGTGCTGGTGCACCGGCGCGGCTACCAGTCGCCGGCGCTGGATGCGCTGCGGACCGCACTGACCTCCGGCGAAGCACACCGCCCCGCCGCATCGACCTGACCCCTCCCCCACAGATCGCACAAGGAGCCCCCATGCCCGCCGCCTTCACCACCCACCTGGACCTTGCGCTGCCCATCATCCAGGGCCCGATGACCGGGTCGGACACACCCGCACTGGCCGCCGCCGTGTCACAGGCCCGTGGCCTGGGCATGCTGGGCTGCGGCATGCGCTCGCCCGCGGCCATGGCCGAGGCCGCCGCTGAGGTGCGCCGCCGCACCGACCGGCCCTTTGGCATGAACCTGTTTGTGCAGGCCACGCCCACGCCGGACGACGCCACGGTGCAAGCCGCACTGCAGCGCCTGGCGCCGTTCTACGCGGAGTTCGGCCTAGTGCCTGAGCGGCCCGCACAGTGGTGTGAGGACTTCGCGGCACAGTTCGACGCCCTGGTGGCCGCACGCCCGGCCGTGGCCAGTTTTACCTTCGGCATCCTCACGGCGGCGCAGGTGGCACGGCTGAAAGCGGTGGGAAGTACGGTGGTTGGCACCGCCACCACGCTGGCCGAGGCGCAGGCCTGGGCCTCCGTGGGCGCGGATGCTGTGTGCGCATCGGGCATGGAAGCCGGGGGGCACCGGGGCACCTTCCTCACGCCCACACAGCCCGGTGCCACCGGCGCGACGCCGTCATTGGCCGACTTTGCGGCCAGCATGGTGGGCACGCTGCCGCTGGTGGCGCAGTGCGTGCAGGCCCTGTCCATCCCAGTGATCGCTGCGGGCGGCATCATGGACGGGCACGGCATTGCGGGTGCTCTGGCGCTGGGCGCCCAGGCGGTGCAGATGGGCACGGCATTCTTGACCTGCCCTGAATCGGCCATTGGGCCCGCCTACCGCGAAGCGCTGACACACGCGCAGGCCACCGACACGCGCACCACCCGCATCTTCTCGGGCCGGCCGGCGCGCGGCATCGTCAACCGCATGATGCAAGCCCTGCAGGTCGACGAGGCCACCGTGCCGCCCTACCCCGTACAGAACGCACTGACCGGAGCGCTGCGCCGTGCGGCTGCCCAGGCTGGCCGGGCCGACTGCCTGTCGCTGTGGGCGGGCCAGGGTGTGGCCCAGGTACGGCCCATGCCTGCGGCACAGCTGGTGGCGTTGCTGGCCCAGGAGTGGCAGCAGGCCACCGCGCCGCGTGGCGACTCCACGGCCGCCCATCAATCACTATCATTTTTATAGCGCAAGGTGCATATGGAACATGCGCCTGCAGCCAAAATCGCTTTAGAAAACCCACGCAGTAGCCCCCGAGATGAGCAGGGTGCTAAAAACTGGCGCGCTGTGAAACCAGTGCCACCGTGGAGCTGGCTTTGCCAAGCCACGGGTGGCGTCTCCCTCTCGCAGGAAAGTGGGAAGGTGCGAAGCACCTCAGGGGGTGCCTCACTGCCTCCAGGGCAGTTCGCGCGCAGGGCCCTGGATCATGGGCGGCTGGGCGTTGAGGGTTTCGCCCGCCAACACCCGCTCGTACATGCGCAGGTAGTTGCGGGCCATGCGCTCGGCGCCAAAGTGCTCCATCACATGCTGGTGGCAGGCGCGCGGGTCAAAGCGGTTGCCCCGCACCGCCTCAGCCAGCACCGAGGCCTGGTCTGACAGCACGCCGCACTGCACCGGCACCAGCTCGGGCAAGGCGCCGTAGGGTGTGGAAAACACGGGGCAGCCGAAGTACAGGCTCTCGATCACCGCCAGCCCGAAAGGCTCGTGCCAGCGCACCGGAAAGATCAGTCCGCGCGAGGCGTTGAGCAGGCCCGTCTTCTGCGTGCCGCCCACCATGCCGTGAAAGTGGATCTTGCGCGACAGCGTCCAGCGAAAGCCGCGCTTGAAGTTGATGCGGTTGCCGCCCAGCACGTCCAGCTCCACCCCGGCCATCTTGGCCACCTTGATGGCGCCGCGCACGTTCTTCACGCCCCAGGCCGCCTTGCCCAGGAAGTGGTAGTGCGCACGCGGGCGGTCAAAGTCCACCGGGCCATAACCGGCCCAGTCCAGCCCGTTGTAGACGAATTCGCTGGAGCCATAGCGCGCCGCGTGGTCGCGCGACAAAAACACCGTGTTGCGCGGCAGCGGCTTGGGCTTGCGGGCGTTGCCGTGCTCGGTCACCAGGTAGGGTTTGGACAGCTCGGAGCGCGGGTTGAACTGGAAATGCGTGATGTCCACGTCGGACGGGATCTGACCATCCCAGGGCTCGTCGGGCCGGATGGGCAGCACCTGGCCGAAGTCGCAGGTCGATCCCTCGGGCACCAGGTAGCTCACGCGGTGGCCCTGCTGCACCAGCGTCTTGCCCAGGTCCCAGATCACGCGCTCGGTGCCGCCGTAGCCATAGACGGGGATGGGGGAGTTGTTGACCAGCAGGATGTGCATGGCAGAGGTCCTTCAGGAAATGGCTGCGGCTTGCCCGGGTGCCTGCAGGCGCTGGCGCTCGCGGCCTTGCAGGATGGCCAGCACCAGCATGCCCATGAACAGGTAGAACATGGTGCCGCTGTTGTGCCCCAAAAACACCTGGGTCGTGCCAAAGCCCATGTACGACACGGGCAACAGCACCCCGATCATGCGCAGGCACAGGCCCTCGGTATCCAGCACGCCCGCACGCCCCGGGAACACGCGGCGCCGCGTGGGCCAGAACAGCACCAGGGGCACACCATAGAAAAACAGCAAGACCACCACACCGGGGATGCCGCGCTTGACAAAAATGTCCAGCAATTCGTTGTGGGCGTGGCTGAACTGCAGAACAATCGGGTGGGCCTCGCCGGCAGCCACCCGCCGCTGCTTCTCGGCCTCGTAGCCATAGCGGCCCCAGCCGGTCCAGGGGCGGTCCAGGCCCATGCGCCAGGCCAGGCCCCAGTGCGCCAGGCGCTGGCCCACCGAGCTGGCCGCGTCGCCCCGCGACTCGTACTGCGTGATCTCCTGCCGCGCCTCGTCCACCCGCAGGCGCACTTCGTTGGCCTTGAAGGCCATCAGCCCGGCCGCGCCGGCCACGACCAAGACGCCGCCCACAATGGCCAGCCTGCGCTGGCCACAGCGGGCCTGCAGCCAGGCGCACAGCAGCAATGCCAGCGGCAGCACCACCCAGCCCCCGCGCGACTCGGACAGCAGCGACCCCTCCAGGCCCAGCAGAATGCCCACCACCCAGCCCCCACGCTGCCAGGGCTTCCAGCGGTCCCACAGCACCAGCAGCGCAACCGAACACATCAGCCCCAGCAACAGGCTGAGTCCGCCGTACTGGATGGCATTGGTAAAACCATTGGCGCGCGGCAGGTGCAGCACCATGGCCTGGTACATGCCGATCAGGCCCGCGCCGCAAGCGCCCACGGCGATGCCGGCCCAGAGCCAGCGCGCCTGCGGAGGGTAGGCCAGCACGTACAGCAGGCACGGCAGCGCCAGCAGATACTTGGCGGGCCGGTCCAGGTTGGACCAGCTGCCCTGGGCCGGGTCAAAGTCGAGGGCCCAGACCGTGCCCATCGCCACGATAGAGGCAAAAAGCAGCCAGGCATCGCGTCCCGGCCGGCGCCGCAGCCACACCCCGGCGGTGGCCAGGCTGCACAACAGCAGCACCACCGCCCCCCAGGAATAGCCCGAGCGCACCCACAGCGCCATGCCCGGCACCATGAAGGCGGCCACGCCCGACAGGCGTACAAAAATTTCGTCAGCTTTGGTCAACGGCGCACGCTCTCGCTCAATTGCTGGTGGTCGTACTCCAGCGCGGCGTACCGGAAGAACGCCTCCAGCGCCACAAACAGACAATACAGAAAACCTGCCCCGCCACAAAGAAAGCCCAGCCGAAACACATACAGGCGCAGGAACATGCTGGTGCCCGAGGCCAGGCCCCGCACCACGCCGCCCTTCTTGCCAGCGGCCGCGCGCTTGGCGGCACCGAGCATCGCGTACTGGGTGAGCTTTTCCAGGCTACCCCGCACCGTGGTGCGGGAGTAGTGCAGCAGCCGCGCCTCGATCCGGCGGCGCGGCACCGTGCCACCGCCCGGCGGTGGCAACAGCTCGGCCTGCTCGTGCACTACGCCCGTGAACTCGCGGACCATGGCGCGCACGAACAGGCGCTCGATCTGCGACTGGGAGCGGAAGTACTTGAGCTCGTGCCCATACGCCACCATGCGCCAGCGAATGGTCCACACAGCCTGCGCGCCAGAGCGCACGATGGCCTGCAGCTCATGGGCGAACGCAGGCGTCATCACCTCGTCGGCATCCAGAAAGAAGATGTAGTCGCCCCGCGCGTGGGCCAGCAGCCGGTTGCGCTGCACGGCAAAGCCCTGCCAGTCGGGGTAGTTGTGGACTTCCGCACCCAGGCGCTGGGCCACGGCCACGGTGTCATCGGTGCTGCCGCTGTCCACCACCAGCAACTGGTCGGCAAACGCAGCGCTTTGCAGGCAGGCTTCAATGCGGTGCGCCTCGTTGAGGGTCAGCACCGCAACGGTCAACGTGGGCGGCGCCGATGCGCCGCCGGTTGCAGCTGGCATCAATCAGTGACCAGCGTGTACATGCTCGCCGGCTTTGAGGCGATAAACAGTTCCACAGTACGGGCACTTGGCTTCACCCGTGCGGGCCACGTCCAGGTACACCTTGGGGTGGCTGTTCCACAGCTTCATGTCTGCCTTGGGGTTGGGACAAAAAACGCCACCCTGGGCGTTCAGGTCTTTGGCCAGGAGTTCAACGGTAGCTTGCGACATGTTCTTCAGACCTTGCTCAGCCAGTGGGCGTATTTCGGGTTGCGGCCACCGACGATGTCGAAGAAGGCGCTCTGGATTTTTTCGGTGATCGGGCCGCGCGATCCGCTGCCCAGCTCGATGCGGTCGAGTTCGCGGATGGGCGTCACTTCGGCGGCCGTGCCGGTGAAGAAGGCCTCATCGGCGATGTACACCTCGTCGCGCGTGATGCGCTTTTGCACGATCTCCAGGCCCAGGTCCTTGGCGATGTGGAACACGGTGTTGCGGGTGATGCCGTTCAGGGCGCCGGCAGACAGGTCGGGCGTGTAGATCACGCCGTTCTTGATGACAAAGATGTTCTCGCCCGCACCTTCGGACACAAAGCCCGAGCTGTCCAGCAGCAGGGCTTCGTCGTAGCCATCATCCAGCGCTTCCATGTTGGCCAGGATGGAGTTGGTGTAGTTGCTCACCGCCTTGGCCTGCGTCATGGTGATGTTGACGTGGTGGCGCGTGTAGCTGCTGGTCTTGACGCGGATGCCGCGCTTCATGCCCTCTTCGCCCAGGTAGGCGCCCCAGGCCCAGGCGGCCACCATGAGGTGGATCTGGTTGCCCTTGGGCGAAACACCCAGCTTTTGCGAGCCGATCCAGGTCAATGGACGCAGATAGCAGGATTCGAGCTTATTTTCGCGCACGACGGCCTTCTGGGCCTCGTTTACTTCTTCCTTCGTGAACGGGATCTTCATGCGCAGGATCTTGGCGCTGTTGAAGAGGCGGTCGGTGTGCTCTTCGAGGCGGAAGATCGCCGTGCCGTCGGCCGTGTTGTAGGCGCGCACGCCTTCAAAGGCGCCGCAGCCGTAATGCAGGGTGTGGGTCAGCACGTGGATCTTGGCGTCGCGCCAATCGACCATCTGGCCGTCCATCCAGATCTTGCCGTCACGGTCGGCCATCGAGGGAACTACGGGGCTCATGGGTGTCCTTTGGTTGCTGTGGGTCGCAAAACCAGGATTTTACGGGGCTGCGGGCGGCGCGCCTTCTCCATCAGCGGCAGGGTTGTCCTGGGGGCGAACCAAGGTCCACGCCACCAGCTTGCCCTGCTGGAACTCGCAGGTCACGTGCGAGCGGGTGCCGTCGGTCCAGCGGTAGACCTCGGGCTGGACGTTTTCGGCCGATACACGCTCGCCCAGGGCCTGGGTCATGGCCACCACGTGCATGAGGTTCACACCCTTGGTCAGCCGGGCGTTGAGCATCACGGCGCTGCCCACGTACCCGATGGGTCGCTTGGCGGCCTTTTGCATCACGCTCATCAGCCGCGTGAAGTGCAGCAGCCCCCACATGAGCAGACCGCCAACCACGGCAGCCACCCCGGCCCAGCCGTAGGCATAAAAACCAAAGCCGATCAGGGACACGGCCCCCAGGGGCACCAGGATATTGCGCAAGTTCATAGGTCGAGATTGTCTTATGGCGCCATGGGCACGGCGCTGTGGGCATTGCGTAGATGCTATTTACAGCCCGCGCACCACGTTCATGGCCTCTTCCACCCGCTCCACGGCGTGGATGGTCAGCCCCTCGATGGGTTTTTTGGGCGCATTGGCCTTGGGCACCACGGCCACGCTGAAACCCAGCTTGGCGGCTTCCTTCAGGCGCTCCTGGCCGCGGGGAGCGGGCCGCACTTCGCCGGCCAGCCCTACTTCGCCAAAGGCCAGAAAACCGCGCGGCAGCGCCTTGCCGCGCAGGCTGGAGGTGATGGACAACATCACCGCCAGGTCGGCTGCGGGCTCGCTGATGCGCACGCCCCCCACCGCATTCACAAACACGTCCTGGTCCATGCAGGCCACCCCCGCATGGCGGTGCAGCACGGCCAGCAGCATGGCCAGGCGGTCCTTGTCCAGGCCCACAGACAGGCGCCGGGGGCTGGGGCCGCCACTGTCGACCAGCGCCTGTATCTCCACCAACAGCGGGCGTGTGCCCTCCAGCGTCACCATCACGCAGCTGCCGGGCACGGGCTCGCTGTGCTGCGAGAGGAAGATGGCGCTGGGGTTGCTCACGCCTTTGAGACCCTTCTCGGTCATGGCGAACACGCCGATTTCGTTGACCGCGCCAAAGCGGTTCTTGATGGCCCGCACCAGGCGGAACTGGCTGTGCGTGTCGCCTTCGAAGTACAGCACCGTGTCCACCATGTGTTCCAGCACGCGCGGGCCCGCCAACGCACCTTCCTTGGTCACATGGCCCACCAGAATGACGGCGATGCCCGTGCCCTTGGCCATGCGCGTGAGGTGCGCTGCGCATTCCCGCACCTGGGCGACGGAGCCGGGCGCGCTGGTGAGCTGGTCGGAGTAGGTGGTCTGGATGGAGTCGATGACCACCACGGCGGGCTGCGTGGCCTCGACGGTCGCCAGGATCTTTTCGAGCTGGATCTCGGCCAGCAGCTGCACCTGGCTGCCGTCGATGCCCAGGCGCCGCGAACGCAGCGCCACCTGCGCTCCGCTCTCCTCACCCGTCACATACAGCGTGGGCAGGCCCGCGCGCTGCAGCGCGTCCATGGCCTGCAGCAGCAGGGTCGATTTGCCAATGCCCGGATCGCCCCCGATGAGCACCACGCCCCCTTCCACAATGCCGCCGCCCAGCACACGGTCCAGCTCGTCGATGCCGCTGGGGGTGCGGGCCACGTCCTGGGCCTCGATGGCGGCCAGCGGCAGGACGGGCTGCGCATTCGCCAGGCCCGCGTAGCCTTGCGGCGTGCTCAGGCGGTTCTTGCCCGGCCCGGCCTCGGCCACCTGCTCGATCAGCGTGTTCCAGGCGCCGCAGGACGGGCATTTGCCCAGCCAGCGCGGGCTGGTGCCGCCGCACTCGGTGCAGGTGAACGTGGTTTTTTCTTTGGCCATGGCAGGTGTCGGTGAGGCGCCCCGATGCAGGGGCAGCCGACTATAGCGGCCATGCCAACATCGATCCGCCGCAGCCCGTACGATGGCGGGCTTGGCACCGCACGGAGTTGACATTGCAGACACCCACCAATCGTTTCAAACAAGCCATGGCCCAGGGTCAGGCGCAAATGGGCCTGTGGCTCGGGCTGTCCGACGCCTACAGCGCCGAAATCCTTGCGGGCACCGGCTACGACTGGCTGCTGGTCGATGGCGAACATGCACCCAACGACCTGCGCTCCATCCTGCACCAGCTGCAGGCCATTGCCAGCGCCACCAGCGCCCTGCCCCCCGGCACGCAGGCGCCCCATCCCATCGCCCGGGTGCCGGTGGGTGACACGGCACTGATCAAGCAGTACCTGGACATTGGCGCCCAGACCCTGCTGGTGCCCATGGTCGATACGCCCGAGCAAGCACAGCAGCTGGTGCGCGCCACGCGCTATGCGCCCGAGGGCGTGCGCGGCATGGGCAGCGCGCTGGCCCGCTCGTCGCGCTGGCAGGCTTACCCGCAATATGTGCACGAGGCCAACCAGCAGATCTGCCTGCTGGTGCAGGCCGAGACGGTGGAGGCCATGGCCCACCTCGATGCCATTGCCGCCACGCACGGCGTGGACGGCGTGTTCATCGGCCCGGCCGACCTGTCGGCCTCCATGGGCCACCCGGGCAACCCAGGGCACCCTGATGTGCAGGCCGCCATCCACGACGGCATCAAGCGCATCCTGCGCGCGGGCAAGGCGCCGGGCATTCTGGCCACCACCGAACCCCAGGCGCGCCAGTGGCTGGCAGCCGGTGCGCTGTTTGTGGCCGTGGGCGTGGACACCATGCTGCTGGCCAGCGCTGCGCAAGATTTGCTGGCGCGCTTTCGCACCGGCGCCGGAGGCACGCCATCGCGCCCTGCGGGCTACTGAAGCGCACAAGACGCCACATACCCATTCATCACCCCCTTACCGGAAGACAAAGGCACAACCACCATGAAAGTTTGTATCTACGGCGCAGGCGCCATCGGCGGCTGGCTGGGCGTAGCCCTGGCGCAAGCGGGCCACCCGGTCAGCATGGTGGCGCGTGGCGACACGCTGCGCTCCCTTCAGGCCGAGGGGCTGCGCATGCGGCGCGCTGACGGCTCGCTGGCGCGAGTGGCCGTCACGGCCCACAGCGACCCGGCAGCGCTGGGGGTGCAAGACCTGGTCGTGGTCGCCGTCAAGGCCCCGGGACTGCCCGACGTGGCGCGCGCCATGGCGCCCTTGATCGGGCCCGACACCATCGTGCTGACCGCCATGAACGGCGTGCCGTGGTGGTTCCTCGACGGCTTTGGCGGCGCGGCGCAGGGGTGTGCCCTTGAATCCGTGGACGCGGGGGGAGTGATTGCCCAGGCCATCCCTGTGCGCCATGTGGTGGGCAGCGTGGTGCACACCAGCTGCTCGCTGGAGGCACCGGGCTTCGTCAAACAGCACTTCGGCAACCGCCTCATCGTGGGCGAGCCGGACGGCAGCCGCAGCGCGCGCCTGCAAGCGCTGGCCGACACGCTGCAGCGCGGCGGCATTGATGTCGAGGTGTCCACGAACATCCAGAAAGACATCTGGTTCAAGCTGTGGGGCAATCTCACCGTCAATCCCATCAGCGCCCTCACCGGCGCCACCACCGACCGCATCCTGGACGACGACCTGGTGCGCGGCTTTGTGAGCGCCGTGATGCTGGAAGCCAAGGCCATTGGCGACCAACTGGGTCTGCCCATCGACCAGCAACCCGAAGACCGCCACGCCGTCACGCGCAAGCTGGGCGCGTTCAAGACCTCGATGCTCCAGGACGTGGAGGCGGGCAAGCCCATGGAGATCGACGCCCTGGTGGGCGCGGTGCGCGAGCTGGGCCAGATCACCCACACGCCCACGCCGCACACCGACGCCCTGCTGGGCCTCACGCGGCTGATGGCGCGCACGCGGGGCCTGTACTGAGTCATTTCAAGCAAAATCGGCTGCAGCCGCCAGTGGAATATGCGCCAGCAGCTATCCAATTCGTAGCAAACCAACCATGACCCAACTCACGCTGTACTACACCCCCGGCACCTGCGCGCAGGCCGTGCGCATCGCTCTGGAAGAAGCGGGCGCCCCCTACGACCTGGTGCGCGTGGACTTCGCCGCTGGCCAGCAACGCACGCCCGAATACCTGGCGGTGAACCCCAAGGGCCGCGTGCCCGCGCTGGCCACGCCGCACGGCACGCTGACCGAAACCCCCGCCCTGCTGGCCTATGTGGCACAGAGCTTTCCGCAAGCGCGCCTGGCGCCCGCCGACGCGCATGGCTTTGCGCGCCTGCAAGAGTTCCACAGCTACCTCGCGTCCACCGTGCACATCGCCCATGCCCACCGCCCCCGCGCCAGCCGCTGGGCCGATGAACCCGAAGCCCAGGCGGCCATGCAGCGCAAGGTGCCGCAGAACATGACCGACTGCTTCAATCTCATCGAAACCTACTACCTGCCGCAAGCGGACCAGGGGCCCTGGGTGATGGGCGAGCAGTACACCGTGGCCGACGGCTACCTGTTCACCATCGGCACCTGGCTGCACAGCGATGGCGTGGACATCGCCCAGTTCCCGAAGGTGTTTGCACACACGCAGCGCATGCTGCAGCGCTCCGCCGTACAGCGCGCAATGGCCTGATACGCCGCCTGCGGACGCAAAAAAGCCCCGGCGCTTCTGACTGCAAGCGCCGGGGCTTTTTGCTGGCAACCGGGATCAGTTCACCTTCAGATACCGCCAGTCGATGCGGTTGTCCGCGCGGTGGATGATCTCCACCTTCTTGGTGCCCGCCCACGGAATCACCTGGTTGTACAACGGGATGTGCGAGACCAACTCGTGCTCCTTGATCAGCGCCTGCTCGATCAGGCCGTTGCGCGTCGCAGTGTCCGTTTCCTTCTTCACGCGCTCGATCAGCGCATCCATCTGCGGGTCGGAGAACCGGCCCAGGTTGAAATTGCCGTCCCCACCCGCGCCCGTAGTGCGCACCAGCGACTGCAGGCTGTAGAACGCGTCGAACGTGGGCACGCCCCAGCCCAGCAGGTAGATGCTGGCTTCGTTGCGCTGGATCATCGGGAAGTACGTGGCAAACGGCAGCGAGCGCAGCTTGGCCTTCACGCCCACCTTGGCCCAGTGCGAGGTGATGGCCTGGCACAGCTGCTCGTCGTTGATGTAGCGGCCCGCGCTGCAGGCAAAGTCCACTTCAAAGCCGTTGGGGTAGCCCGCATCGGCCAGCAGCTTCTGCGCGGCCTTGGGGTCGTAGGGATAGCGCACGTCGGCCTTCTTGGTCCAGCCGTTCACCTGGTTGGCGATCAGCGTGCCAGTGGGTTGGGCCAGGCCACGCAACACCACGCGCTGGATGGACTGGATGTCGATGGCCTGGTACAGCGCCTTGCGCACGCGCAGGTCCTTGAGCGGGTTCTTACCCTTCACGTCCGAGCCGGGCAGCTCGTCGCGGAACTGGTCCAGGCCCAGGAAGATGGTGCGGTACTCCGGCCCCTCCAGCACCTGCAGGTTGGGCGTCTGCTTGATGCGCGCCAGGTCCTGCAGACTGGGGTCGATCACAAAATCCACCTCACCCGACAGCAACGCCGCAGTGCGCGTGGCGTCGGCCTTGATGGGGGTGTAGATGATTTCGGTCAGGTTGGTGGGGTACTTGCCCTTGCCCCACCAGTTCGGGTTGGGCTCCAGCACCACGCGCTGGTCGGGTGTCCACTGCTTGAGCTGGTAGGGACCGGTGCCCAGCGCATTGCGGTGGGCAAAGTTTTCGTCCTTGGTCTTGATGTCCTTGGGCTCGACCGACTTGTTCTTTTCGGCCCAGGCCTTGCTCATGATGCGCAGCTCGGTGAGCTGGTTCACCAGCACCGGGTTGGGCAGGTCGGAAATGATGTCGATGGTGTAGGCATCGACCTTTTCCACGCGGTCGATGCCCTGGGTGTAGACGGCAAAGTTGGAGCTTTTGGCCTTGGCCCGCTCCAGTGAAAACTTGGCATCGTCGGCCGTGAACTCGCTGCCATCGCTGAACTTCACGCCCTTGCGCAGCGTGAGGCGTAGTTGGGTGGGCTTGATGAGCTTCCACTCGGTGGCCAGCGAGGGCTCGGGCTTGAAGGTCTTGCTGTTGTATTCCACCAGCGTGTCGTACACCGCACCGTGCATGGTGTTGTTCACGCCCACGTTCTGGGTGTGGATGTCCCAGGTGGAAATATCCACCGAGCGGGACCAGCGGAAGGTCTTGGCCTGTGCGGCCAGAGGCAAAGCCGCAGCAATGGCGGCGGCCAGGAGAAGGTGTTTGAAGCGCATGGAAGGGAGGATAGGCAAAAACGCCAAAAAATGCTGAATGGCCTGACTATCCCCCAAGCTGCACAACAAGGGAACGAACTTATCGTTCTTAGCTTAGAGCCATCACCCCCGCCAGCACCAGCATGGTGGTGGCCGTCACCGCATCCAGCACCCGCCACGCAGCCGGGGTGGCAAACAACGGCGCCAGCCAGCGGGCACCCAGGCCGATCAACAAGAACCACAGCGCGCTGGCCAGCGAGCCGCCCGCCGCAAACAGCGCACGCCCCCAGGCCGGGTACGGCGTGGCCATGGTGCCCAGCAGCACCACGGTGTCCAGGTACACATGGGGGTTGAGCCAGGTCAGAGCCGCCACGGTGGCCAGCGTGGCGCGCAGGCTGGCGCCGGGGCCGCTGGTGGCGACCAGCAACGGGCCGGGGCGCAGCGCCCGTGTAGCCGTCTGCGCTGCGTACATCAACAGGAACAGCGCGCCCGCCCAGCGCATGAGCTGCGCCCACTCCGGCCGGGCCAGTAGCACGCCGCCCATGCCCCACACGCCTACCTGCAGCAACACCGCGTCCGACAGCGCGCACACCAGCACCACGGGCAGCACATGCTCGCGCCGAAGGCCCTGGCGCAACACAAACGCGTTCTGCGCGCCGATGGCCATGATGAGCATGGCGGTGGAAGTGAAACCGTGAACGAAGGCAGTGGAGACCATGGGCACGGATTCTGGCCAATGGCCTGCGTTAACGCCAGCTATACTTTTTAACGATCCGTCAGAATGGCTAACCTTCCATGCAACTCGACTCCGCCCAGCTCAACGCCTTTGCCACGGTGATCGATGAGGGCAGCTTCGAGCGAGCGGCGGCCGTGCTGCATGTCACGCGCTCGGCGGTGTCGCAGCGCATCAAGCTGCTGGAAGAGCGCGTGGGACAGGTGCTGGTGCGCCGCGCCACGCCCTGCACGCCCACCGAGGCCGGGCAGGCGCTGTACCGCCACGCGTGCGAGGTGGCGCTAAGCGAGGCCGATGCGCTGGCCACCATTGGCGGGGGCCAGCACAGCACCACGCGGCTGGCGATTGGTGTGAATGCCGACTCGCTGGCCACCTGGTTCCCCCACGCCATGGCGCAGGCGGCCGAGGGGCAGGCCATCACTTTCGACATCCATGTGGAAGACCAGGACCACTCGGCCAACCTGCTGCGCGAGGGTCGCGTGATGGCCGCCGTGACGGCCGACCCGCAGCCCGTGCAGGGCTGCCAGGTGCTGCCGCTGGGCACCTTGCGCTACCGCGCGCTGGCGAGCCCCACCTTCGTGCAGCGCCACTTTGCGCAGGGCGTGAACGCCACCACCCTGGCGCAGGCACCGATGCTGGTGTTCAACCGCAAGGATGCGCTGCAGGCGCGTTTTGTGGGCCGCATCACGCGCCGCAAGCTCGCACCGCCCGTGCACTGGCTGCCTGAGGCGCACGCCTTCGTCAAAGCCACCCGCGCCAGCCTGGGCTGGGGCATGACGCCCGACCCGCTGGTGGAGGATGACCTGAAGACTGGTGCGCTGGTCGAGCTGATTGCAGGCAAGCCGGTGGATGTACCGCTGTACTGGCAGTGCTGGCGCCTGAATGTGCAGGCGGTGCAGAAGGCGGCGGCGCTGACGCTGCTGCGCTGAGAGAAAGGCGGCGAGTGAAGCCGCGAACGCCAGTTACGCGGCGTTCGCCAGGTCCTCGTGGTGGTCCGCCGCCCCGCGCTTCCAGTAAGCGGAGATGCGCATGCGTTTCGGGTCCACACCCGGCTTGCCCAGCACGGCACGGCGCACGGCGGCCATGTCGCTGTGTTCGCCAGCCGCCCAGACAAAGCCAGCGCCGGGCGGCAGCGCCAGGGCTTCGACGGCGGCAGGCAGCGCGCTCACCCACTGCAGATCCACTTGCGCCGCACTCGCCAACACCCGCTGGTCGGCCGGGTTGTTCAGCTGGATGCGCACGGTGGCCACCGCGCTGGCGGGCAGCTCGGCCAGGCGGCGGGCGATGGCGGGCAGCGCGGTTTCGTCGCCCAGCAGCCAGTGCCAGTCGAAGCCCGTGGGCACCACCATGCTGCCGCGCGGCCCGGCAATGCCCACCCACTGGCCCACGGTGGCGCTAGCGGCCCAGTCGGTGGCAGGGCCTGCGTCGTGCAAGGCGACCTCTATGTCCAGCTCGCCCGCTGCGGCGTCAAAACGCGCTGGGGTGTAGTCGCGCAGCACGGGGCGCGGGCCATCGAACACGGGGCGGCCGTCCTGCAGCGTGGGCAAGGTGGGCCGGTCCTGCCCGGGCGAGGGAAGGATGAGCTTGAGGTGGTCGTCGAACCCGGCGCTCACAAACCCTGCCAGCTCGGGGCCGGCCAGGGTCAGCCGCACAAAGCCGGGGCTGACCTGGGTGCGGCGCACCACCTGGAGGTGGCGGCCCTGCAAAGGGTGGCGAATGCGCTCGATGGTGAGGAAGGGGGCCGTGGCGGCCAGGGGCAGAGGTGCGTTCATGGCGTAAAATGTTGATTTAATCAACCAAATCATCCGCCATTCAGTTGACTTTGTCAACCGATAGCCACGCCATGCCCCCACGCGCCCGCCCCGATGTGTTTGAAGCCCTGCACGACCTGATGCACGCCTACCGGGCGCGCATGGTGCGCGCGATGACCTCCGTGCACCCCGACCTGACCTTCAACGAGGTGCGCGCGCTGAACTTCATTGGCCGCCACCCCGGAGCCACGCAGAAAGAGCTGGTGCGCCACAGCGGCGCCGACAAGGCCCAGGTGGCACGCATGCTGGGCCTGCTGCAGGACAAGGGTTGGCTGGAGCGCCAGCCCCACGCTGAGGACCGGCGCAGCCTGTGCCTCACGCTGAGCGCCGAGGGCCAGGCGCTGTACCAGGCGCTGCAGGCCGCGCGGCAAACCCTGTCGGCCCAGGTGCTGGCGGGCTGCGACGACGCCACCCAGGCGCAGCTGCTGGCCCTGCTGGCGCGGGTGCGGACCAACCTGGATGCGCTGCCGCCCGTGGAGCCCGGCGAGGACTGCGGCCACGGCACGGGCCGGTCCTCCCGTTAGGGGCTCCACAAGCGGTTTCAGGCGCTTTTGAAGGGATTTTTGCCCCAAGCGCTAGTGCAAATTGCCTGGACAGCTATCAAAACAAGAGCAATTCACCGTCCCTGGATCACGCGCAACGCCTCGGGCAACGAATGCACATGGGGCAGGAAGTGGTCGATGGTGGCGCCCAGCAGCACGGCGCAGACCAGCGCGCCCAGCAGGGGCTTCCAGGTCAGGCGCACGGCGGCGCTGAGCCAGCCTTCGCGCTCCACCCCCACGGCGGCGCGGGCCGTGGCCACCGAGAAGGCAATCTCCACAGCCACGGTGAGCAGCACATCCCAGCCAAAGAACAGCATGGCGAGCGAGCCCGCCCCCAGGACCAGCGCCGCGCCAATGAGAAAGATGGCCACCACGGGCACGACCACCACGGCGCCCTCGTCGGCGCTGCCCAGCGCATCGGCCGCGCCCCCGGCAATGTCGCCCAGCACACTGGAGTCGCTGCCGGAGCCCCCGCTGGACAGGCCTTGCGTCCACCCGCCCCCAAAGTCCCCCGATGCGCCGCCGCCGCCAAAATCGCCACCGCCCGTGCGGGGCAGGGGCACCTGGCCGCCCCCGGAGGGGCCATTGCCACTGGGCCAGGAGATGTCCGGCAATTCCACACTGCTGCCGTCGCCCGCCGACCCGTCCCGACGCACCAACCGTGCCGCCCAGGCGCGCAGCACCAGCAGATAGCCGACGTAGCCCACCGACAGCGTCACCAGGTACCGCAGCGCCAGCGAATCCACGCCCAGCACCATCTGCAGGTGCGAGGTGGCCCACATCAGCAGCAGCGTAAAGCTGCCGATCAGCAACCCATGCCAGCGCAGGCTGTAGCGCTGCTGCAGGGTGCGCGCCACCGCGCCGTGGTGTGGCATGCGCACCGAGCGCCAGGTGGAGCTGCCTTTTTTCTTGGAACCGGAGGAGTTGCTGCGGGGTGTGGCCATGGAAGGAGCGCGCTGCGCGCGGTGGCAAACAGACGGCGCCATTTCACACCAGTTTCAGGCCGCGCCCCACGCCGGCTGGCCCTGCCGCGTGAACTTGTGCGCGAACCGCGCCCTGTCGTACTCCAATGGAGGGGGACTTCAGGCCCCGGCATCCACCACCACCGGCACGCGTTGCGCCAGGGCGCACATCAGCTCGTAGCCCACAGTGCCTGCCGCCTGCGCCACCTCGTCGATGGACAACACCACACCATTGCTGGCCCGGCCCCACAGCGTGACCTCGCTGCCAAAGCCCACATCCACACCCGCTTGCTGCAGCGGCGTGAGGTCCACCGTCACCATGTCCATGCTCACCCGCCCCACCAGGCGTGTGCGCACGCCGTTCACCAGCACCGGCGTGCCGGTATCGCAGTGGCGCGGGTAGCCGTCGGCATAACCGCAGGCGGCAATGCCGATGGTGAGCGGGCCGTCGGCCGTGAAGCGCGATCCATAGCCCACGGTGTCGCCTGCCTGCAGCTGCTGCATGCCAATCAGGCGCGTGGCCAGCGTCATGGTGGGTTGCAGGTTCCAGTGGCTGGCGTTGTGCTCGGGGAAGTCGGGCGCGCTGCCATACACCACGATGCCCGCGCGCACCCAGTCGGCACGCACCCCCGCCTGGGCGGCGTGGCGCAGGATGGCGGCGCTATTGCTCAGCGTGCGCTCGCCCGGCAGGTCCTGGGCGGCGGTGTTGAACGCGGCCATCTGGTGCGCAATGCCGCGCGGGCCGTCGGCGTCGCTGAAGTGGGTCATGAACGAAATCTCGTCCACCTGCGGCAGAGCGTTCAGCCGGGCCCAGGCGCTTCGGTAGCGCTGGGGCGTGAAACCCAGGCGGTTCATGCCCGAGTTCATCTTGAGGAACACCCGGTGGGGCACCTGCGTCTTGTGCGCGGCCAGCATGTCGATCTGCTCGTCGCAGTGCACCGCGTGCCACAGGCCCAGGCGCGAGCACAGCTCCAGATCGCGCGGCTCGAACACGCCTTCGAGCAGCAGGATGGGGCCGCGCCACCCCAGGTGGCGCACGCGCTCGGCCTCGGCCAGGTCCAGCAGCGCAAAACCGTCGGCGCCGCGCAGGCCCTCGTACACCCGCTCAAGGCCGTGGCCATAGGCATTGGCCTTGACCACCGCCCACACCTTCGCGTCCGGAGCCGACTGGCGCACCCACTCCAGGTTGTGGTGCAGGGCCATGGTGTGGATGGTGGCGGCAATGGGACGGGGCATGGGACAGACCTGATGAAGCGAGGGATTTACCGGGGGACCAGCGCCGGATTCTGGCACTGTGGCCGTTTATCCGCGTGATATAACCGCCTGTCCCTCGCTACGATTCCTCACATTTACCAGGGCATCAGCCCAACTGATGCTCTCACCAGCCATTCGATGAAGCGCGGTTTTTACACCATCATGTCGGCGCAGTTTTTCAGCTCGCTGGCCGACAACGCACTCTTCGTAGCCGCTGTGGAACTCCTGCGCACCGGGGGCGCCCCCGAGTGGCAGCGCGCGGCCCTGGTGCCGATGTTCGCGTTGTTCTATGTGGTGCTGGCGCCCTTTGTGGGCGCCTTTGCCGACGCGCTGCCCAAGGGCAAGGTCATGTTTGTCAGCAACGCCATCAAGGTCGCGGGCTGCCTGATGATGCTGTTTGGCTCGCACCCGCTCATGGCCTACGCCGTGGTGGGGCTGGGTGCTGCGGCCTACTCGCCCGCCAAGTACGGCATCCTGACCGAGCTGCTGCCCGCGTCCCAGCTCGTCAAGGCCAACGGCTGGATCGAGGGCCTGACCATTGCATCGATCATCCTGGGCGTGCTGCTGGGCGGCCAGCTGGTGGGGCAGCAGCTGTCGGGCATGCTGCTGGGCTTTGACTTCCCCGTGATCGACACCGGCGTGGACACCCCCGCCGAGGCCGCCATTGCGGCGCTGATTGCGGTCTATGCGCTGGCTGCCTGGTTCAACACCCGCATTCCGCACACCGGGGTGGAGATGCGCCCCCTGCGCGCCGACCCGTCGCGCAGCGTGCTGGCCAACGCGCTCAACCTGCTGCCCGACTTCTGGGCCTGCAACAGCCGCCTGTGGCGCGACAAGCTGGGCCAGATCTCGCTGGCCACCACCACCCTGTTCTGGGGCGCCGGTGGCAACCTCAAGTTCATCGTGCTGGCCTGGGCCGCCGTGGCCCTGGGCTACAACACCACCCAGGCCTCGGCCCTGACCGGCGTGGTGGCCATCGGCACTGCCGTGGGTGCCGTCGTGGCATCGATGCGCATGCGCCTGGACATGGCCACCCGCGTGATCCCGCTGGGCATTGCGATGGGGCTGCTGCTGATCCTGATGGTGTTCATCAGCAACATCTGGCTGGCCATTCCCTTCCTCATCGTGCTGGGCGGCCTGGGCGGCTACCTGGTGGTGCCCATGAACGCGCTGCTGCAGCACCGGGGCCACAACCTCATGGGCGCGGGCCGGTCGATTGCCGTGCAGAACTTCAACGAGCAGGCCTGCATCCTGGGGCTGGGGGCGTTCTACAGCCTGTCGCTCAAGCTGGGCCTGTCAGTGTTTGGCGCCATCACCACCTTCGGGCTGGTGGTGGCGGGCATCATGTGGGTCATTCGCCGCTGGCACCAGCGCAACTGCGTGAACCATCGCGACGAAGTGAACCATCTGCTGGACATCGCGCGGCACGATACGCATCACTGAGCAGCCCCCTGAGCGGCTGCGCCGCTTCCCCCGGTGGGGGACGCACCCAGTGGCCTGGCAAAGCCAGTTCCACGGGTGCACTGGTAGTGAAACGTGCCAGTTTCGACGGCTGCGCGTATGGCATGGCGCCAACTGCTACATAATTTATAGCTATCAGCGCATATTCCACTAGCGCTACAGCCTGTTTTTGCCTTCAATGCAATCTCCACTCCCCTTTGCCGCCCTGCTGTTCAACGCCTTTGTCTGGGGGCTGGCGTGGTGGCCGTTCCAGCACATGCACCAGGCGGGGCTGCACCCCTTGTGGGCCACGGCCTGCATGTATGCGGTGGTGCTGCTGGCGCTGCTGGCATGGCGCCCCGGCATCTTGCAGCAGGTGCGCGCGCATCCGCAGCTGTGGCTGCTGGCGCTGGCCTCGGGCCTGAACAACGTGGCCTTCAACTGGGCCGTGACCATTGGCGACGTGGTGCGCGTGATCCTGCTGTTCTATCTGATGCCCGCCTGGGCCGTGCTGCTGGCCTGGCGCATTCTGGGCGAGCGCCCCACACCGGCGGCGCTGCTGCGCCTGGCGCTGGCCTTTGCCGGCGTGTTGCTGGTTCTGCTGCCGGTGGATGCGCCCGCATCGCGCCTGCTGCAAAACCTGTCGCTGGCCGACGCTCTCGCACTACTGGGCGGTTTCATGTTCGCGCTCACCAACGTCACGCTGCGCCGCCTGCACACCGTGCCGGGGCCCGCGCGCATGTTCTCGATGTTTGGGGGCTGCATGCTCATGGCGCTGGCCGTGGCCAGCATCGGCCTGCAAGTGGGCGTGGTGGAGCCCTTCCCCGCATTCAACAGCACCTGGGTCGTCACCGGCCTGCTGCTGGCCGGGGTGTTGATGCTGGGCAACTGGGCACTGCAATTTGGCGCCGCCCGCCTGGCGGCCGGCACCACGGCGCTGGTGATGCTGTCCGAGGTGATGTTTGCCAGCGTGTCGTCAGCCCTGCTCGGCGCGGCCACGCTGAACACGCGCACCGTGCTGGGGGGAGCGCTGATCCTGCTGGCTTCGCTGCTGGCGGCGCTGCAGTTCCGCCGACCGGGCGCTGCAGACCCTCATTGATGGATTGACCCGCCTGCGCACAGGCCTCTGCAGCTGGGGCTACGATGGCCCGTCATCCCCACCCGGAGAACCCGCATGTCCACCAGCATCTACGACTTTGAAGCCCTGCAGATGAACGGCCAGGCCGTGCCCCTGTCGCAATACCGCGGCAAGGTATTGCTCATCGTGAACACCGCCAGCGCCTGCGGCTTCACGCCCCAGTTCGGCGGGCTGGAAGAACTGCACAAGGAATACGCAGACAAAGGCCTTGTCGTGCTGGGCTTCCCCTGCAACCAGTTCGGCAGCCAGGACCCGGGCAGCAACGACGAGATCGCCAGCTTTTGCCAGCTGAACTACGGCGTGAGCTTTCCGATGATGGCCAAGATCGACGTGAACGGCGCCAACGCCTCGCCCCTGTACCAGTGGCTCACCGCCGAGGCCCCGGGCCTGCTGGGCAGCAAGGCCATCAAGTGGAACTTCACCAAGTTCCTCGTCGGCAAGGACGGCCGCGTGATTCGACGCTACGCGCCACAGGATGCGCCGAAGAAGCTGGCGGGGGATATCGAGGCGGCGCTGGCGGGTTGAGACAAACTGCCCTGCAACTCCGCTTCAGTACCGGGGCAATGCGGCGCTGGCGATCCTAGGCATTTGTACCAATCTGGGTCCAACGGCTGTTTGCGGCCAGGAGCGGACATTCAGTGCTGCGCCCTTTTCACCTCTACTAGACACACCATGGAAACACCCAACGAACGCAAAGAACGAATGTGGCAAGAATTCCAGAAAAAGTCCGGGCTTGGAAAACCAAGCAATGATTTCAGGGCACTGCTCGGTGTGATTGCTGTCATTCTCGGCGCTCTAGTCGTGGCAGCTATCTTTCGGTAGTCTGGCTCATATCGGCCAGGAGCAGCCACCTAGGAAAGAACGAGATGAGTGTAGGCAACGATCTTGTAACCAAGCACCTGCGGCGCCCCTTTAGTGCCAGGGAGCGAGGCTGGGCAGAGGTTGGATTGGGCGTGTCTGTGGGGTTGTTGACTTGGCTCGAATACAACGAGCCGTCCACGAGACCTTTTACGGGTCGATGGGGTTGGCTCAAAGAGTTTATGTACTCACACTTGGGCGCCAATGGGGTCGCGATCGGCTTCGGTCTGATCGGCTTGATGCTCACGCTATGGGGGGCCTATGAAGTGGCGACTTCGCGGCGAAATGAAGGAAGCAAGCTGCGTTGATTGAGCGCTAACGGGCCATTTCTCGGGAGTCTGCTTTGGGCCCACAGCCGTCTTCCGGCGCTTTACTCCTCAGGGATCTACTCCTGCCCCGGCGCAGCCGCACCCTCCACCGCTCGCCCTTCCATCTCCCCCTCCACCTTGCGCAGCAAGTCCGCCAGGGTCTTGCCGGGCTCGTGCCGGAACTGCTCGTCCAGCACGGTGATGGCAGAAATGCGGTCGATGCGAAAACCCCGAAAGTCATTGCGCAGCTCGCACCAGGCCGACAGTGTCCAGACCTTGCCCCAGTAAAAGCAGCCCAGCGGGCGCAGGCGGCGCAGGCTGGGGCGGCCGTTGACGTCGGCGTAGTCCACCTGCACCACGTGGCGGCTGTGCACTGCCTCGCGCAGGGCTTGCAGGGTGGCCTGGGCGCGCGGGTCCAGGCCGACGGGCGGGGCATACAGGGCCTGGGCCTCGGCCGCCACGCGCGCGGCGGGGGGCAGCACGGACAGGATCTTGCCCAGGGCGCCTTCCACCTCTCGGGCCAGCCCGGCATCCAGCCAGGTTTGGGCCAGACGGGCGGCAGCTACCAGCGCATTGGCTTCACCCTGGCTGAACATCAGCGGCGGCAGATCGAAGCCCGCGCCCAGGCGGTAGCCCACACCGGCTTCGCCCTCAATGGGCACGCCCTGGTGCTGGAGGTCCGCCACGTCGCGGTAGATGGTGCGGGCCGAGACTTCAAGTCGCTCGGCCAGGAAGGCGGCGGTGGACAGGCGCCGCCCCCGGATGAGCTGGACGATCTGGAACAGGCGGTCAGCGCGGCGCATGAACGTGCCCCCCGGGGCGAGCTGCAGCCGACCAGATGGGCAGTGTCAGGACGCAGAACTCAGCCATGGCCTTTGCTCTGCTGCGCCAGCGCGTCGTCGATCTGGGAGGCGCGCACAAACGCGGGGCGCTGCCTGAACGGCTGCACAAACTGCTCGAACGCGGGGCGGCGTTCGATGGTGCCGAACTGCATGCCCCAGATCAGGTGCGCGCCCACATACAGGTCGACGGCCGTGAAGTGGTCGCCGCACAGATGCGGGCCCTGGCTCACGGCTTGCTCCATGGTGTTCATCACATCGGCGTAGCTGCCGTAGCCCACCATGGCCGCCCGTTCGGCGGGTGCCAGCAGGTTCAGCGCCTTGGCGGTGGCGGCGCTCTCCAGCGGACCGGCGCAAAAGAACAGCCAGCGGTAGTACGCAGCGCGTGCAGGTGTCCCCACAGGGGGCGCCAACGATTTGTCGGGGAACAGGTCGGCCAGGTAGGCGCAGATGGCCGCCACCTCGGTGACCACCACCTGCCCATGCCGCAGTGCAGGCACCTTGCCCATGGGGTTGATGGCCAGGTAGTCGGGAGCCTTCATGGTGGTGCCGTATTCAAGCAGCACGGTGTCGTAGGGCACACCACACTCTTCCAGCATCCAGCGCGCGGTACGGCCTCGGGACATGGGGTGGGTGTAGAACGTCAGGGCGGCAGAAGATGTGTTCATGGAGGCTCCTGGTTCGTTCAGGTCATGCGCGGGGCGCACTGGGGGCGATGCCGATATGGATGGCCACGCGGTCCGGGCCTTCATACAGCTCGAAATCGGTGCCAAAGCGCCGTGGCACTTGCGGGTGGGCCGCAAAGTAGCGCCAGACCTCGCCCCAGGCATCGATCACCATCTGCGGCATTGTGCCGTGGCCGTGGAACACCAGATAGTCGCCCGCCTGCACCGCGATCTGCACAGCCCCTGGCACCGAGGTGACGGGCGGTGGCACAGCCACGCCAGCAGTGACATCAAAGGCGCCGTGTTCGTCGGATTCGTAGTCGCTGTAGACGCCGAAGATGCGGCCATCCTCACCACGGCCGGGCAGGTTGCGCTCCCAGCTCTGGCTGAAAAAGCGGTCCCACAGACCTCCAATGCGGGCGGTGGCGGGGTCCATCTCGTCGCGGTTGCGGGTGCGTACCGTCAGTCCAGTGACATGGAACGCGGCAACCGGGGTCATGGTGGGGGTTGTTGTCATGGTCAAGCTCCTCTCTGTATCGGGCCTGGCATGTTGCAGCCCGGCTGCTGACAACATGGTGTCAGTAGCCTGTCTGCAGCGTCGTAACGAGCCGTGACACGCGCAGGCGCCGACGGGGCCCCGCCGCAGGACCCCATCTCGGCCGACGAGAAGATGACGGAAACCGCTGCCAGCACGCCATGACAAGCGAGGGCAGAGGGAGCGTTGTGCCGCCCCCCGCCCAGTACGGGCCGGTCAGGCTGCGGCGGCGGAGTCGCCAGGCTCCACGGCGGGAGCAGCAGATACCGCAGCAGCAGCTGCTTCTGCAGCCGCCCGCCGGCGGGCGCGCTCCAGCTGCTGCCCCACCGTGCGGGGCACCATGCCGTACATGTCGGCAAAGGCGTCCAGCGTCTGGCCGCTGGCGTCAAAGGCACGCAGCAGGGCTTCGTCCTTGGCGTTGCGGGCCGACCATTCGGCAAAGGCTTCTTCCAGAATGGCGTTGGCGGCTTCGTCGCGGCTCAACACCAGCGCGGTGTAGGCCTCGCGCGTGAGGCCCGAGGCCTCGAACGCGGTCATCATGCGGTTGCGCAGCTTGGGCAGCAGGTCTTCGGTGGCGCGCGCCTTCTTGCGGCGGTAGACCTCCAGCAGCGCATGGTGCACATGCTCCGGGGCCATGTCTTCCACGGGCTGGCCTTGCAGGTCGTGGCGCTTGTCGCCTGCCGCCACGCTTTGCAGATAGCGCGTGGAGCGGGTGTGCAGGCCCAGCGCCACCTTGAGCGCCTCGCGCTCGAACAGCTCGGGGTGGGCCGCCAGGATGTCCTGGAAGATGCCGCGCTTGAGCGGACGGAACACGGCGCCAAACAGGTGGGGGTAGAGCCCCGCCAGCTGCTCCAGCGCGGGGTGCACGCGTTGCGGCGCGCGCGTGCCTGCGCCCGGGCCACCTGCGGGCGCTGCAGCGTCTGCCGCACCGTCGGCGCTTGCATGGCCCTGCGGCGCCTGGCGCCCTTCGGGTTTGCGGCGGTTGCGGCCGCCCCGGCGCGAGCCGTCCTGGCGCCGCTGGGGCGCACCGGCTTCGACCGACGCAGCAGGTTCAGAGGCCGCCACGGCGACCGCAGCAGCCTCGGTTGGCACAGGCGCTGCCTGGGGAGCGGCAGGCGCTACAGGCGCGACGGGTGCGGTTTGGGGTTGTTCTTGTGCGGACACGGAGTCGGTCATGGCGGTGCAGTTCAGGGGCAAAAAGGGGGCGACAAAACCCTCGATCATGCCAGCCTCGGGTCAGCGGGCACCAAACAGCCCTGATTCCAGCGCGCGCCGGGAGGGTCCGGCGCCTCGCCCAGCGCGCCATCAACCTGTGCGCAGGGCCTCGTCCAGCACCTCCACCCAGTGCTGCACGGGTGTGCCCGTGCCACTTTGCAGGTGCGTGATGCAGCCGATGTTGGCAGAGAGGATCATGTCCGGTGGCTGATCGCCAAAGGCCTCAGCGAGCACGCCGAGCTTGCGGTCGCGCAGCTGGTACGACAGGTCTGGGTTGAGCACCGAATAGGTACCGGCCGAGCCGCAGCACAGGTGGGCATCGTTGCGCGCGGTGCGCAGCTTGAAGCCCAGCTGGTTAAGATGCGCCTCCACCCCCCCGCGCAGCTTCTGACCGTGCTGGAGCGTGCAGGGGGGGTGGTAGGCGTACAAGGTGTCCGGCTGGTTCACACGGCCCTGCAGCTTGTCGGCCAGCTCGGGCAGCATGGCGGGCAGCAGCTCTGACAGGTCGCGCGTGAGGGCGCTGATGCGCTCGGCCTTGGCCGCGTATGCCGCATCGTCCTTCAGGATGTGGCCGTATTCCTTGACGGTGACGCCGCAGCCCGAGGCGTTCATGACGATGGCCTCGACCCCACCTGCGTCCACCATCGGCCACCAGGCGTCGATGTTGGCGCGCATCTCGGCCATGCCGCCAGCCTGGTCGTTGAGGTGGAACTTGACGGCGCCGCAGCAGCCCGCCTTGGATGCAATCACGGTCTGGATGCCCACGGCGTCAAGCACACGGGCGGTGGCGGTGTTGATGTTGGGCATCATGGCCGGCTGCACGCAGCCAGCCAGCATGAGCACCTTGCGCGCATGCTCCCGCGTGGGCCAAGCCCCGGCGTCCTGGCGCGCAGGCACCTTGGCCTTCAGCGCCTCGGGCAGCAGGCCGCGCACCATTTGTCCGGCCTTCATGGCGGGCGCGAACAGGGGTGATGGCAGGCCCTCCTTCAGCGCCCAGCGCAGGGCTTTTTCGCCCAGGGGGCGGGGCACTTTTTCATCAACGATCTTGCGGCCGATGTCCACCAGGTGTCCGTACTGCACGCCGCTGGGGCAGGTGCTTTCGCAGTTGCGGCAGGTCAGGCACCGGTCCAGGTGCATCTGGGTTTTGCGTGTGGGTGTCTCGCCTTCAAGCACCTGCTTGATGAGGTAGATGCGGCCGCGCGGTCCGTCCAGCTCGTCGCCAAGCAACTGGTAGGTGGGGCAGGTGGCGGTACAAAAGCCGCAGTGCACACACTTGCGCAGGATGGATTCGGCTTCCAGGCCATCGGCGCGGGCGCGGTATTCGGGGGAGAGCTGGGTTTGCATGGATGGCAGCCTGGGCGAGGAGACAAAAATTTCGGCGTGGATGCGTCAGCGCGTGGCGGGCGGGTCCGCTGGCGGGGCCAGGCTGGGATCGCCCGGCGCGGCGGGCGCCAAGGGCTTGCGCAACGGGTGGCGCAGTCTGGCGCGGTCGGCCCACAGGGGTGGCAGCGACAGGGCCAACAGCACCAGCGCCAGCGGCACCACAAACACAAAGCCCACATGCTTGAAGCCCGCAGCACCCGCAATACCGCCCACCAGGAACATGCCCACCAGTCCTGCAAACAGCCGCAGGCGGGCCTGGTTGGCGCGCACTTGCGATTCGGGCGCGGTGCCGGTGCGGTTCCAGTAGAGCATCTTGCCCATCTCGATGCCCAGGTCCGTCACCACGCCGGTCATGTGGGTGGTGCGGATCTGGGACGAGGACATCTTGGTCACCGTGGCGTTCTGCAGGCCCATGATGAAGGACAGCAGCAGCACCGTCATGGGCACGGCGAACGGCGTGGGCCAGCTGAGCGTGATGGCGCCGATCAGGCCGAACAGCAGCATGAGCACGGACTCCAGCACCAGCGGCAGCGCGTAGGTGCTGCGCAGCCTGCGCTGGCGCGCCCAATTGATCATGATGGCGGTGGTGCCTGCGCCCGACATGAAAGCCCACAACGCGCCCAAGGCCCCCAGCACCAGCTTCATCTGGCCCAGCACCAGGTTGTCGGCCAGCGAGGACAAAAAACCGGTCATGTGCGAGGTGTACAGGTGCACCACCAAAAAGCCGCCCGCGTTGACCGCGCCAGCGTTGAACGCCAGCAGCAGGCCCAGCACCTGGTTGCTCGCAACTGTGCGGTGGTGTCCGGTGAGGTGAAAAAGGCGTCGCATGACCAGGGTAGCGGCTGTGACTCTGAGGGGGGTTGCCTTGCCTACCAGGCCCGCGCCATGCGGCCGGGATTGAAGATGCCCACCGGGTCAAAGCTGTGCTTGAGGCGGGTGTGGATTTGCTCCAGCGCCTTGGATTGCAAGTCAAAAGAGCCGCTAGCGCTGGATTTATTTGCCTCAGCAGCTATAAAAACAGAAGCACTCCCCCCCACTGCCCGGGCGGCTTCGCGCAGGGCGTCGCCTGCGGACTCGGGCGCCTGCACCCAGCGCAGCGCGCCATGCCATTCCACCAGCGGCTGCACGCCGCCCGGCAAGGCCAGCACCGGTGCGGTGGCAGGCACCGACAGGCGCCACAGGGCGTGGCCGGGCTGCCCAGCGCGCGCAGTGAACCAGGGCAGGGTCTGCTCGCGGCAGGCTGTCCAGTCGGCGGCCACCGTGGCGTTGTCCATGCGCGTGCCGCCCATCGACTTGCAGGCGGCCTCGACCGCCGCCACGGCGCCGCGCAGGCGCACATACAGCGTGCCCACGCTACCGTCTTGCACCCAGCAGCTGGCGTTGAGTGGCAATGGCTGGCCGCCCCAGGCGTGCAGCTTGCGCAAGGCGTCGGCCTGGTTGATGCCGTCAAACCGCAGCGTGGCCTCGCCGGGCGCCACGGGCAGCACCTTGAGGCTGACCTCGGTCAGCAGGCCCAGCGTGCCCCAGGCACCGGCCATCAGGCGCGCAACGTCGTAGCCCGCCACGTTCTTCATGACCTGGCCGCCAAAGGTGAGCAGCTCGGCCTTGCCGTTGAGCAGGGTCACCCCCAGCAGGTAGTCACGCACCGCCCCCACGCTGGCGCGGGCCGGGCCCGACAGGCCGGCTGCCACCATGCCGCCCACCGTGGCGGCGTCCGAAGCGGTCTTGGCGAAATGCGGGGGTTCAAAAGGCAGGCACTGGCCTTGTTCGGCCAGCGCGGCTTCCAGCTCGGCCAGCGGGGTGCCGGCCCGCACGGTGACGACCAGCTCGCTGGGCTCATAGCTCACGATGCCGCGCAGTACCCGGGTGTCCAGCACTTCGCCGTGCAGCGCCAGGCCATGGAAGTCCTTGGTGCCCCCGCCACGGATGCGCAACGGGGTCTGGTCGGCGGCGGCAGCGCGCACGCGCTCAGTGATCGGGGCAAGGGAAAAGTCCATCCGTGCATCGTAGCGGCAGCGGTCGGCCGCATGGCATACAGGAGGCGTGAATTTTTTGAACAGCGGACATGCAAAGGACTGGCGGATGCCCTGGGGTCTTTTATCCCCTGGCGCGCCAGTCCTACACGCGTCACCCACCGGTACGAAAAAAGCCCGCCGGTGGTCGGCGGGCTGAAGTAACCAGAGGAGTAACTCGCTTGTTCTTATTGCGACGCCACGGTGCCACCAGACACCGCAGCGCGTAGGGCGCAGAGCGATCAGCGGTTGTACGCCGTTTCGCCGTGCGAGGTGATGTCCAGACCTTCGCGTTCGTCTTCTTCCGAGACACGCAGGCCCACCGTCAGGTCAACCACCTTGTAGGCCACGAAGGACACCACGCCCGACCACACGATGGTCAGCAGCACGGCCTTGGCCTGTGTCCACACCTGGGCAGCGATGGAGTAGTCGGCAGAGGTCACCATGGTGGCGGTCACCCAGTCGGCCACGTAGCCAGGGCCACCCAGACCAGGGGCGTTGAAAACGCCGGTCAGCAGGGCACCCACGATACCGCCGATGCCGTGCACGCCGAACACGTCGAGCGAGTCGTCCGCACCCAGCAGCTTCTTGAGGCCGTTGACACCCCACAGGCAGGCAAAACCACCCACCAGACCGATGACCAGCGCACCGCCGATACCGACGTTGCCTGCAGCCGGCGTGATGGCCACCAGGCCCGCCACGGCACCCGACGCTGCACCCAGCATCGAAGCCTTGCCGCGCATCAGCGCTTCACCCATGCACCATGCCAGCACGGCAGCAGCGGTAGCCACCAGCGTGTTGATGAAGGCCAGGGCTGCAAAACCGTTGGCTTCCAGGGCAGAGCCGGCGTTGAAACCGAACCAGCCCACCCACAGCAGCGAGGCACCGACCATGGTCAGCGTCAGGCTGTGAGGCGCCATGGCTTCCTTGCCGTAACCAATGCGCTTGCCCACCATGAACGCACCCACCAGGCCCGCCACAGCGGCGTTGATGTGCACCACGGTACCGCCAGCGAAGTCCAGAGCACCCCACTGCCAGATCTGGCCGGCCTTGCTGGTCATGGCGTCGGCCACTTCCTTGGAGGCGTAGGCATCAGGACCCATCCAGAACCACACCATGTGGGCGATCGGCAGGTAGCTGAACGTGAACCACAGGACCATGAACAGCATGACGGCGCTGAACTTGATGCGCTCTGCGAACGCACCGACGATCAGGGCGCAGGTGATGCCGGCGAACGTGGCCTGGAAGGCGGCAAACACCACTTCCGGAATCACGACACCCTTGCTGAACGTGGCCGCGTTGGCAAACGTGCCTGCGGCGTTGTCCCAGATGCCCTTCATGAACAGCCGGTCGAAACCACCGATGAAGGCACCGCCTTCGGTGAAGGCCAGGCTGTAGCCGTAGATGAACCACAGCACCACGATCAGGGAGAACGTGACCATCACCTGCATCAGCACGGACAGCATGTTCTTGCTGCGCACCAGGCCACCGTAGAACAGCGCCAGGCCGGGCAGGACCATCAGGATCACGAGGATGGTGGAGGTCATCATCCACGCGGTGTCACCCTTGTTGGGGACAGGAGCAGGCGCTTCTGCGGCGGGCGCTGCAGGCGCAGCGGCGGCAGCAGCAGCCGGTGCAGCCGCAGCGGCAGCAGGGGCTTCAGCCGCTGGTGCAGCCGCAGCGGGTGCCGAGGCCTCTGCCGTGGCGGGCGCCTGGGCGAGGACAGCCGATCCGCCGGATAGCAGACTCAGCCCCAGAATGAAGGAAGCAAGCAGTTTTTTCATGGCGTTTCTCTTCTTGTATGGGATGCGGCCTCGCCCTTACAGGGCTTCCTTGCCGGTTTCGCCAGTGCGGATGCGCACCACCTGCTCCAGGTGGGTCACGAAAATCTTGCCGTCACCGATCTTGCCGGTGCGAGCTGCGGTCTCGATGGACTCGATCACGCGGTCCACCAGGTCGTCGGCCACGGCGGCCTCGATCTTGACCTTGGGAAGAAAGTCCACCACGTACTCTGCACCGCGGTACAGCTCGGTGTGGCCCTTTTGGCGGCCAAAGCCCTTGACTTCGGTCACCGTGATGCCTTGCACGCCGATGTCGGAGAGCGCTTCGCGCACTTCGTCGAGCTTGAAGGGCTTGATGATGGCTGTCACCATTTTCATTTTCAGTTCCTCCGGAATGGGCGCCACCGGCGCCCATTGAGACTTACAGGGTTTTGGTGAGCGTGACGATCACGCGCGACTTGTTGACCGGGCCGTAGAAGGCCTTCTTGGTGGCGCCAACCACGGCAGCGCCGAGGGACACGCCGCCGCCGAAGTCGTACGAACCGCCCAGGCTGTAGTCCATGAAGTTGGGGGCCGTGATGTCACCACCAAAGCGGGTGAAGCCGACCGACGCCTTCAGCGTGGTGCTGGGGGCCACTTCCTGGGCAAACGCCAGGTTCAGGTAGCCGGTGTTGCGGCCCTTCATGCCAGGACCTGCGTAGGCAAAGTAGTCCTTGGACAGGGTGTGCGAGTACTTGGCCGTCACGGGGCCGAAGGTGGCAGCGCCATAGACTTCGGTGGTGTTGCCCGCGCTGTTGCCGGGGTAGATGTAGGTCAGCAGGCCCACGTCCAGGTCCACGTCACCGGCCTTGAACTTGTAGCCGCCGTAGATGTCGGATTCGAGCGAGTTGCCGGTCAGCCAGTTGACGCTGGAGTTCCAGTTGCCCACGTAGAAGCCGGTTTCACCGAAGGTGTAGTCAAAGCCGCCTTGCAGTGCGGGCTTGACGGCCTTGACCTTGGACGTGTCCTGGTCCTGGCCACGGAACTTGTAGTTCGTGGTCAGGCTGACGTTGGCGGTGAGCTGGGCGCTGGCCAGCATGGGAAGGGTTGCAACAAGGGCAACGCCCAGGGTCTTGATGATGGCGCGGGTCATGTTTCCTCCGGTTGGACAAAGTAGGGACAAGCGCTTTAAGCACGGACCGTGCCACACCAAGGTGCACGGCGCGCTGCACGGTTGCGTTGCGTTACAACAATCCCCAGTACAGTGGCGGTGACCGCGTCCGGCATGTTGCACCCAACTGGTGCAGACACCCAACGGGTCGCGCTAAAAAACCACAAAACGCACCCATCTGGGGAGAAATCGCTTCATGAGTCTTGCTTTGGTGCAAAGCCGCGCCCTTCTGGGGCTGCAGGCGCCTGCAGTCACCGTCGAAGTGCATCTGGCCAACGGTTTGCCCAGCTTCACGCTGGTCGGGCTGGCCGAGGTGGAGGTGAAAGAAGCCCGCGAGCGCGTGCGCTCCGCGCTGCAGAACGCGGGGCTGGAGTTCCCGTCGAACAAGCGCATCACCGTCAACCTTGCCCCCGCCGACCTACCCAAGGACTCGGGCCGCTTCGATCTGCCGATTGCGCTGGGCATCCTCGCCGCCAGCGGTCAGGTGGACGCCAGCCGCCTGGCAGGCTACGAGTTTGCAGGCGAGCTGTCGCTGTCCGGCGAGCTGCGCCCCGTGCGCGGCGCGCTGGCCACCAGCCTCGCGCTGCAGACGCAGCAGATCGACGCCCAGCTGGTGCTGCCGCCCGGCAGCGCCGAAGAGGCCGCCCTGGTGCCCGCCGCGCGCGTCGTGCGTGCGCGCCACCTGCTGGATGTGGTGCGGGCGTTCCTGCCACCCGGCAGCACGGCCGGTGGCGATGCCGACGTGGCCAACGACGGCTGGACCCGCCTGCAGGCCACCGCGCTGGCCGCCAGCACCACCGGGCCCGACATGGCCGACGTGAAGGGCCAGGCGGGTGCCAAGCGCGCGCTGGAGATTGCAGCGGCCGGCGGCCACAGCGTGCTGATGGCCGGGCCGCCGGGCTCGGGCAAGTCGATGCTGGCGCAGCGTTTTGCCGGGCTGCTACCCGCGATGACGGTGGAAGAAGCCCTGGAGAGCGCTGCCGTGGCCAGCCTGGCCGGCCGCTTTCGCCCGGAGGCCTTTGGCGTGCGACCCACCGGCCAGCCCCACCACACGGCCAGTGCGGTCGCGCTGGTGGGCGGTGGCTCGCCACCACGGCCGGGCGAGATTTCGCTGGCCCACCAGGGCGTTCTGTTCCTCGATGAACTGCCTGAATTTCCCCGCGCCGCACTGGAGGCCCTGCGCGAGCCGCTGGAAACCGGCCACATCACCATCGCGAGGGCAGCGCAACGCGCGGAGTTTCCGGCCCGGTTCCAGATGATCGCAGCCATGAACCCGTGCCCCTGCGGCTTTCTGGGCTCCACGCAGCGGGCCTGCCGCTGCACGCCCGACCAGGTACACCGCTACCAGGCCAAGCTCAGCGGACCGCTGCTGGACCGTATCGACCTGCATGTGGAGGTGCCCGCACTGCCCGCAGAGCAGCTGGTCAAGGCGGCTGCGGGCGAGTCCACCGCCAGCATCCGTGCCCGGGTGGAGCAGGCCCGCTCCAAGGCCATCGCGCGCCAGGGCACCACCAACCAGGCGCTGCAGGGACAGGAGATCGACGCCCACCTGCACCTGGACGATGCCGCCGCCAAGTTCCTCAACACCGCCGCCGCGCGCCTGGGCTGGTCGGCCCGCAGCACGCACCGGGCGCTGAAGGTGGCGCGCACCATCGCCGACCTGGCGGGCGCGCCCACCACCGAGGTCAGCCATGTGGCCGAGGCCGTGCAATACCGCCGCGTGCTGCGCAGCCCGGTGTGAGAGGCGCCTGCTGCTATGCAGGGAATTCTGCTGCGTTGACAGCGATTGATATCAAATTGATAGCATCAGACGCATATACAACCGGCGCCTGTGGCTGATTTTGATCAAAAAGGGGGCGCTCCGCGCCTTCGGGGCGCGTCACGCCGGTCGCGTGGGCCCGGGCGCCCGGCACAATCTCCCCCCATGTCCAGCGTCCGCTCCCCCAAGAAATCCCCGTCGGTCCCCGCCCCCACAGACACCGCAGCCCCCGCCAACGAGCCCGTGGACACCGGCTTTTTGCGCACGCTGGTGGGCTACAACACGCGGCGCGCGGCGCTGTCCATCATTGCCGTGTTCATGGAACGCATGGCCGTGTACGACCTGAAGGTGGTGGATTTCTCGGTGCTGTCGCTGGTGGCGCACAACCCGGGCATCACCTCACGCCAGCTGTGCGCCACGCTCAGCGTGTTGCCGCCCAACATGGTGGGCTTGATTGCGGCGCTGGAACGGCGCGGCCTGATCGAGCGGCGCCCGCACCCGAGCGATGGGCGCGCCATGGGCGTGCACCTGACGCCCGCCGGGGTGGAACTGACGGCGCAGGCCGAGCAGACGGCCGCGCAACTGGAAGAAGACGCCACCAACCGCCTGACGGCGGCCGAGCGCAAGACGCTGATCCGGCTGCTGCAAAAAGTCTACGACTGATCCAGCGGCCGCTCAGCCGGCCACAAGAGGCCTGGATGCGTATCAGGCGGCCGGCGCTGCCGGGCCCTTGTCCAGCCCCAGCAAGCGCACCGCATTGCCCTTCAGGATGCCGGGCATCACCTCGGGCTTGAAGCCCGCTTCCTGGAAGTCCTTCATCCAGCGCTCGGGGGTGATCAGCGGATAGTCGCTGCCGAACAGCACGCGGTCCTTCAGCAGCGTGTTGGCGTACTGCACCAGCTGCTTCGGAAAATACTTGGGACTCCAGCCCGACAGGTCGATCCAGACATTGGGCTTGTGCGTGGCAACCGACAGCGCCTCGTCCTGCCACGGAAAGCTGGGGTGGGCCATCACGATCTGCATGTCGGGGAAGTCGATGGCCACATCGTCCAGGTGCATCGGGTTGCTGTACTCCAGCCGCAGGCCGCCGCCGCAGCGCATGCCGCTGCCGATGCCGCTGTGGCCGGTGTGGAAGATGGCGGGCATGCCGTATTCGGCGATCACCTCGTAGATGGGCCAAGCCATCTTGTCGTAGGGGTGGTAGGCCTGCACCGTGGGATGGAACTTGAAGCCCTTGATGCCGAACTCCTCGATCAGGCGGCGGGCTTCGCGCGCACCCATCTTGCCCTTGTGGGGGTCGATGCTGGCGAAGGCCGTCATCATGTCGCTGTTGGCCTTGGCGGCCTCGGCGATCTCTTCGTTGGGGATGCGGCGGCGGCCCATCTTGGACTCGGCGTCCACGGTGAACATCACCAGGCCAATCTTCTGCTCGCGGTAGTAGGCCACCGTCTCGGCAATGGTGGGGCGGCGGCCGTTCTTGAAGTACTTGTCGGCGGCGCGGTCGTACTCCTCGCCGTAGTTGTCAAACGGGTTCCAGCAGCTCACCTCGGCGTGGGTGTGGATGTCGATGGCGATCAGATTGGCGTGGTCCATGCGTGTCTCCTGGGTTGGCGCCCGCCGGTGCAGCGTCAAACCCCCAGCATGCGCCACGGCGCGTGACGCAGATCAAGGGTAAACACCAATAAAAAACGGGCTTGGCTTGCTTGAATTGGTTATGAACTATAACCACAATTCAACCAACACGAAAGCCTCTATGACCCATCCAGACATCCATTTCGAGCTGCGCGGCGACCACCAGGAAGTGGCCGTGATCCGCCTGACCCGTGCGGCCAAGCGCAACGCGCTGAACGACGGCCTGATCCTTGCGCTGCGCGACCTGTTCGAGAAAATGCCCAGCACCGTGCGCGCCGCTGTCATTGATGGCGACGGCCCCCATTTCTGCGCCGGGCTGGACCTGTCGGAGCTCAAAGAGCGCGACGCCGGCCAGGGCCTGCACCACTCGCGCATGTGGCACGCCGCGCTGGAGCGTGTGCAGTACGGCCCCGTGCCGGTCATCGCCGCGCTGCATGGCGCCGTGGTGGGCGGCGGGCTGGAGCTGGCCAGCGCCTGCCATATTCGTGTGGCCGACGAGTCCACCTTCTACGCGCTGCCCGAGGGCTCGCGCGGCATCTTTGTGGGCGGCGGCGGCGCAGTGCGCATCCCCAAGCTCATCGGCGCTGCGCGCATGACGGACATGATGCTCACCGGCCGCGTCTACAACGCGCAGGACGGCGAGAAGGTGGGCTTTGCCCAGTACCTCGTGCCCGAGGGCCAGGCCTTTGCCAAGGCCTTCGAGCTGGCCGTGCGCGTGGCGCAGAACGCGCCGCTGACCAACTACGCGCTGATGCACGCCCTGCCCCGGATTGCCGAGCAGCCCGCCGACCAGGGCTTCTTCACCGAAGCCATGATGGCTGCCATCGCCCAGAGCGCCCCTGAAGCCAAGTCCCGCCTCGCCGACTTCCTGGAAGGCCGCGCCGCCAAGGTCCGCAAGGACTGAGCCCGCCCCCAGTCACCCCTTGCCCCTGCTGGAATCCACTATGAGCGACCTCTCCACCCCCCTCGCCCCGGCCCGCTACCGCCCCGTGACCTTCGGCGTGACCCGTGTCAGCCTGCGTGACGGTGTACCGGGCGTGCGTTACCTGCAGGCGGACCTGCCCCTGGGCGCCTTTGCCCGCCGCGTGACGGACTACCTGGTGCACTGGGCGGAGACCACGCCCGAGCACAGCTTTCTGGCACGCCGCGAACAACTGCCCGGCGGCAAGACAGGTGACTGGCAGCATGTGAGCTACGCCCAGGCGCTCGACGCCGCGCGCAGCATCGGCCAGGCCCTGCTGGACCGGGGCCTGAACGCAGAGCGCCCGGTGGTGGTGCTGAGCGAGAACACCGTCGAACACGCGCTGCTGGCGCTGGGCTGCATCTACGCCGGTGTGCCCTACTGCCCCGTGTCGCCCGCCTACGCCACCGTGAGCCAGGACTACGACAAGCTGCGCCACGTCATCGACACCCTCACCCCCGGCCTGGTGTTTGCCGCCGACGGCGCACGCTACGGCAAGGCCATCGCAGCCACCGTGGCGGCCGATGTCGAAGTGATCCTGGCCCAGGGCGCGCTGGAGGGCCGCAAGGCGGGCACCTTCCAGAGCCTGCGCCACACCACCGCCACCCCGGCGGTGGACGCGGCCATGCACGCCACCGGCCCCGGCACCATCGTGAAGTTCCTGTTCACCAGCGGCTCCACCAAGATGCCCAAGCCGGTCATCAACACCCAGCGCATGTGGTGCGCCAACCTGCAGCAGATCTCGCTGTCGCTGCCGGTGCTGGCCGAGGCCCCGCCCGTGCTGGTGGACTGGCTGCCGTGGAACCACACCTTCGGCAGCAACCACAACTTCGGCCTCACGATGATGCATGGCGGCACGCTGTACATCGACGACGGCAAGCCGACGGCCGCACTGATTGGCGAGACCCTGCGCAACCTGCGCGAGATCGCACCCACGGTGTACTTCAACGTGCCCACCGGCTTTGAAATGATTGCCGAGGCCATGAAGACCGACGCCCAGCTGCGCGCCAACCTGCTGTCGCGCGTGCGTCTGTTCTTTTACTCGGGCGCCGGCCTGGCCCAGCCCGTGTGGGACAGCCTGCACGCCACGCAAGAAGCCGCCATTGGCGAGCGCATCGTGATGTGCACGGGCCTGGGCATGACGGAATCCGCCCCCTCGGCCATGTTCTGCAACAGCCCCGACGTGCGCTCCGGCCACATCGGCGCGCCCGTGCCTGGCATGGTGCTCAAGCTGGTGGAGGTGGACGGCAAGACAGAGGTGCGCTACCGCGGCCCCAACGTCACGCCCGGCTACTGGCGCTCCGACGCTGCCACGCGCGACGCGTTTGACGACGAAGGCTACCTGTGCACCGGCGACGCCGTGAAGTGGATCGACGAGAACAACATCCACCGAGGCCTGGCGTTTGACGGCCGCATTGCCGAGGACTTCAAGCTCTCTACCGGCACCTTCGTGAGCGTGGGCCCCATGCGCGCCAAGATCATCGTGGCGGGCGCACCCTACATCCAGGACGTGGTGCTCACCGGCCTGAACATGAAAGAAGTGGGCGCCCTGCTGTTCCCCTCCCCCGCCTGCCGCGAAGTCGCCGGCCTGGGCCCGGACGCCCCCTGGGCCGACGTGGTGGCCCACCCCGCCGTGCGCCAGCGCATCGAGGCGGTGCTGGACGGGCTGGCCCGCGAAGCCACCGGCAGCGCCAGCCGCGTGGCCCGCGCGCTGCTGATGGCCGAGCCGCCCTCCATCGACAAGGGCGAGATCACCGACAAGGGCTCCGTCAACCAGCGCGCCGTGCTCAAGCACCGCGATGCGCTCGTCACGGCCTTGCACGACGACACGGCACCGGGCATCCTCAAGCCCGGCGCCTGAAACCCCACCCCGAACAGGACAGACCCACCATGCAGATTCAAGGACAAGCCGCCCTCGTGACCGGCGGCGCATCGGGCCTCGGCGAGGCCACCGCACGCGAACTGGCCCGCCTGGGCGCCAAGGTGGCCGTGCTCGACCGCAATGCCGAGCTGGCCGAAAAGGTCGCCGCCGACATTGGCGGCGTAGCGTGCCCCTGCGACATCACCGACGCCGCCAGCGTGACCGCCGCGCTGGAAAAGGCCGCTGCCGCCCACGGCCCCGCCCGCATCCTCATGAACGTGGCGGGCATTGGCAGCGCCAAGCGCGTGGTGCAGCGCGACGGCAGCGCCGCACCGCTGGAAGACTTTGTGCGCGTGATCAACATCAACCTCATCGGCAGCTACAACGTGAGCCGCCTGTTTGCCGCCGCCTGCAGCAAGCTGCCCGTGCTGGACAACGGCGAGCGTGGCGTGATGATGTTCACCGCATCGGTGGCTGCCTTTGATGGCCAGGTGGGCCAGCAGGCCTACAGCGCCTCCAAGGCGGGTCTGGCCGGCATGACGCTGCCCATGGCGCGCGACCTGGCGCAGCACGCGATCCGCGTGTGCACCGTAGCGCCCGGCCTGTTTGCCACACCGCTGATGAAAGAGCTGCCCGAGGCCGTGCAACAGTCGCTGGCGGCCAGCATCCCCTTCCCGCCACGCCTGGGCAAACCCGAAGAGTTTGCCGAGCTGGCTTGCCATATCGTGACCAACGGCCACCTGAACGGCGAAGTCATTCGCCTGGATGGCGCCCTGCGCATGGCGCCGCGGTAAACGATCAGCGCCACACATCAGTAAATAACAAGAGGGCGCGAAAGCGCTCCAGCTTGACCCCCGAGATTTCCGTCAGACACACACCAGGAGACATCAGCATGACCACCACCCGCCGTCAATTCGTTCAGGCCCTTGGCGCCAGCGCCGCGCTGGGCGCCTTCCACCCCTTTGCCGCCCATGCCCAGGTGGACCAGGTGAAGGTGTACTTCGGCTTCCCCGCCGGCAGCTCGGGCGACACCGTGGCCCGCCGCGTGGCCGAGAAGTGGGCTGGCAGCGCGTTCAGCAAGAACCCTGGCGTGGTGGAAAACAAGCCCGGCGCGGGCGGCCGCATTGCGCTGGAGACGCTCAAAGCTGCGCCCGCAGACGGCTCGGTGCTGGCCGTGGCGCAGGTGTCGGCCCTGGCCAACTACCCGCACATCTACAGCAAGATGAACTACACCGACAAGGACTTCGCGCCCGTGTCGATCGCAGCCATCATGCACCACGGCCTGGCCGTGGGCCCCATGGTGCCCGCCAGCGTGAAGAACGTGAAGGACTTCCTGGCCTGGGCCAAGGCCAACCCCAAGGACGCCAGCTACGGCTCGCCCGGTGCAGGCTCCACGCCCCACTTCCTGGGCGCGCTGCTGGGGATCAACAGCGGTGTGGACCTGCGCCACGTGCCTTACCGTGGCTCCATCCCTGGTGTGACGGACGTGGTGGGCGGCCAGGTGGCTGCCATGGTCACGCCGCACGGTGACTTCATCGCCAACTACAAGGCCGGCAAGCTGCGCATCCTGGCCACCTCGGGCCCCAAGCGCTCCATCTACGTGCCGGATGTGCCCACGTTTGCCGAACAGGGCTTCCCTGAGCTGACCACCGAAGAATGGTTTGGCTTCTACGCCCCGGCCGCCACGCCCAAGCCGGTGATTGCTGCTGCCAACGCCGCCATCAACGCTGCGCTGAAGGAAAAGTCGGTCATCGACAGCCTGGCCATCGTGGGTCTGATGCCCCATGGCTCCACCCCTGAAGAACAGGCCCGCTGGCAAAAGGCCGAGTACGACAGCTGGGGCCCGCTGATCAAGAAGATCGGCTTCACCGCAGAGTCCTGATCCCCCCTGCGCCGCAGGTCCGGACTGACCCCAGTCCGGGCTGCCGCATGGCAAAAAATACAAGAAAACAGCCGCTAGCGCCCATCCACAAAGCGCAGAAAGCTATCCAAAAGAGAGCAAACCATGCAAGCCCGCCAGACCCTTGCCGACATCCAGCACCTGCTGACCACCGTGCTGAAGGCGCCCACGCGCTGGCAGGGCCTGGCGCCGTTTGCAGATACCGATGGCGACCTGGCGGCCCAGGTGCTCGACGAGGCGGCCAAGTTCGTGGACAGCGCCATCGCCCCGCTGCAGCGCAGCGGCGACGAAGAAGGCTGCCGCTTTGACGGCGGGCAGGTGCACACCCCCGCAGGTTTTCGCGATGCGTACCAGGCCTTTTGGCAAGCGGGCTGGCCGTCGCTGTCTTGCGCGCCCGACGATGGCGGCCAGGGCCTGCCTGCGGTGCTGGAGTGTGTGCTGTTTGAATGGCTGGCCGGCGCCAACCACGGCTGGACCATGGCCCCCGGCCTGCTGCACGGCGCGTACGAATGCATCAAGCACCACGCCAGCGACGAACTCAAGGCGCAGTACCTGGAGAAGGTCGCCACCGGCGAATGGCTGGCCACCATGTGCCTGACCGAAGCCCATGCGGGCAGCGACCTGGGAATGGTGCGCACACGCGGCGTGCCCCAGCCCGACGGCAGCGCGCGGGTGAACGGCAGCAAGATTTTCATCTCCGGCGGCGAACACGACCTGACGGACAACATCGTGCACCTGGTGCTGGCCCGCCTGCCCGATGCGCCTGCGGGGCCCAAGGGCCTGTCGCTGTTCCTGGTGCCCAAGATTCTTCAGGATGGAAGCCACAACGCCGTGGTCTGCGAGCGCATCGAAGAAAAGATGGGCCTGCACGGCAGCCCCACCTGCGTGATGCGCTTTGACGACGCCACCGGCTGGCTGGTGGGCGAGCCGAACAAGGGCCTGAACGCCATGTTCGTGATGATGAACGCTGCCCGCCTGCACGTGGGCCTGCAAGGCATTGGCCTGCTGGAAGCCGCCTGGCAAAAGGCCAGCGCCTACGCCGCAGAGCGCCGCCAGATGCGCGCGCCAGGCGCCAAGGACACCAGCCTCATTCAAGACCACCCCGCCATCCGCCGCATCCTGCACACACAGCGCGCTTGGATCGACGGCGGCCGCGTGCTGGCCTACCACACCGCCCTGCAGCTCGATGTGGCCAAGCACAGCACCGACGCGGGTGAACGCGCCGCCGCGCAGCGCTGGTGCGCGCTGGTCACGCCCGTGCTCAAGGCTGCACTCACCGACCAGGCCTTTCACGGCGCCAGCGCCTGCCTGCAGGTGTTTGGCGGCCACGGCTATGTGCGTGAATGGGGCATCGAGCAGATCGTGCGCGACGCGCGTGTGGCCATGATCTACGAGGGCACCAACGAGATCCAGGCCATCGACCTGCTGGTGCGCAAGGTGCTGGCCGATGGCGGCCAGGGCCTGGCAACGCTGCTGACCACACTGCCCGGCGCAGCCCCCAGCGCCGCTGCCAGCGCACGCCGCCATGCCCTGGTGGAGATCACGCAGACCCTGGCGATTGCCGCCCAGTCCGACCCCGAACTGCCCTACTGGGTGGCCGACGACTACCTGCGCGCCGTGGCGCTGGTGCTGCTGGAATGGGCCTGGGCCCAGATCGGCGCCGCCCGCCCCCACCGCGCGGAACAATCCACGGCCACCACAGACCGCTGGACCACACCCGCCCAGGCCTTCGCCCAGTGGGTGCTGCCCGAGTTCGATCTGCGCACCACCATCCTGCGCCAGCGCATTGCCCAGGCGTTTGAATTCAGGCCACAGGAGGCCGCAAGCGCATGATTCATATGCACGAGCAGCTCCTGATTCAGTAGCAAAACACAAGCTTCATCCATCTCCCACCCACAGCGTGTTGAGGCCACGTTGCGGGGTTCCTTGCGCCTCAAAAAAACCACTGGAGACAACACCATGCGCTTGAAGATGAGAAGAAACCGGATGCGTGCCCACCACCCCCTGGCACTCTCGGCCGCAGCCGCCGCCTTGCTCATGGGCTGCGGCGGCTCGTCCGATGCCGCTCTGCCCCAGCTTGCGGCGGCCACACCGGCAACCCTGCAGTCGTGCGCCACGCTGGCCAGCAGCCTGGCGTTGCCCGACACGCGCATCACCTCGGCCGAGCAAGTGCCCGCAGGCCCGCTGACGCTGCAGGGCGTGACCACCCAGGCGCCCGCACACTGCCTCGTCAAAGGCAAGATGAAAGAGCGCACCGGCCCGGTGGACGGCGCCAGCTACGCCATTGGTTTTGAAATGCGCATGCCCGTGGAGTGGAACGGCCGCTTTCTGCACCAGGCCAACGGCGGCCTGGACGGCAGCGTAGTGCTTGCGCTGGGCTCGGTGAGCGGTGGTGCCCCCGTGGCGCCCGGCCTGGTGCAAGGCTTTGCGGTGCTCAGCTCTGACGCAGGCCACGGCGCACCCACGCCCTTCTTTGGCGTGGACCCGCAAGCCCGGCTGGACTACGGCTACCAGGCCGTGGGCACCCTCACCCCCATGGCCAAGAACCTCATCAAGAGCGCCTACGGCAAGGCGCCCGACCGCTCGTACCTGGCCGGCTGCTCCAACGGCGGCCGCCACGCCATGGTCGGCGCATCGCGCTATGCCGACCAGTACGACGGCATCCTGGCGGGCAACCCCGGCTTTCACCTGCCCAAGGCCGCCACCACCCAGCTGTGGAAGGCCCAGCAATACGCCAAGGTATCCACCAAAGACGCGGCCACCGGCCTGCCCGACCTGAACACCGCCGTGAGTCCGGCCGAGTTCAAACTCATCAGCAGCAAGATCGTCGCCAAGTGCGACGCGCTGGACGGCGTGGCCGACGGCCAGGTCAACGACGTGGCCGCCTGCCAGACCGCCTTCAACCTGCAGACCGACGTACCCACCTGCACCGGCGCGCGCGACGGCTCGTGCATCACCAGCGAGCAAAAGGGCGTGCTGGCCAGCATCTTTGCGGGCCCCAAGAACAGCAAGGGCGAAGCGCTGTACACCGGCACCTGGTTCGACCCCGGCATTGCGGGCGCCAACTTTGCATCGTGGCACTTCGGCGCCCCCGCCACGCGCGACGCCGGTGCAGTGGCCTTCATCTTCACATCGCCCCCATCCAGCGTGGCCGCGTTCACCGCCATCCCCGGCATGCAGTACGCGCTGAACTTCAGCATGGAGACGGACTACCCCAAGATGTTCGCCACCACCGCGCAATACGCCGAGTCGCCCTGGTCGTACATGACCCCGCCCAACGAAGCCGACCTGAGCGCCCTGAAGAACCGGGGCGCCAAGATGATCGTCTTCCACGGCGTGGCCGACGGCGTGTTCTCGCCCATGGACACCGCCAACTGGATGGACCGCCTGCAGGCCAACCACAGCGGCAAGGCCGACGCCTTTGCCCGCCTGTTCCTGGTGCCCGGCATGAACCACTGCTCCGGCGGCCCCGCCACCGACCAGTTCGACATGCTGGCCCCGCTGGTGGCGTGGGTGGAACAAGGCAAGGCGCCCGAGAGCGTGACGGCAAAGGCACGCGGTGCGGGGGCCAATGTGGTCAACGCCGAGCTGCCCGCCAGCTGGTCTGCCAACCGGACACGGCCACTGTGTGTATACCCCAAGGTGGCACGCTACAACGGCACGGGGGATGTGGAGATTGCGAGCAGTTTTAGCTGCAAGTGATGGGGGATTGAAAGTGTGAAGCCCGGCTTGTGCCGGGCTTTTTTCTTTGGGCGAATGGGTGAACGAAAGCGCTGCCACGTGCGGCCCCGAAAGCCCCAGACTGTTCGACCCGAGTTACACACTAGTGAGAAGCTATTCGCCCAGATTCATTGGCCGCCACGCTGCGTTACTCGTTCAGGAAGCTCCCCGCGCAGGGCGGGCAATGCACGCAAAGGCGCTGTGATTGTGGATAGATTCGAAATTCTCCACCTTGACAACATACGCGCCCACGCGATGCTCGCCATTGAGCGCCGCAGCAACATCGCGCACCATGTCCTCCACAAATTTGGGGTTCTCATATGCACGCTCTGTGACGAATTTTTCATCCACACGCTTGAGCAACCCATAAACCTCGCAGGAACTGCTGCTTTCTGCAATGGCGATCAGATCCTCAACCTCGATCGGCTCTAAGACCTCGACTTCTATGGAAATGTGCGAGCGCTGGTTGTGTGCTCCATACACCGATATATCCCGAGAGCAAGGGCACAGACTTGTCACGGGAACGACCACCTTCAGCCACAAGGCATACAGACCTTCAGCAGACACACTTGCACGCCACTGAACGTCGTGGTCGAGCAAACTGCGCACACATGAAACAGGCGCGGTTTTTTCGACAAACCACGGGAAACGCATTTCGATGACCCCGGACTGCGCATTCAGCCTGCCCAGCATCTCTCGGAGTAACCCACAGAAACCCGCTGCATCCAGAGCACCCGACTGTGCCTGCAGCAATTCGACAAACCGTGACATGTGCGTACCCTTGACCTCAGCAGGTAATGCCACGGTCATGGCCCACTGCGCAACGGTGTCGGCGACCCGATCACGGCTGCGTACCTTGACGGGATAGCGCAGGCCTTGGATACCTACGGCGCCAATCTCGAGACCCCGAGTCTCCGCACTGCTCTGAACATCGGGCAGGAGCATATTTTTTTCAGGTGCATTCATTCGAACTTTCTCCACGCTGTCACAGCGATTTCAAGTACTGAGCCAGATCCGCCACATCCTGCGCGCTGAGCCCTAAGCCCAACCGAGTGTTGTAGGTCTTCGCCACATCGTCCAGCGTGGCGGCTGAGCCGTCGTGAAAATAGGGGGCGTGCTGCCAAGCCCCCTTCAAAGGCGTGGTGCGGTACTGGCGGGTAGCGGAGCGAGAGGCGTAGCTGGGGCTCTCGGGTTCCGCCATGGAGTCGGCTGGTGGATGCAGGCGTGAGTTCGCATCCGTGAAAGTACTGCCGCTATGACAGGTCACGCATTTTCCGGTCCCCTTGAAAACGGCCTGGCCCCGCTTTGCGGCGGCTGTGTCAAAACTGCCCGCAGGTGCAGGCGGCGCCTGAAGCGTGAGCTGATAGGCCTGCAGCGCAGGCAGTTTGGAGCTCACCAGGTCCTCTCGGCCATGGACGACGCTCAGATTCAGACGCGGCTCCGAAACCGCTCCAAGCCCGCCCATTTCGGCCACGGCAACATAGCGGTTCCAGTAGGCGATGTCCTCGCCATCGCCGGTAAACGTGATCCGGTGGATACCCTCCAAGCCATAGGCAGGCGGAATGACGACAGGTTTGCTCAGACCATCGATGTTGTGGCGCGGGTCAAACTTGCCTGGTCCCCAGGAATTGAGTGCGGCCTTTGTTGCAGCATCCACGGCCGGAGACAAGGCGATGATCGCCCCCGGATTGAGATCGCGGTTGGGCCAGCCGTCCAGGCGCTTGCCAATGCCCTTGGCGAAGGAGTTGTCCACTGTCGAATGGCAAAGGGCGCAGGTGATGCCGACACGAACGAGCTTGTCCACCCCGTTGACCGTCTCCACGGTCCCTCGGACACCGACCACCGCATCGAGCTTGAGCAGCGCCACCGTGGTGGCTGGATCCTTAAGGTCCACGCTGCCGTCTTGGATGCCTGCCACCACGGCAGCGGGAAGCGCCTCTGCATCCACCTTGAGCCCAACGGACAAGGCAGTCACGGGATCGACCGCTGCCGCGATGACCTCGTGCAGTCCGAGCGCATCGGTCCATTGAGCCTCATCGCCAAATGTGTCATATCGGAAGATGTTCCGCCCCTGTGCGACCAGCGCCGCATGGGCGGCATCTGGGTCATCGACCGCAGCGCCCCCTCCGCAAGCGACGACAGCCGCTGCGGTCACACCGATCGCTATTGCAAGACGCCATACCGACGAGCGGCGTGTCCAACAACCTGCATATTTCATATCTTTACTCCCAACCGTCCATAGATTCCGGCATCCCAGCAGCGCGACTGAATGCCAGATCGACCCTCGCGCCCGCGACAGCGCTAAGGAATTGGCTTGCACGCAGCGCCGGGATGCGAAGCCTCCTTCAGCCAGGCGATCAGGTCCGACCGCTCGGCTGCATCTTTCACGCCGGCATAGCCCATGGAGGTTCCTGGTAAGGCTGTCATGGGGTCCTTCAAGAAAACGTTGAGCGACTTCTCATCCCAGACCCACTGGCTCTCTCGCATAGCTTTGGAATAGGCGTTGTACCCGGGAGCGGTGCCAGCACGGCGCCCAAACAGCCCGCAGTGCTGGGGGCCGGTGCGATTACCCTCTATGGCGTGGCAGGCGGCACAACGCGCGTACACCTGCTCACCGCGCGCCAGCGCTGCGACGTCCGGCGCCGCACTTGCACCGACGGCGATCAGGCCGCCCGCTAGCCCTAGCGCCACGATAAGCCAGCGCGGCTTCATGACATGAAAGCCGAAGGCACAGGAGACTCTCCCAGGACCTGGCGCAGCACGGCCCAGTGCATGGCCTCGTCGCCCAGGATGCTCGCGGCGACCTGTGCCAACGCGCGATCCGCAAACAGAGGCACGGCGCCCAGGTATGCCGAGATGGCGCCGCGCTCCAGACCGGCCGCGAAGCGCAGCACGTCGGCTTCCACCTTGAGCTTTTCCACGGGAAACTGGTATTTATCCTTGGCCGCCACGGGCTTGCCGCCCAGCTTTTGCACGGTGCTAGCAATGGCAGCTGCATGCTCCTTGTGGTGACCCTGGAACGCCACGGCCACCGGCAGCACCGCCTTGCTCAGCAGGCCGCTTTCCGCGCCCACCTGATAGGCCGCCACCGCCTCCAGTTCCGCGCCAAGAGCGGTATTGAGGATGCGCACATCGGCCTCAAGCTCCTGGGCGCTCACCTTGGCACCGGCGGCCAGCGCGTCGTGCCCGCCGAGTAAAGCCACTGCGCTGGCCGACAGCACGGCGGCACCGGATGTCGACATGGCACGTCGGCGCGAGAGAAACAAGGCCTGCGAGGGGACGTAAATGGAAGTGCTCTTCATGGTTTTCTCCGTGGGTTGATGAACCGTTGCGCCGGCACCTGGAACGGCCGGCAAATTTGAACAAGATGGCTCTGGCCAGGCGCGGCGCTGCAGGCCATACGCGCGGTACGGCCAGACGAGACGGCGTCGCCAGGGGATGTTTTGGCCGCGCTCAGTGCTGCGCAATGAGATGGCGCTGCTGCAGCTCGACCACCACATGGCGCACGACCTGGTCGCAGCGCTCGCCAGCAAAGGCAAATACGCTCTCGGCATGCGCCTCAATCTGTGCGCCAAGCGCATCTCGCAACAGGGAGCGAGCGCGCAGGTAGCGGGTTTTGACGACCGCGTCGCTCACCTGCAGGCAGTAAGCCGCTTCGTCCACGCTCATTTCTTGCACGGCGCGCAGGATGAAAACGCTGCGGTAAATGGGCGGCAGCCCCTCGATGGCGGACTGCAGCAGGGCGCGCAACTCGGTGCGTGCCAGCACGGATTCGGGCGATACGCCCGCAGGAGCGCTAAAGGACATCATGTGCTCCGGAGAAGGCTCGTGGTCCAGATCCTGGGAGTCGAGCGGCACTGACCGGCTGCGCTTGCGAAGCGCGTCCAGCGCCACGTTAATGGCAATGCGCGTCATCCAAGTCGCGAGCGATGCACCCCCCTGAAAATCCGGCAACCGGGTGAAGGCGCGCAGATAGGTTTCCTGCACCACATCCTGCGCCTCGGCGTCGTCGGAGACCACTCCGCGCGCCGCACGAAACAGCACCCGGTTGTGGCGCCGCATGATGGCTTCGAAGGCACTCTGCTCTCCTTGCAGAGCCCTCGCCACCAACTGTTCGTCGGAACAGGGGGTAGACACAGTGTGCGGAGCATTGGTCAGGGAGAAGGACTGCATGGTGGGCTCACTTTATTTGGGGCTTGTGACCATTGGACGCTGAAGACGCCAAAAAGGTGACAGCCCCCAAATATCCGCAATGGCCGCATGCACAGGCTGGCCTAGTACTCCGGTCCAGAATGGTCTCTGTATCGTTGCCACGGAACCCGCCCATGAAAATCGCTCTGCTCTCCGACCTGCACCTGTCCGTGCAGCCCCTGGAACTACCGCACACCGATGCCGATGTCGTCGTTCTGGCCGGTGATCTGCAACGCCCTGCGCAAGGCATAGCCTGGGCACGGCAGTTCAGCCAGCCCACGCTCTACGTCGCTGGCAATCACGAGTTCTATGGTTCCGACCTGGTGAGCACCATGGCCAACCTGCGCACCGAGGCGCAGGGCAGCCAGGTGCGCGTGCTAGAACGCGAGGAATGGCGCCATGGCGGCGTGCGCTTTCTGGCCTGCACGCTGTGGTCGGATTACCGGCTGTTCGACTCGCCCGCGCAGCGCGAGGACGGGCTGGAAAAGGCGCAGGCGTTTGTGCGCGACTTCAGCCGCATCGGTTTGACCCCGGATTTCCCGGACCGCTTTACGCCCGCCGTCTCGCAAATGCTGTTTGACCAATCCGTCGCCTGGCTGGAAGCACGCTTTGCCGAGCCCTTCGATGGCCCCACGGTAGTGGTCACGCACTTTGCGCCCTCTCCCGGCAGCATTGCGCCGCAGTTTGTCGGCTCACCGCTGAACGCCTGCTTTGTCTCCAACCTGGAAGCGCACATCCTGCGCTGGCAGCCCCGCCTGTGGCTGCACGGCCACGTGCACCACAGTTGCGACTACCAGGTGGGCGCCACGCGCGTCGTGGCCAACCCGCGCGGCTACGCGCCCAACGGTGTGGTCGAAAATGGGCGATTTGAGCCCAGTCTTTTGATAGACGTGTAGGCGCAGTTAGCGGTGCTCCCCAGATCACGAACTCACTGAGAGTTCCAAGGCGTCAGCCACTTCAATGCCGAGGTAGTGGTCAGCTGACTTGAGTTTGAAGTGTCTCAGCAACAGCTGAACCGTCTGGCAGTTCATCGTTAAGCGGTAGATGAGTGCTGAATCGCCTCCGGGCCTGGGCTATTCATAACGACAGGTGTTGGCGGATGCTGTCGTTCAGGTAAAGGGCCTTGAATGACTCCGATCAGCCTGAAGCAGGCCGCTCAAAAACACCTGCTTTGCTCGTGTCTTGCCCCGCTTGCGCAGGAGATCAATTCACGCCATCGATTACCAGCGGGTCACAGTGCTGAGGTTCCGCCAAATAATGGCCTTGGCAGGGCTGAACTTCTGGATTGGGGTGATTCGCAAATAGTTCGGTTGATGCAGCCCAGACCATCGTCAGAAATCAGCGACTATTCCGACGCGTCCAGCGTCTGTTCAGTCAAGCCTTGCTGCTTGCTGGCCTCTTCTTTTGCCTTCTTCCCTTGGTCGTGATGCCACTTGATGGCGTAGAACATGCAGGTGCCAAACACGAGCACCTTGAAGGTGATGAAGACTATCGGGACCCAATCCATTTTTGAGATTTTCCTGGCTGTTGATTGGCACTGTCGGGTGTGACGTGCATTGCCTCAAAACGCTGCGTCAGCAGCTTCATCGTGTTCAAGCCATCGTCGATTTGCACATCGACACCACGGGGCCAATGATCTGAAAACTTGGTGTGATGCTATCGGGCCTGGTATGCGGGCGTAAGCATCAGTTCTGCCTAAATTTTGCGTAGCAGATGGCGATTGCCGTGCACGGGGGCTGCATAGAAAGCGGCTTTGTCATTGGGTCCCGCAAGGGGGCCGCAGTACGCAAGTCGTAGGGCGCGCCGCGTGAACAGACGGAGCGCCGGTTGTAAGCAACGCCGACCGCACACACAAAAATAGGCCTGCATGAGGGAACCCCATGCAGGCCTTTGATTGGGTAGCAGTGCTACTGCCGGGCGCTCAAAACGGCAACCCCACATAGTTCTCCGCCAGCGACCCCAGCGCCTTCTCGGACGAGAACAGGTACGCCAGGTCCGTGTCCTGGAGCTTCTGGTCGTAGGCCAGCGACTCGGGGAAGGTGTGCAGCATGGTCGTCATCCACCACGAGAAGCGCTGGGCCTTCCACACGCGGGCCAGGGCCTTCTCGGAGTATTTGTCGAGGCCGGTGCTGTCGCCGTTTTGGTAGTGGGCCACCATGGCGTGGTACAGGTAGTAGATGTCCGACGCCGCGCTGTTCAGGCCCCGCGCGCCAGTGGGCGGCACGATGTGGGCGGCGTCGCCCGCCAGGAACAGGTTGCCGTAGCGCATGGGCTCGGCCACGAAGGAGCGCAGGGGGGCGATGGACTTTTCGATGGAGGGGCCGATGATGAGTTGGGCGGCCACCTCGACGGGCAGGCGGCGTTTCAGCTCGGCCCAGAAGGCTTCGTCGGACCAGTCTTCCACCGTGTCGGTCAGCGGCACCTGGATGTAGTAGCGGCTCAGCACCTGCGAGCGCAGCGAGCACAGCGCAAAGCCGCGTTCGTGTTTGGCGTAGATCAGCTCGGGCGAGACGGGCTTGGTGCGCGAGAGCACGCCCAGCCAGCCGAAGGGGTAGACCTTTTCATACTCCTTGAGCACATCGCGCGGGATGGACTTGCGGCTTACGCCGTGGAAGCCATCGGCGCCGATGACGAAGTCGCAGTCGATGCGCACCACCTCGTCGCCGTTGCGGTAGGTCACATACGGGTTGGCACTTTTCAGGTCGTGCGGCTGCACATCTTCGGCGTTGTGGATGACGATGCCCTTCATGCGGTCGCGCGCTTCGTACAGGTCGCGTGTCAGCTCGGTCTGGCCGTAGACCACCACCGAGCTGCCGCCGCTGTACTTGTGCAAATCGACCCGGTCCATCTTGCCGTCATGGGCAATGATGAAGCCGTCGTGGATCTCCCCTTCCTTGTCCATGCGCTCGCCGCACTGGGCCTCGCGCATGAGTGCGGCAAAGCCGTGCTCCAGCACGCCGGCGCGGATGCGGCCCAGCACGTATTCGCGGCTTTGGCGCTCCAGCACGATGGTATCGATGCCCTTGAGGTGCAAGAGCTGCGAGAGCATGAGGCCCGAGGGGCCCCCGCCAATGATGCAAACCTGGGTTTTCATGGTGTCTCCTGTAGTGGCGAGCGGCTCACAAAACTCCCCTGGCGTTGTTGTCCCGCCTTGCCGTACTGCTTGTACTGTCTGCGGCAGGACGCTTGGCCAGGGCCGCTTCGCTGAGTTGTGTGAGCCGCTCTGTTGGGTTGATGACATGGGTCAAAACGACCACCCAAAGATACGTGGCACAGTCGCCGCGTTGAATGGACGGATGGAGCCAGAACATGCACTTTTCGAACATCGATGGCATCCGCTCGTACAGCCTGTTCGGCGAGTCGCAGCACCTGCCCGATGTGCTGCACTGCGAGACGATTGCCGAGCGATCGGCGCTGCACGACTGGGAGCTGGCGCCGCACCGGCACACACGGCTGCACCAGGTGCTGCTGATCACCTCGGGCGGGGGCGTGGCGCACCTGGATGGCGAGCGGATTGCGCTGTTTGCCGGTGCACTCATCAACGTGCCGCAGGGGCATGTGCACGCATTCCGCTTTACGCAGCACACGCAGGGCTGGGTGGCCACGCTGGCCGATGAATTGATGGACGAAATTTTTGTGCGCGTGGGCGATGTGCGCCGCGACCTGGCGCGGCCCGCCGTGGCGCCTGCGCCGCCACAGCTGCACCAGGCCATGGGCCAGGTCTGGCAGGAGTTCTCGGGCCGTGCCAAGGCGCGTGCGCTGGTGCTGCGGGGCCTGAGCGCCACGCTACTGGGCTGGGTGGCGCGCGCGATGGAAGACCACAGCCCGGACGACACCCACGCGCCAGAGTCCAGCCTGGTGCAGCGGCTGGAGGCGCTGATCGAGGCGCATTTTCTGGAGCACTGGCAGGTGGCCGACTACGCGCGGGCGCTGGCTGTGTCGCCCACGCACCTGAGCCGCGTGGCGCGGGCCGCCACGGGCGTGTCGGCCCAGCGGCTGATTGAGGCGCGGCTGATGCGCGAGGCGCGGCGCAACCTGGCCTACACCCACCTGGGCGTGGCCACGATTGCCTACACGCTGGGCTATGCCGATCCGGCGTACTTCACCCGCGCCTTCACGCGCGATGCGGGGCTGTCGCCGCGTGCGTTTCGGGCGCAGGTGGCGACTGCCGGGTCGACAGCCAGCGCGGACAGAGGGGCGCTGGCCATCAGCGCCTGACGCCTGGGTTGACCCCTTTTCGCCAGCCATGCAACGGCGCGGGGCCGAGATGGGTCAGGTCATTCGCTTACCCAGGTTTACGTTAATTTACTTGTCTTTACAAAAGGGTACTATCCGCGAAATTTTTGATGTTGGTCATGACCCAGCTCCTTTTCGCGAATCCTCTGCGCCGCGCGTGGCGCTACACACCCCATGCTGTGCGCTATCCCAGTTGGCCGGGTATGGCCGACGTTTTGGGTGTGCAGCGCGCCCGGCGCCCTGGCGAGGGGGTGAAATATGGGCTGCGGGCTTGGTTGTTCCAGCGCAGCCGTCAGCGGTTTGCTCGGCAGTTGGCGTCCTTGCCTTCCTGGGCCGCCATGTTCCGGGACGACCCCACCCTGTACTTCATACCCTGGCGCGCGTTTCTGGATGGGCGCTGGGGCATGGCACAGCGCCTCTCTGCCTGCGGGGAGGATCTGGTTGCAGCCCATGGCGTCTTTGGCCCCGAGCGGTGCGAGCATCTGCGCCATGGCAAGCGCATTGTTCTGTGCCAGACAGAAGACTTTGCCATTCAACTGGGCAAGAACCAAATCTGCTGCCACGAGGGCTTTTGGGCGCTGACACTGCTGGACGCACAGGGTACGGCGCTGTTCAACCTGAGCTTTGGCTTTCTGGCGGAACGCCATGTCCTGGTAGCGTCGCTACAGGGGTTGCAGAAGTCCCAAGACGACACACAGGATCGGATTCGCCTGCTGACCAAGCGGGCCCATGGCCTGCGCCCGCCCATGCTGTTGCTCAATGTCTTCGTGATGCTGTGCCAGCACTGGGGCATGCAACGCATTCAGGGCATCGATCCCGACTTCCAGATCAAGCAACGCAACCGCGCCCCGGGCAAGGGCTTTACGTTTGACTACCGCGCCCTGTGGGAAGAAGCCGGAGGGAAGCGCGAAGGGTCAGGCCATTGGGATCTGCCCTGCGCACTGCCCGAGCGCGCTGCGGTCGACATCCCCACGCACAAGCGCGCCATGTATGCGCGGCGCTATGCCCTGCGCCACCAACTCGCGCAGCAGATTGCGCAGCAGTGGGCACAAGCCGACGCTGCGCCAACGGTGCGCTGACCACACCATCCGGCCGTTGCCGACGTACCCTGCTGGGTCCAGCTTGGCCCTGCAGGCAGCATCCTGCAGGGTTTGACCGCTGGCGGTTTCCCTTGCGGGGGCTGTTGCAGGGGTCTGTTGCAAGGGGACACACACCCCACCGAACCCTACTGACACGCCGCTGTCAGCAGCCTCCATTCACCATCACGGCTTCTTTCTTTCCATCACCCATTGAACGACAAGGAGCCTTTCATGAAAAACGCCATCGCCTGGTTTGAGATCCCCACCACCCAGCTGGACCGCGCCCAGGCCTTTTACGAAGCCGTGCTGGGCCAGCCCATGCGCCGCGAGAACATGGGCCCGAGCGAAGGCGCCGTGTTTGCCTACGACCCCGAAGCCGATGGCGCGGGCGGCGCGCTGATGATGGGCCCCACGGCGCCCCAGGTGTCGGGCAGCGGCACGCTGGTGTACCTGGACGCATCGCCCTCACTCGACGCCGCGCTAGAACGCGCGGTGGCCCAGGGCGGCCGCGTGGCCCTGCCCCGCCAGGCGCTGCCGCCGGGCATGGGCTTCTTTGCGCACATCCACGATCTGGATGGCAACCGCGTGGGTCTGCACGCGCTGGATTGACCCCCCGGAGGGCCGCCACATGGAAGCGCTGCAAATGCACCGAGGCCGGTTGATTGGCGAACGCGCCTAGCGACTACGCCGCGTTGGTGATGGACCCGGATGGCAACAACATTGAGGCGGTGTTCCATGGCGAGGCCCGGCGCAGCGCGCCGTCGGTTCAGATCACGTTCTGAAGCGTGGTCTGCAGCCCAGCTACACCGTGCCGGTATCCGTCACGGCATCTTTGCGCACGAGGCGCCTCTCATGACGAACACCATCATTCAACCGCCCCTGTGGCAAGACGCAGAACCCACGCGCATATTCACGCCACAGGCACAAACGCCCCGTGTGGCACAGCACCCGGTGGCCCAGGCGCGCCGCAACTGGATCGCGGTGGCCTGCGCCGATCACGCGCGCCGGGGCTGCGCTACGCCCGGCACGGGCTACATGCAGGTGTGCCATGGCAAGGCGGCGCCGCTGCAGCGCATACGGCCCGGCGACCGCGTGGCGTACTACGCGCCCACCGTGACTATGCGAGGCAAAGACAGGCTGCAGGCGTTTGTCTCCATCGGCATCGTGCTGCCGGGCGCGCCGTATGCGTTTGACATGGGCGGCGGGTTTGTGCCGTCGCGGCGGGACGTGGCTTACGTGCCTGCGCGCGAAGCCGCAATTGCGCCACTGCTGGACGCGCTGGAGTTTGTGGACGACCGCCAGCGCTGGGGCAGCAAGTTCCGGTTTGGGCTGTTCGCGGTCAGCGACCACGATATGCGCCTGATCGCGCAGGCGATGCAGGCGGAGCTGCAATCATTACATTTTTGATAGCGCCTCAGGCAATCAGCACTAGCGCATCCGGCCAAAATGGGCCCAAAGCAGCTCTGCGATGCCCCAAAGCGCCCCGCAGGCGCACGCAGCCACGGGGGGCGTCAGCACACCGCCATCAGCGTGTCCACCACCCTGCGTTGGGCGGCGGTCAGGGCGGTATAGCCTTCACGCAGCAGTCGCAGCACGATCTCGTGGATTTCCAGTTCACTAGCGGGCATGGTCTTCTCCTTGAACGACAGTGGGTGGCCGCCGCAGGGGCAGCCCGATGACATGGGCGCCAGCCACAACAATGCGGGTGCCCGGGCCTGCCCCACCATGGACCAAGCCCCGATGCCACTGTGCCGAGGTGGCGGCGCAGGCGGTGGCGCGATAAACAGGGAAGTTCGCGGCCTTTTTCGCGCGCCGCGGCCAAGCCGAAGCGCCTAGGGACCCTCTGCACGAATCAGGGCGCGGTGGCCCCGGGCACGTAGGCGTCGATGACCGGGGGCTCGCTGTCCCCCGCAGCGGTGCGGGCCAGCTTGAACCAGGTCCAGGTCTCCACATCGGGCGCGTCGTAGCTGCCGTAGGACTGCCCGCCCCACGAGAAGTACGAGCCTTTGTTGCCCGTGCTGAGGGTGCGCTTGCCCACAGCCAGTCCGCCATCCTTGAGCAGCGCCAGCCTGAAACCCTGCAGCACGCCCGAGGACCCAGGCTCTTTGCCCGACGGCGCGGTCTGCGGAACCAGGTCGAGCATGCCAGAGCTGCAACGTGCCTGTGCACCGCCGTAGGTGACCAGGCTCCACTGCCGGGTCAACGAGGTACGCACGTTGCGCGCGCGGTTGATGGTGCGCGTGCGCAGCGTGGTTTCGCCGCGCTGTTGCTGCACCCAGACCTGCATCTCGGGCGAGCCGGTAAAAAACGGCAGGCTGCCCCGCACGCCACCGGGCTCCACTGGCGGCCAGGCGTACACCCCTTGCAGGGACGGGCAGCCGAACCAGCTGCTCTGCACGGGGCCAAACGCCGGGGGCGGCTTGGGCGACCCCTGCACGTCAGGCCCGCAGGCTGTGAGGGCAAGGCAACACACGGCCAGCGTTGCGGCCCCGCCTATGCGCTGCACGCGCCGGTGCGGGGTGCGCAAGGCGCTATGCGATAGCGAAAGGACAGCGGGTGTCATGGTGTCTGGGCGGTGGTGCAGCCCGATTGTCAGGCCGAACACTGCACCTGTGGGCGCTCCACTTTTGATAGCTGCTTGCGCATATTCCACTAGCGCCTCAGCACCAAAAGGCTTCAAAACCGTTTTGGCGATCCCCCAGACATGACCTTGAGGATCGTCAGAACCGTCTAAGGATGCGCAGACCCCGCCCGCACGCGGGCCAATGCCTCGGGCACATCGCGCCATGCCGGGCGGCCCGGTGCGTAGCGCTGGCGCATATAGCCCGCCAGCTCGGTGATCTGCGCATCGCTGAGCGCGTGACCAAAGCCGGGCATGAAGCCGATGTCCCGCGCGGCGGGCTCACGGATGCCGTGCACGATGACCTGCAGCAGGTTGTCGGGCCGGTCGCTGTGCAGGTTGCTGTTGAGGGCCAGGGGCACGTTCACGCCCAGCAGGCGCGGGCCGTCGCCGTCGTGGTGGCAGGCGGCGCAGGCGCCGTCGAACAGGCGCTGGGCCTGGCCGGGTTGCGGGGCCAGCGCGGCAGCCTGGGCCACGGCGGTTTGTGCCTGCATCTGGGGGTCGGCCGCTGGCTCAGTGGCGGTGAACGAGGCCAGGTAGCCCGCCATGGCGCGGATGTCGTCGTCGGGCAAATGCGCCAGCTCGCGCACCACCGGCGCCATGGGGCCGGAGGCGCTGCCGTGCTGCGGGCTGTGGCCGTGGCGCAGGTAGCCGTACAGCGCATCGGCCGTCCACGGCACCGGCGCCTTCGACAGGCCCGTGAGCGCAGGCGCCTCCCAGCCATCAATCATGGTGCCCGAGAGGAACGCAGCCCCACCCAACTCGGCCCCCAGCGCGTTGCGCGGCGTATGGCAGGCGCCGCAGTGGCCCACGCCCTGCACCAGGTAGGCGCCCCGGTTCCATTCGGGCAGGCGGGCCGGGTCCGGCTTGAACGGCGTGGCGTCGTGGAACAGCGCGTTCCAGCCCGCCATGAGCGGGCGCACGCTGAACGGGAAGGTCAGCTCGGTCTTCGGCACCTCGGCCCGCACGGCGGGCTGCGCCATGAGGTAGGCGTACAGCGCGGTCAGGTCGTCGTCGCTCATCTTGGCAAACGACGTGTAGGGGAAGGCGGGGTACAGGTGTTTGCCGTCGCGCGAGATGCCTTCGCGCATGGCGCGCTGGAAAGCGCTGAACGACCACTGGCCGATGCCGGTCTCCACGTCGGGCGTGAGGTTGGTGGTGTAGACCTTGCCAAACGGGGTGTCCATGGCGCGGCCCCCCGTGTTGGGCGTACCGCCCGGTGCGGTGTGGCACACCACGCAGTCGCCCGCAGCGGCCAGCAGGCGGCCCCGCTCGATGGTGGCGGCGTTGTAGACCGACGCGCCCGCCGTCTGCACCACGGGCGCGATGGAGGGGCGCCAGCCCAGCAGTGCCGCGCCCATGGCGATGCCACCAGCGGCCAGGGCCAAGGCGCGCGCCCAGGGGCTGCGTGTGCGGGGCCATGTGGCGCTGGCGGGCACGGTGGGTGCGGGCAGCTCCAGCGTGGGTAGTACCTCGGCAGGCTCGGTGGGTGCGGTGCTGCCTGCTGCGGCCTCGCCCGCGCTACCGGGCAGGCGGTTGAGCCCGGCGCGCACCACCTCGGGCGTGAAGGGCGGCGCACGAAAGCGCACACCGGTGGCATCAAAGATCGCATTGGCAATCGCCGCCGTGCCCGGCACGGACGACGACTCACCGGAGCCCAGCGGCGCCTCGTCCTGCCGGGGCATGTGCATGACCTCGATGACGGGCACTTCGCGGAAGCTCAGGATGGGGTAGCTGCCCCATTCGCGGTTGTCCACGGCCTGCTTGACGGGCTCGAACGTCACCTGCTCCTTGAGCGCGCGGCTGGTGGTCTGCAGCACGTTGCCGTGCACCTGCTGCTCCACACCGGCGGGGTTCACCATCAGGCCCGCGTCGTGCCCCACGACCACGCGGCGCACGTGCACCTCGCCGGTCTTTTTGTTGACCTCGACATCGGCCACCCAGGCCGCCCAGGCGGCGCCAAAGCCAGGCCACTTGCTGTGGATGTAGCGGGCGTAGGCGAAGCCCTGGCCTTGCACCCAATCACCATCCAGCTCGCGTTGCTGCGGGCCGGTGCGGCGAATCCAGCCCGCCTTCTCGGCCGTGGCCTGCACCAGCTCGGCGGCGCGCGGGTCGTTCAGCAACTGCAGGCGAAACTGCACCGGGTCCACACCCGCAGCGGTGGCCAGCTCGTCCACATAGGACTCGTGCGCGAAGGAATTGGGCAGCGCCGACACGCCCCGCAGCCACGACGCGCGCACGATGGGCGGCATGTCGTTGACGGCCACGCGCAGGTTGTCGTACTGGTACGGCGGGCGCGCCGTGCGGTCGCCCATCTCGTAGGCCTGGGCCACGGGCTCGATGGTGCGCGTAAGCAGCAGGGCCAGCGTGGGCGCGCCGTTGGAGGGGTAGGACGTCTCGAAGTCGTACGCCGCCACGGTGCCATCTGCCTTGAGCCCGCCGCGCACCTGCATGAGCTGGGCCGTGCCCTTGGGCTCCCACAAATGCTCCTGCTCACGCGTGAGCTGCACGCGCACCGGGGCGCCCACGGCGCGCGAGAGCAGTGCGGCATCGGCAGCTACATCGTCGGCGCCGTTGCGGCCATAGCAGCCTGCGGCCTCCATGCGGATGAGGTCGATGTCCACATCGGCCAGGCCCATCAGGCGGGCCAGGTCGGCACGCAGCACATGGGGGTTCTGCGTGCCTGCCCACACCGTCATGCGTGGGCGGCCCGTGCTGTCATCACTGCGCCATTCGGCCACCGCGCACGATGGGCCGATGGAGCCATGCATCTGGTACGGCCACACATAGGTGCGCGGCATGGGCTGGCCGTCAGCAGACAGCGCGGCCAGGGCGCCCTCCACATCGCCCTCGTCCACCAGGCGGCGCTGCGTGGCGGGGTTGGCACGGATGGCTTGTTCCAGCGCCTCGGTGCTGTCCTGGCGGGGGAAGCCGGGCCAGTCCTTCCAGTGCACTTTCAGGTCACGCAGCGCCTGCTCGGCCTGTTCCTCGCGCTCGGCCACGATGCCCACAAAGTCGCGGATCACCACCACGGCGCGGATGCCGGGGATGTGCGCGATGGACTGCTGGTCCACCGATTCGAGCGTGTTGCCGATGAAGTCGCCATGGTCCGCCCCCGCATACGGCGGGCGCACCACGCGGCCGTGCAGCATGCCGGGCACGCGCATGTCGTGCACAAACACCAGCTCGCCACTGACCTTGGCGGGGATGTCCACGCGCGGCACGGACTGGCCGACCACGGTGTAATCGGCGGCGGCCTTGGTGGGCGTGGCGTCCACCAGCTCCAGCGTGGTGTGCGCGCCTGCCAGCAGCGCGCTGTAAGCCACTTGCCGCGACGGGTCTGCAATGACCTGCACCACCCCCGCACGCACCTGCAACTGATCCACTGGCACGCCCAGCCGCTCTGCGGCCTGCGCCACCAGCCAGTGGCGCGCCTGCGCGGCAGCGGTGCGCAAGGGTTTTGCGTGGATCTGGATGGACGCGCTCGCAATGGTGGCGCCCTGGTTGGGCGCGCGTGTGGTGTCGCCCAGCACCATGTTCACTTGGGCCAAGGGCACATCCAGCTCTTCGGCCACGATCTGCGCGAGTGCGGTGCGGATGCCGGTGCCCAGGTCCACATGGCCGCTCAGCGCAGTCACGCTGCCGTCGTCCCACACGGCGATCAGTATCTCCACGCCCTCGGCGGGGTTGCCCGCCACGAGCGCGGGCTGGCCCTTGACGGGCGGTGGTGCGGGGGGCGGGTTGCGCACCACCAGCAGCACGCCCTGGGCGGCATGGAAGTCGGCGCGGGTGAGCGGGCTGTGGGCGCGCAAGGGTGCGGCATTGTCAGGTGTGGCGCTCATGCCTGGGCCTCGCGCATCAGCACTGCCGCGCGCAGCACGGCGCGGATGATTTCGACATGCGTTCCGCAGCGGCACAGGTTGCCCGACAGCTCGCGGCGCACGGCCGCTTCGTCGGGGTCAGGATTGCGCTCCAGCAAGGCCACGGCCATCATCACCATGCCGTTGAGGCAGTAGCCGCACTGCGCGGCCTGCTCATCCACAAAGGCCTGCTGCACCGGGTGAAGTCCTGCGCTGCTGCGGCAGCGCCCAGGCAGACCCTCCAGCGTGGTCACCTCGCGGCCTGCCACGCCCTGCGCCGGGATCACGCAAGCCCGCGCGGCAATGCCATCCACCAGCACAGTGCAGGCACCACACTGCCCCAGGCCACAGCCGTACTTGGGCCCGTTGAGCGACAGGTCGTTACGCAGCACGTGCAGCAGCGTGGCGCTGGCCAAGGTGCTCTGCGGCAGGGCAAACGGCTGGCCATTGACGACGACCAGGGAGAGTGAAGCGGGCGCGTGCATGTCTCGGTGGGGTGTTCTCAGCGTCGCAGCGACCCGCTGCGCGTGTACATCTCCAGGTCCACAAAGTTGGACCCATTGTGGTTGCCCGGGCCGTACACCAGCGGAAAGTCGCCGATCTTGGTGGTGCCCATGTCTTCCATGGCCTTGATGAAGCCTTCGCGCGTGAGCGCTTTGCCTGCGCGCTTGAGGCCCTCCACAAACACGCGCGCGGCGATGTAGCCCTCGAGCATGGTGTAGCTGTCGATCTTTTCGCCCGCGTCCGCGCGGTCCTTGCGGTAGTCGGCCACGATACCCATGCGGCTGGCCTGCGGCGAGGGCACGATGCTGGCCGTGACCAGTCCTTCGATGCCGCCGTTCAGGCGCTGGGCAGACCCCGGTGCATCGGTGATGCCCACCGAGATGGTGTACAGCGGCGACGCGGCACCCGCCGCCCGGTAGTCGCGCAGGAACACCTCCACCATCTTGCCCGCCATGATCATCACCACCGCGCCCGGCTGGGCCTTGGTGAGCTGTGCCACCTGGGGCTTGGCGTCGGTGGCGGCGATCTCCATAGGCACGGAATCGACCACCCGGACCTTCAGGCCCTGGGCAATCTGCAGGCAGGTGTCGAGGTTGGATTTGCCAAACGCGCTGTTCTGGTAGATGACGGCGATGTTGTTGATGCCCAGCGTGGCCAGGTGGCCCACGATCTTGCGCAGCTCGGTCTCGTAGCTGGCGCGCACGTGAAACAGGTAGCGGTTGTGGTTGGTGCGAAACGAGGTGGTGCCCACCAGCGGCGCGAACATGGGCACGCCCGCCTTCTCTGCCAGGGGCATGGCGGCGATCAGGTTGCCGGTGGCCACATAGCCGATCAGGGCGAAGACCTTGTCTTCGTCAATGAGTTTGGCGGTGTTCTCGGCGGTCTTCTTGGGTTCGTACGCATCATCGTGCGACACCAGCTCCAGCGTGCGCCCCTGCACGCCGCCGGTCTTGTTCACCTTGTCGAACGCCAGCGCAATGCCCGCCTTGTAGTCCACCCCGAAATCCTTGGCCGGGCCGGTGAACACCGCCGACTGCCCCACTTTGATGCGGGTGTCCGTCACACCGGTCTCGGCAGCAGCCGGGCCTGCCCAGGCCATCCCTGCCGCCGCCAGGCCCACCATGGCGCTGCGGCGGTCGATGCATCCATCCTCCACTCCTTGACACTTCATGTAGTGCTCCTTACATCAAAGGCCAAAGTTTCCGTGCGAGGGCAAACATCGTGCAAGTGCTTGTAGAGGTGTTTTTTGTAACCAACGGCACACGTGGGCCACACACCACACGCGCGCGTCGGCAGTGGGTTCAGACGCTCAGGTAAGCGCGCCGCACCTCTTCGTTGGCGGCCAGCTCTTCCATGCTGGCCTGGTAGCGGATCTGGCCCTTTTCGAGCACATAGGCGCGGTCGGACACCAGCTCGGCAAAGTGCATGTTCTGCTCGGACAGCAGGATGCTCACACCCTGCTCCTTCAGCTCCAGGATCATGTGCGCCATCTGCTCCACGATCACCGGGGCCACGCCTTCGGAGGGCTCATCCAGCAGCACCAGGTAGGGGTTGCCCATGAGCGTGCGCGCCACGGTGAGCATCTGCTGCTCGCCACCGCTCATGCGACCGCCAGGGCGCTGGGGCATCTCGCCCAGGTTGGGGAAGAGCTTGAACAAGCGCTCGGGCGTCCACACAGGCGCAGCGGTGCCGTCGGGCCAGGTGCGGGCGGGCTGGCGGCCCACTTCCAGGTTCTCCATCACCGTGAGGTCGGTGAACACGCGGCGGTCTTCAGGCACAAAGCCCAGGCCCAGACGCGCGGCGTCGTGCGGGTCGCTTTTGGAGATGTCCCGGCCCATGAACTGGATGCTGCCCTTGCGCTTGGCCAGCATGCCCATCAGCGTCTTGAGCGTGGTGGATTTGCCTGCGCCGTTGCGGCCCATCAAGGCCACGACTTCGCCACGGCGTACGTCCAGGTCCACGTCATACAGGATTTGTGCCGCGCCATACCAGGCCTGCAGCCCTTTGGCCTGCAGCAGCAGTTCTTTGGGTTCGTTGGTCGTCGTCATGCTCATGCGGCCTCAGCAGCAGCGGCTGCCGTTTTCTTCTCGAAGGTCTTGCCAGTGCCGAAGTAGACCTCCTGCACCTTGGGGTGGTCGCGCAGCTCCAGCGGCTTGCCCTCGGCAATCAGCCGCCCGCGCGCCAGCACGATCATGCGGTCGGCATAGGCAAACACCACGTCCATGCTGTGCTCGGTGAAGAGCACGGCCATGTGGCGGTCGATCACCAGCTGCTTGGTCAGCGCCATGAGTTCGTTGCGTTCCTTGGGCGCCATGCCGGCGGTGGGTTCGTCCATGAGCAGCAGCTTGGGAGAATTGGCCATGGCAATCGCCAGCTCCACGCGCTTCACATCGCCATAAGCGAGCACGCTACAGGGCCGGTCGGCCTGCGACTTCATGCCCACCTGGTCGAGCAACGCCAGGGCTTCTTCGCGTTTGTGGTCGGCAGCCCTGCGCCACATGGAGAACAGCAGACCGTCGTTGGAGATCAGTGCCATCTGCACGTTCTCCACCACCGTCAGCGATGCAAAGGTTTCGGCGATCTGAAAGGTGCGGCCCACCCCCATGCGCCAGATGTCGCGGGGCTTGCGGCCCACCAGCTCCTGGCCGTTGAGCTGGATGGAGCCTGCATCGGCAGGCAGCTGGCCGTTGACCATGTTGAACGTGGTGGACTTGCCTGCGCCATTGGGGCCGATGAGTGCCAGCAGCTCGCCCGCCGCCAGCTCGAAGTGGATGCCATCCACTGCCTTGACGCCGCCAAACGATTTGCCCAGGCCGGTAACTTTGAGGAGGCTCATGCTGCGCCCTCCTTGGTGTTCTTGGCGTAGCGCATGTTGTCAAAAATCTGTTTGATGGTGCCAGCGATGCCCTGCGGAAAAAGCAGCACCAGGATGAGGATGATGGCGCCCAGCATGGCGCGCCAGTAGTCGGTGTTGCGTGCCACAGTGTCGTGCAGCCAGGTGAAGGTGACCGCACCCACCACGGGGCCCGCCAGCGTCTGGATGCCGCCGAGCAGCACCATCACCAACCCGTCCACCGATTTGCCCACGGCCAGCGACTCCGGCGAAATGCTGCCCTTGGAGAACGCATACAGCGCTCCCGCCAGCCCTGCAGCCGTGCCCGCCACCACAAACGCCGCCCACTGCATGCGCTTGACGTCGATGCCGATGGCGTCTGCCCGCAGCACAGAGTCGCGTCCCGCGCGCAGCGCATAGCCAAACGGCGAGAACAGCACGCGGCGCAGCCACCACACCCCTGCACCCACCAGTGCCAGCGTGAGCCAGTAATACATGCGCTTGTCTGCCAGCCAGGCCGCAGGCCAGACACCGGTCAGGCCGTTGCTGCCGCCCGTGAAACTGTCCCACTGGTAGGTGATGGCCCAGGTGATCTGGGCGAAGGCCAGCGTCAGCATGGCGAGGTACACACCCGACAGCCGCACTGCAAACCACCCGTAAACAAACGCCCCGGCCGCCGCCACCAGCGGCGCCACCACCAGTGCGATCTCCATCGGTAGCCCGAGCGAGCGCACCAGCAGGGCCGCGCCATAGGCGCCCAACCCGAAGTAGGCGGCATGGCCGAACGAATGCATACCCGCAGGCCCCATGATGAAGTGAAGGCTGGCCGCAAACAGCGCTGCGATCAGCAGGTCAATCAGCAACACCGTGGTGTACGGCGACTGCGCGGTCAGCAGCGGTGCTGCCGCCAGCAGCAGGCCCAGCACGGCGGCCGCTACCAGATAGGCCTTGCCCGGCCGACGCAGCGGCTCCTCCTGCATGCCCACATAGCGGCTGGGTGCCTGTGGTCGGCCAAACAGCCCCCATGGGCGCCAGACAAGCACCACAGCCATCACCAGAAAGTCGACCACCAGGGTCAGCTTGGAGAAGGAAATGCTCATGCCGAACACGTCGACCACACCCAGCCAGATGCAGATGGCCTTGATCTCGGAGATCAGCAGGGCGGCGGCGTACGCGCCCGGGATGGAGCCCATGCCACCCACCACCACCACCACGAAGGCGGCACCGATGGTGTGCAGGTCCATCTCCAGCGTCGCGGGCTCGCGCGGCAGTTGCAGTGCGCCACCCAGCCCGGCCAGCATCGCGCCCAGCGCAAACACGGCCGTGAACAACCAGGCCTGGTTGACGCCCAGGGCGCTCACCATCTCGCGGTCTTGCGTGGCGGCACGCACCAGCGTGCCGAACCGGGTGCGCGTGAGGAGCAGCCAGACCGCGCCCAGCACCAGCGGACCGACCACGATGAGGAACAGGTCGTAGCTGGGAAACTGCCGCCCGAGCAGGCTCACGGAACCCGAAAGGCCCGGCGCGCGCGGGCCCAGCAGTTCGTCGGGGCCCCAGAGCCACAGCACGGCGTCCTTGATGACCAGCACCAGTGCAAACGTGGCCAGCAGCTGGAACAGCTCGGGCGCCTTGTAGATGCGGCGCAGCAGCACCACCTCGATCAGCGCCCCCAGCACGCCAACGATCAGCGCGGCCAGCGGCAAGGCCACCCAGAAGCCCAGGGCACCGCTCAGGCGCTCGACCAGCGAGTACGCGACGTAGATGCCCACCATGAAGAACGAGCCATGGGCAAAGTTCACGATGCGGGTCACGCCAAAGATCAGCGACAGACCCGCCGCCACGAGGAACAGCGACGACGCGCTCGCCAGCCCGTTGATGAGCTGAACGATGAAACCCGAAAAACTCATGTTCAATAAACCCTGTAGGGCCTGTTCACACTATTTTTGCCAGCGCGAAGGCCATGAAAGAAGCCGGCCGTGCCCCAGCCGACACCAGCCAGCACCCGCAGAATTTGCCTGTGCCGGGCTGCCGGTAGCGTCTGCCGGGACCGAGGCGCGGCAGGCGCCTCAGACCTCAGAGGGAATCAATCAGCGCTTCGCGACTTCTTCACGTCGGCAGCGGACGGCTGGTACTTGGCATCGGCGCCATCCAGGTAGACGTAGTCCACCATCACGCCCTTACCGCCTTCGTTCTTGGTGCGACCGACAAACGCGCCCATGGTGGCCTGATGGTCTTCAGGACGGTAGGTGATCTTGCCGAATGGGGTGTCTACCTGCAGACCCTTGAAGGCTGCGACCAGCTTGTCGGTGTCAGTGCTCTTGGCTTTGGCAATACCGGCTGCAGCCGACTTGATCATGCTGTAGCCCACCACCGAGCCCAGGCGCGGGTAGTCCTTGAACTTGGCCTGGTATGCCTGCTCGAACGCCTTGTGTGCGGGGGTGTTGATGCCGTACCAGGGATAGCCGGTCACCAGCCAGCCGTTGGGGGCCTCGTCTTTCAGGGGGTCCATGTATTCGGGCTCGCCCGTCAACACGCTGACCACCTCGATGCCCTTGAAGAGGCCGCGCGTGTTGCCTTCGCGCACGAACTTCGACAGGTCCGCGCCAAACAGCACGTTGAAGACGGCGTCGGGCTTGGCATCGGACAGCGCTTGCACGACGCTGCCGGCATCCACGCGGCCCAGCGGTGTGGCTTGTTCGGCCACAAACTCCACGTCGGGCTGCGCGGCCTTGAGCAGTTGCTTGAACGCCGCCACCGCAGACTGCCCGTATTCGTAGTTGGGGTAGACAACGGCCCAGCGCTTTTTCTTCATCTTGGCGGCCTCGGGTACCAGCATGGCGGCCTGCATGTAGGTGCCGGGACGCAGGCGGAAGGTGTACTGGTTGCCGCCTTGCCAGGTCATCTTGTCGGTCAGCGGCTCGCCTGCGAGAAAGAAGAACTTCTTCTGCTTGGCGAAGTCGGCAACTGCCAAGCCGGTGTTCGACAGGAAGGTGCCAGCCAGCACATCGACCTTCTCGCGCGACACCAGCTCTTCGGCCACACGAACGGCGTCGCCGGGGTTGGCGTTATCGTCGCGCGTGATCAGTTCGATCTTTTTGCCATTGACGCCGCCCGCAGCGTTGATCTCATCGACCGCCAGCTCCATGCCTTTCTTGTAGGGCTCCAGGAAAGCGGGCTGCGCCTTGTAGCTGTTGACCTCGCCAATCTTGATCACGCCTTGGGCAAAAACAGGGGCCAGGGTAAGGGCCAATGCAGCCGCAGCCGTGGCACGCATGAGGTTTCGTCGCATCGTCATGGGGAGACTCCTGAAGGATGGTTGGAGAGAGATCGAACGGGGGGTGAGACAGGACAGGTGTATGTTGTACGCGCGCCGGGCTCAGCGCAGGCCGTCAACGCCTTTTATTTCAGAGGCCGTGAGGCCGCCGACACGTGGCAACGGCCGTCCGCTGTCGGTCACGACAACGGCCACCACGATTTCATTGGCCCGCGGGGCATCGGCTACACGGGCTTCCATGGCGTCGAAATGGCTGCGCACGTAAGCCGCATCCTTGTGGCCCAGGGGCACGTCGATGGCCGTGCCGAGGCCGCCCATCTTCTTGCTGGATGGGACCAACGCGGCACCCTTCGCGACAGCCACACGCAGTGGTGCGCCCAGCTTGGGGTGGAGGATGGCGGCGGCGTGCTCCAGCTCGCCCGCCTCGCCCACGATGGCGGCCTTGCCGTAGCTGTGCGCATCGCCCGGGGCAATGCCCAGGGCCTGCACGCAGCGGGCGCCCAGAAGGCCTCCCAGCTCCTCACCGATAGCGATGAGTTCGTCGAGGTTTTCCACATAACGTCCGGCAAAGGGGTTCTCGATCACGGCCATGGCCAGCGCCTTGCGCACCGGGGGCTGAACGTCACGCCCCATTTCCACGCGGACCTCGTCGGTCTGGACGATGATCTTTCGAATCTTGGCTGGCATTTTTTGACTCCTTGGGATCTTGTCTTGTTCGATGGTGTGCGGGTCGGCGCGCGGCTCAGCGCAAGCCGTTCCACTGGCTGATGTCTGCCGCCTTGAGTCCTCCGACACGGGCGTGGATGCGCGGGCCCGTGGTCATGGCAAGTATGAACACGATCTCATCAGCGGAGGGCGCGCCCGGAACACGCACTTCGATCGCGTCGAAATGGCTACGTACATAGCTGGCGTTGATGTGGGTGAGCGGCACGTCCAGCGCCGCACCGGGGCCACCCACCTTCTTGGTGGAGGGCACGATAGACAGCGCATTCGCGGGTTGCCCGGTCTTCTCTTCGGCCTGACCCTTGGCGTAGGCGTTGCGGTCGCCCTTCCAGCCCAGCAGTTCGCGCATGGCGTAGCCGCCGGGCACATGCCACAGCGCGCCGTGTTCCAGCTCGCCGGCCGCGCCCACGATGGCGCCTTTGCCATAGGTCTCGATGCGCTCGGCAGGCACCGCCATGGCCTTCAGGAGGCGCTGGGCCATGTCCAGCCCCACGTCCTGCAGCGCGTCCATCATGGGGAGGATGTCGGGCTCGTAGCGCCCCGCAAAGGGGTTGGTCAGCACCGCGCCGATGGCACCACGCAGCAACGGCACATCGGCCACCGGCCCGAATTCGTGCCGGATTTCCTCAAGATGGGTGAAAACGCGTCGTATCTGGATCATTCTGTAAACCTGTGCAATTCGTTAAGCAAATACTGAACCAACTTCCGATTCCATCACTGCGTGTGGGAGCCACACGGCACCCGCCAGGGCTTGTGGTGCTGCGGTCGCCACGAACTGCCCCTGGCACGCCAGCAGTGCAAACCACAGCAGGCCGCCGGACTGCAATTCTTGCGCTTTTTGCAACCCCTGATGCAAGGCCCTGCGAACCTGCTCCTCGGGCAAGGCAGGAACGTCCACAGTGACGGGAATGGCACCCAGGTCACTGTCGTCCCGCACTTGCCACGCCGGCATGCGACCAATGCGCGCGTCCTGCACATCGACCGCATTGGCCACAATGGTCGCCGCCGCATCGGCCTGCGCCGCCGTGCGCGCCAGCACCGTGACACTGTCCGCAATACCCAGCGACTGGCTGCGCCCGCGCCACCCACTGGTGGCCACACCACGCACCGGCATGGCGCTGTCGATGCGGATCTGCCCATCCAGCACCAGGCCGTTGCGCAACTGTGCGGCGTTCAGTGCAGCGATGTCAGCGTACACCCCCACCGTGACCGACTGGCCATGCGCCAGGTGCAACGCAATGTCGCCCCCGTTGTTGACCCAGGCGCGGTCAATGCCAGGCTGGTCATAGCACGCCAGAATCTCCTGCGCCACCGAGCCTGCCACTGCCGCCATTGATGTAATGAAGCCCGTGCGGTAAGGACTGCAAGCAGCCCACATGCGACGCGCCACCACGCCCTGCACACCACAGCGTTCGCCCACCGGCGCCCGCAAACCCGGGAGTTCACTCACCAGTTCCTGCAACAGCCGGTCAAAGCGTTGCCATGCGCATTCATGCGCCTGCACTACGGCATTGCGCTCCCCTTCGGCCTGGAGGATGAGGTCCATCGGCCCATGCTGGAAATGCCAGCGGCCATCGGACAAGAGCTTGCGGCAGGCGTTCACAGAGCGACCCACTCAGCCCAGCAGAGGTGGGCGGCCCAACGGCCACGGATTGGCGGCAGGCAAGGTCTGCCAGACGCGCGCCTGCGGTGCACCATCGTTGTGCCACGCACCGCGCTCCAGCACGTCGCGCAGGCTGCGAATCTGTTCGGTGTGCCCGCCCAGCGCTTCGTAGTCCGCACGGCGCATGCTGAACTCGATGGGCGCCACGATGGCGGGCGTGGGCACGGTGCCAAAGCTGTTGTCCGGCATGCGCAGCACGTCTACCATCACGGTGATACCGCCGCCAGGCCATACATAGGCAGGGGCACCGCCACAGGTCACGTTGACCAGCGCGTTTTTGATGGAGCGCGTGAGCAGCACCGGGTTCTCGGTGACCCCTGCGCGCAGGCTGCCGCCGGCTCCGCCGAGGAACAGCACGGAGGCCAGCGAGGGCTCGCAGTTTTCGCCAATGCGGTCCACGATACGGCGCACCTCGGCAGGCATCTCGGATTCAACCGGATGGAGTTGCTCGTCCAGCACGTACCAGGAGGCATGCTCGCCGGTGGTGGAGGTCATCAACAAGCGCAGCCCCGGCCAGGCCACGGATTCGTCCCAGCCCTCGATGATGGACAGCGGGTCGGCAATGTCGGTGCCGCCCCAGCCGGTGCCCGGGTTGGCCACCTGAAAGTAACGGCCCGGTGTGGACTTGCGCCCGCGCATCTGGATGCCCGAAGGCTTCATGTCGAGGCAACGGCCCGCCTGGTGCTCGGTGAGCACGCCGGTGATGTGGTCATCCACCACCACCACCTCGTCCGCATGGCCGAAGAACTGGCGCGCAAAGATGCCAATGGCCGCAGAACCGCAGCCAACACGCATGCGCTGTTCGGCCACACCGTTGACGATGGGCGCCCGCCCCGCCTGGATCACCAGTTGCGAGCCACCGTCGATGGTGAACTCCACGGCCTGCTTGTTGCCCAACGCCTGCATCATCTCGGCGGTGATGCGGCCCTCCTTCTTGGTGCCACCCGTGAGGTGGTGCACACCGCCCAGCGACAGCATCTGCGAGCCGTACTCTGCCGTGGTCACATGGCCCACCACCTCGCCCTTGCAGCGCACGTTGGCCTGCTCGGAGCCGAGGAAGCGGTCGGTGTCGATCTTCACCTTGAAGCTGCAGTAGCTGAAGATGCCCTCGGTGACCACGGTGACCATGTCCACGCCATCGGTCTGGGAACCCACGATGAAGGGCGCAGGCTTGTAGTCGGGGTAGGTGGTGGACGAGCCCACACCCGTGACAAAAACCTCTTCACTCAACAGCAAGTCGCCAGACCAGGGCTGCGGCGCGACCGCAGACTCTGCGTCGGCACCCTCTTGCCCATCGCTAGTCCCTGCGCGGCTCACAAACGGCACCAGCGTGGCCTCGCCTGCCTCCAGGGTTTTGCGCAGCAGCACCACCGGATCCAGCCGCACGAGCACGCCGGCATGGTTGGCGTAACGGTCACACGCGCCTGCCCGGCCTTCGGAAATCTGGCACAGCACCGGGCACGCGTTGCACTCTACCTTGGCGGCGTTCATGCGCTCGTTACGGGGCCGGGCGCGCTCGAGCACCTGCGGCAGATCTGGCGCGTCCATGCCCGGCAGCCCATCGGTCTTGGTGTGTTCAGTCATCGTGGCAACCCATTCATTGCATTGTTGCAGGTGCTTGTACGCGCATTGCATTTTGTGTAGCATTCACTTAACTTAAATGTTGTGAACACTACATCTAATGTCAATGTAGCGGAATCAACCAGACTCTGCAATGGTGTTTTCGCACCCCCAAAAATGGTGCACAAGGAGCCCCAAAATGACGCACGTTGTGACGGACGCATGCATTCGGTGCAAGTACACCGACTGCGTCGATGTGTGCCCTGTTGATTGCTTCAAGGAGGGGCCTGGGAACCTGCTCAAGGTCTTTTCGGGGATCGCGTTGGAATGCAATCGGGATGAGTGGATGCTTCGGATGCGCCGCATGGGCTCATGCCCATGCAAGCGGCCGGGGCGTCCAATCACCCGATTTCATTCCAACCCTTCGGGCAAGTGCCTTTTCGGGTGGTCTGCAGCGTTGCGGCGCTTGCCAAAAGCACGGGCTATTGGCTGCACACCGCGCCTTGCATCCCACCCCGAGAAGGGACTTGCGCGACCCCGAAAAGACCTTGAGCAGGTTCCATCCCTGGTCATTGACCCCGACGAATGCATCGACTGCGCGGTGTGTATTCCGGAGTGCCCGGCCAACGCCATCTATGCAGAAGACGACCTGCCCGAAGGGATGGAAGTCTTTCTGCAGTTCAACAAAAAGCTGGCGCCCCCGCTCCCCACAATCACCAAAAGAAAAGCGGCTTTGCCAGATGCGGAACAATGGAGGGTTGTGAGCCACAAGCTTTCAGGCCTGAACATTGCGCTGTAGAGCGCATGTGGCCCTGCTCTTCAGCCAAATTCCTTATTTGCTTCCAACTTTTCCATCTAACGCACCATGAGCGCCTTTCTTGACGAACGCGTACTGACGGTCCACCACTGGACGGACCGCCTTTTCTCCTTCACCACCACGCGCGACACCGCGCTGCGCTTCTCCAACGGTCATTTCACGATGATTGGCCTGCGCGGCGAAAACGGCAAACCGCTGCTGCGCGCCTACAGCATCGTGAGCCCCAACTACGAAGAGCATCTGGAGTTCCTCTCCATCAAGGTGCCCGACGGCCCGCTGACCTCGCGCCTGCAGCACATCAAGGTGGGCGACACCATCGTGGTCGGCAAGAAGCCCACAGGCACCCTGCTGATCGACTACCTGCTGCCCGCCAAGCGCCTGTACATGCTCTCCACCGGCACGGGCGTGGCCCCGTTCCTGAGCCTGATCCGCGACCCAGAGACCTACGAGAAGTTCGAGGAAGTCATCCTGGTGCACGGCGTGCGCGAGGTGAAGGAGCTGGCCTACCACGACTACATCACGCAGGAGCTGCCGCAGCACGAGTTCTTGGGCGAGATGGTCACCAAGCAGCTCAAGTACTACCCCACCGTGACGCGCGAGCCCTTCAAGCACCAGGGCCGTGTGACCACCGTGATCGAAAACGGCCAGATGGCGCGCGACCTGGGCCTGCCCGCGCTCAACCCCGCCGAAGACCGCGTGATGATCTGCGGCAGCCCCGAAATGCTGCGCGACCTCAAGCACATGATGGAAGAGCGTGGCTTCAAGGAAGGCAACACCACGAAGCCCGGCGACTTCGTGATCGAACGCGCGTTCGCAGAGCAGTGATCCCCGGCTGGCCCGCTCTGCAGGGCCAGCGTCATCCACCAGGACCCGCCATGTCTGCCACTCCCACCAAGACCCGGACCGCGTCCACCCGTTCCACATCGGCCCGCAAGACGGGCGTGCGCGAGCAGGCCGCACAGACCACGCGCGACAACATCCTGAAGGCGGCGACCAAGGTGTTTGCCCGCTACGGCTACGAAGGCGGCAGCGTGGAGAAGATCTCCAAGGCGGCCAAGTCCTTCGATCGGATGATCTATTACTACTTCGGCAGCAAGGAAGGCCTGTTCATCGAGGTGCTGGAGGAAACCTACCGGCGCATGAACGATGCGGAATCCAAGCTCGACCTGGACACCACCCAACCGGTGGAGGCGTTGCAGGCCGTGATCCGCTTTGTGGTGGGCTACTACCGCAAGAACCCCGAGTTCATCACGCTGCTCAACACCGAGAACCTGCACAAGGGCAAACACATCTCCAAGTCGATGCGCGCCCGTGAATACTCGTCGCCCGCCATTGAGGTGATCCGCCGCGTACTCGAAAGCGGCCAGGCGCAGGGCCTGTTCCGCAAGGACGTTTCAGCGCGCGATGTGTACCTGCTGATTGCCGCCACGGGCTACTTCTACATGTCCAACCGGCACACGCTGTCGGCCTTTCTGGGCGAAGACCTGGAGACGCCCGATGCGCTGGCGCACTGGGAGTCCTTCGTCATCGACAGCGTGCTGCGCACCGTGGCGCCCGGCCCCAGCCTGCCCAAGGGCAAGGCGACCGTCTGATGGCCCTTCGCCACACACGAGCCCCACAGACATAACGATTTTTCTTAGCGAGGTCCGATGGGACCTGTGTCACACCCCACGAGGAGAATCCATGGCAGAAGCAGCAGCAGGCGGCAAGTCGGGCAAGGTCGTCATCCAGAACATCGGTCTTTTGTTGTCGGGCGACCTGGACCGCCCCATCCTCGACGCCGACACCATCGTGGTGAACGACGGCCTCATCGTGGCCGTGGGCCGCTACAAGGAGTGCGACACGGACCACGCCAACACCGTGATCGACGCACGCCAGACCTGCGTGGCGCCAGGCCTGATCGACAGCCATGTGCACCCTGTGTTCGGCGACTGGACGCCGCGCCAGAACCAGATCGGCTGGATCGACTCGACCATGAACGGCGGCGTGACCACCATGGTCTCGGCCGGTGAAGTGCACCTGCCCGGCCGCCCCAAGGACATCGTGGGCCTGAAGGCGCTGGCCATCACCGCGCAGCGCTCGTTCGACAACTTCCGCCCCGGTGGCGTAAAGGTGATTGCAGGTGCCCCGGTCATCGAGAAAGGCATGACCGAGCAGGACTTCAAGGACCTGGCCGACGCCGGCGTGACGCTGCTGGGCGAAGTGGGCCTGGGCTCCGTCAAGGCGGGCTACGAGGCCCAGCAAATGGTGGCGTGGGCGCGCAAGCACGGCATCCAAAGCACCATCCACACGGGCGGCCCGTCCATCCCGGGATCGGGCCTGATCGACAAGGACGTGGTGCTGGAGGCCGATGCCGACGTGATCGGCCACATCAACGGCGGCCACACCTCGCTGCCCTGGAAGCATGTGTGCGAGCTGTGCGAGAAGTCGTCCCGCGCCATCGAACTGGTGCACAACGGCAACGAGAAGATTGCCATCCAGGCCGCGCGGGCGGCCATCGAACTCAAGTGCCCACACCGCGTGATCCTGGGCACCGACGGCCCGGCCGGCTCGGGCGTGCAGCCACTGGGCATGCTGCGCATGATTGCGCTGATATCGAGCTTTGCCGACATTCCTGCCGAGCTGGTGTTCTGCTTTGCCACGGGCAACACGGCGCGCATCCGCAACCTGAACTGCGGCCTGATCGAGGTCGGCCGCGCGGCCGACTTCGTCTTCATGGACCGTGCCCAGCACACCGCCGGCACCACGCTGTTGGAGAGCGTGCAGCTCGGCGACATCCCTGGCATCGGCATGGTGATGATCGACGGCCTGGTGCGCTGTGGGCGTAGCCGCAACACGCCGCCTGCGACCGAGATCCCGGTGGTGCTGTAACCCACCCGCCAGTCAGCCATCGGCTGGACAAAACAAAAGCCCGCGTTATCGGGCTTTTGTTTGGGGGAAGCGACCGACTGGTTCAGTAGGTGTCCGACACCCGCACCGCACCCGGCTGGGGCTGTGGCTGCGCATAGGGGTCTGCAGCGCGGGCCGAGCCGCCCTGGTCCACGCGGAAGCCCTTGCCTTGCAATACCACGGGCGTGCCCACAGCAGTGGGTTCGGTGCGCTGGAAGTGGCGCAGCGAGCCATCTTCCATGCGCACCGCCACCTGGTACACCGTGTGGGTGCGGGTGCGCTCTTCGACCTTGTGGCCCACATAACCACCGCCCACGGCACCTAGCACGGTGGCAGCGGTGCGGCCGCTGCCCTTGCCGATCTGGTTGCCCACCACGGCGCCCAGCACACCACCGGCCACGGCCCCCACGCCTGTGGCGGGGGCGGCTTGTTGAACGGCCTGCACCGACTCGACGCGACCACAGCTGCGGCACACGGGCGCTGCAGAACGCACGGGCTGGGCAGCGCCCCCGGGGGCCATGCCACCCGCCATGTCGCCGGACCGGCCTGCGCTGCCGCCGGTCTGTGGACGGTAGTTTGCTCCGCTATTCATAGCACTCTGGGCAAGCTTAACCGGCGCTTGGGCCCGTTTTTCTTCAATGATCTCGGATTCGGGCGTGCGGGGGGCCGCCGCCAGGGTGGCGGGGGCTGCAGCATCGGCTGCCGAGGGCGTGCGGTTTTGCATCACCAGGGTGGCACCCAAGGCCAACACGCTCACGCCCAGCGCGCCAATGGCCGCCCACATCCATTTCAGGGCCGGGCCCGCAGGGGCTGCAGCAGGTACAGAAGCAGGCGGGTTGGGAGAAGAAACCGTCAGGTTCATGGTCATTTCCTTGTTCAGGTCAGAGGAGTCCGCAGGGGGTAGGCGTGTAGAAAAAGCGCTGTGCGCCCGCTACGGAATGGGGCCGTAGTGTTCCAACGGCCTGGATGGTGCAAAGGTACACAGCGGCAGGCGCTGAGGTGTGGCCGGTTTGTAAGTGGCCGTAAGCAGCGGTAAACCTCTTTGGCTGGCGCTTGCCGCCTCAGGCCAAGGGTGCGGGCGCTGCCCGCGCAGCCCGGCAGCGCAATGAGCGCGACCATGACGGCCTGCAGGACCAGGGCGCCGCGCCGGCGCCCGCTTGCTGCATGCTGTTGCCAACATTTACAGCTCCTGCACCCGTGCGCGGGCCAATGCCCTCCACCGTGCCCAGGCCGGTGGGCGGCGGGGGCCGGAGTGCAGGGCATCCTCCAGCGCCTGGGCGCAGCTGGCAGAAAAGAGCAGGATGGCCGATGAAAAATAGATCCACATGAGCAACACCACCAGCGAGCCCGCCGCCCCATAGGCCGACACCACGGCTGCCGTGGACAGGTACCAGGCCAGCAGCTGCTTGCCCACCGTGAACAGCGTGGCCCCCACCACGGCGCCCATCACCAGGTAACGCAGCGACGGTTTGGGGCCCGCGCCGATGCGCATGAGCCCCACAAACAGGGCCACCGCAAACCCGAAGGCAATGGCTTCGTTGACGACCTGCAGCAGCGGTGCCAGGGGCGCCAGGGTGGGCAGGTGGGCCATGGTCAGCCGCTCTCCAGCCCAGCCCGCCAGCAGGTGGATCAGTGTGGACAACGCCAGCGACACCATGAGCAAAAAGCCCAGCGCCAGCACATAGGCCAGCCCCCGCAGCCGCAGCGACGCCATGCGCCACCACGCGGCCCGCTGGGGCGGTGTGTAGCCATCCCGGCGCCACAGCCGCTCCAGCGCGGACTGCAGCTCCACAAACACCCCGGTGGCGCCCGAGACCAGCACCACAAACCCGATGGCCGATGCCAGCCGCCCCTCGGACGGCGCCTGGGCGCTGGCCATGGCCTGGCGCACCACATCGGCCACCTGCTGGCCCATCACCGACTGCACCTGGGCGACCAGGCTGCTCTCCAGGTAGCTGCGGTCCACCCACCAGCCCAGCACGCCCACCAACAGCAGCAGCAGGGGCGCCAGGCTGAGCATGCCGTAGAACGACATGGCCGCGCTCATGCGCAGCCCATCGGCGTCCAGCCACATCTGCGCGGCGCGCCAGAACGGCTGCACCAGGCGCCAGAGCGGCAACAGGGGCTGGGCGATGCGGGCAAGCGAAGTCGCCATCAGGGACGGAGGGGGCGCGGTCATCCCCGCGAGCGTAAGGCCTGGCGGCAGCCCCATCCATCCGCCGCAGCCGCGAGGCGGGGTAGGCGCTGTCCCACACGCAGCGTGCCGGGCGCAGCGCACAGAGTTTCAAAGGTGACAGCACCGGTTTTACACGGTGCCTGGGCAGGGCTAGCATGGGGCGCAGTCGGTTGACTCGACCGCCATTGACACAGCGGCCACCGCCGCCCCAGCCGCACCTCCTCACCCACTCTGCGAGCCACAAGCCGTCGGGCCGGTCTTGGCATTCATTCACCTTCACCCCTCTCTGCACGAAAGCGTTTTTTCCATGAGCGTCAAGCAACTCTTCGATCTCACCGGCCAGGTCGCCCTGGTCACTGGCGGCTCGCGCGGCCTGGGCCTGCAGATGGCCGAAGCCCTGGGCGAGATGGGCGCCAAACTCGCCATCACCGCACGCAAGGCCGACGAACTGGCCGAAGCCAAAAAGCATCTGGAAGGCCTCGGCTACGAGGTGCTGACCGTGGTGAACGACCTGCAAAAGACCGAGGACATCCCCGGCCTGGTGGACCAGGTGGTCGAGCGCTTTGGCACCATCGACATCCTGGTCAACAACGCGGGTGCCACCTGGGGCGCCAAGGCCGAGGACTACCCCGACGCCGCCTGGCACAAGGTGATGGACCTGAACGTGAGCGCGCCGTTCTTCCTGTCGCGCGAAGTGGGCAAGCGCTGCATGATCCCGCGCGGCAAGGGCTCGATCATCGTCACGGCTTCGGTGGCCGCGCTCAAGGGCACGCCCCCCGGCATGAACACGATTGCCTACAACACCTCCAAGGCCGCCGCCCTGCACTTTGCGCGCACGCTGGCGTCCGAATGGGGGCACTACGGCGTTCGCGTCAATGCGATCTGCCCCGGCTTCTTCCCCAGCAAAATGGCCAGCGGCCTGATTGAAAAGCTGGGCCCTGCGATGATCGAGCGCACGCCCCTGCGCCGCATTGGCGGCGAAGAGGACCTCAAGGGCGCGGTGGTGTTCTTGGCGTCCAACGCCTCGCGGCACATCACGGGCGAGTCCATCGTGGTGGATGGTGGCGCTAGCTTGATTTAACGCCCCCTGGGGCGCGACCTGCTTCGTCAGGTCTGCGCCCCGCACGAACCAACCCAGCGTTCCGTAACCCATGTCCGACCGCCACCTCGCCCATTGGCCGCCCGGCCTGTCGCGCCACCTCACGCTGCCGCAGACCCATCTGTTCCACAACGCCGAGGTGTCGGCCGCGCGTTACCCGGACAAGCCTTTTCTGGTGTTCTACGACACGCTGGTGACTTTCCGGCAGTTCCAGCAGCAGGCGGAGCACATTGCGGGCTTCTTGCAGCAGGTGTGTGGCGTGAAGGCGGGCGACCGGGTGCTGCTGTACATGCAGAACAGCCCGCAGTGGATCCTGGCGTTCTACGGCATCCTGCGCGCCAACGCGGTGGTGGTGCCGGTGAACCCCATGAACCTCACCGACGAGCTGCGCCACTATGTGCACGACAGCGGCGCGACCGTGGCCTTTGTGCCGCAGGACCTGCATGCACAGGCCCAGCCGCTGGTGGATGTGGCCGGCGGTGAAGGCAAGCTCCAGCACCTCATTGTGGCCGCCTACAGCGACTACCTGCAGGTACCCACCGACCTGCCCGTGCCCGCGTTCGTCAGCGCACCGCGCCAGGCGATTGATGCGCCCGGCGTTACGCTGTGGAGCGACATGCTGGCGCAGCAGCGCACCCCCGGCCCCATCACCACCGGGCCCGACGACTTGTGCGTGATGCCCTACACCTCGGGCACCACGGGCAACCCCAAGGGCTGCATGCACACGCACCGCAGTGCGATGAGCACGCTGGTGGGCGGTGTGCAGTGGTTTTCGCGCACGCAAGACGCCACCTACCTCGCCGTGCTGCCGCTGTTCCACGTCACCGGCCTGTCGGGCAGCATGAACGGGCCGCTGTTTGTGGGCGCCACCGTGGTCGTGCTGCCGCGCTGGGACCGCGACGCGGCCGCCCAGCTCATCCAGCGCTACCGGGTGACCATCTGGCAGGCCATCTCGACCATGGTGGTGGACTTTCTGGCCAACCCGTGCATCGCCGATTACGACATCAGCAGCCTGCAGGCCATCCGGGGCGGCGGCGCGGCCATGCCCAAGGCCGTGGCGCAGCAGCTGAAGGACCTGACCGGGCTGGACTACGTGGAAGGCTATGGCATGTCCGAAACCATGGCCGCCACGCACATCAACCCGCCGCACCGGCCCAAGCCACAGTGCCTGGGCATCCCGGTGTTCGACGTGGACTCCCGCGTGGTGGACCCGGCCACCTTTGCCGAACTGCCGCCGGGTGAGATTGGCGAGATCGTGGTGCACGGCCCGCAGGTCATGCTGGGCTACTGGAACAACCTGCAGGCCTCGGCCGACAGCTTTGTGACGCTGGACGGCAAGCGCTTTCTGCGTACCGGCGACCTGGCACAGGTGGACGATGACGGCTACTTCTTCATGGTGGACCGCTTGAAGCGCATGATCAATGCGTCGGGCTTCAAGGTCTGGCCCGCCGAGGTGGAGGCCATGATGTACGCCCACCCCGCCATCCAGGAGGTGTGCGTGATCGCCGCGCACGACGAACGCCGGGGAGAGACGGTGAAGGCGCTGGTCGTGCTGCGCGACGCCTTCAAGGGCCAGGTGGGCGAGCAGGCCATCATCGACTGGAGCCACGAACACATGGCCGCCTACAAAAGCCCGCGCATCGTGCAGCTGGTGGACAGCCTGCCCAAATCCGGCACGGGCAAGGTGCAGTGGCGCGAGCTGCAGGAGCAGGAGCGCAGCCGCGCCGCTGCCGCGGCGTCCTGAGACAACCACAAAAGGTCTGCGATATACGCTCTGTTTTTGGTAGCTACTAGCGCAACATCCACTAGCGCTATCGGCCAGATTCACCTCAAAACACACTTCCAGCCACCATGAACCCCACCGCCCTCGCCCGCCTGCGCTCCGTGCTGCAAACCCATGTGGACCGGGGCTTACTGCCCGGTGCCGTGGCCCTCGTCCACCACCAGGGCCACACCGTGCTGCACACGGCCGTGGGCCACCAGCGCCCACCCACCGCAGGATCTGCCACGCCCACCATGGCGCCCGACACGGTGTTTCGCATCTACTCCATGACCAAGCCCATCGCCTCGCTGGTGGCGATGATGCTCATGGAAGAAGGCCGCCTGCTGCTGTCGCACCCCGTGGCGCACTACCTGCCCGCGTTTGCGGGCCAGCGCGTGTACGACGAGGCCACCGGCACCACCGTCCCCGTGCAGCGCGAGGCCACGGTGCACGACCTGCTGCGCCACACCGCCGGCCTGAGCTACGCATGGGAGGCTGGCACCGTGCCCGACGCCTACCGCGCCGCGCGCGTCGGCTCGCGCCGCCACAGCAATGCTGATCTGGTCGCTGCACTGGGCCCATTGCCCCTGGTCCACCAGCCCGGCACCCGCTGGGAATACAGCCGCGCCACCGACGTGCTGGGCGCGGTGCTGGAGGTGATCGAGGGCGAGAGCCTGGGCGCCATCCTGCAGCGCCGCGTGTTCGGCCCTCTGGGCATGCACGACACCGGCTTCGCGGTGCCCGCAGCGCAGCAGCACCGCCTGGCCGAAGCCTTTGAGCGCGACCCGCAGACCGGGCTCGGCATGCCGCTGATCGACGTGACCGCCCCGCCCGTGTTCGAGTCGGCCGGTGGCGGCCTGGTCTCCACCGCCAGCGACTACGCGCGCTTTCTGCAGCTCATGCTGGGCCGGGGCACCGCCCCCGGGCCCGACGGCCCCGTGCGCCTGCTGGGCCGCTCCACCGTGGACTTCATGACCGCCGACCACCTGGGCAGCCTGCCTGTGGCGGGCGACATCCTGCCCACCGGCTACGGCTTTGGCCTGGGTGTGGCCGTGCGCACCGCCACCGGCCAGGCCACCCGCCCGGGATCAGCCGGGCACTACAGCTGGAGCGGCCTGGGCGGCACCTTCTTTTTTGTGGACCCTGTGGAAGACCTGTTCGCGATCCTGCTCACCCAGGCGCCCGGCCAGCTGCGGTACCTGTGCGAGCTGTACCCGGCGCTGGTGTATGCGGCATTGTGATTAGCCCCCCTGAGCGGCTTTGCCGCTTCCCCCCGCTCTCGCGCTGCGCGCGGGCGGGGGGACGACGCCCTCGCTGCGGGGCGGCCCTTGCTCGGCGTCCCTGGCGGGGGCGGCGCCAGTTGCAAAGGCTACGCTCTACGCCCGGCGCCAGAGGGGCAGGCTTACACTCAGCGTCCAGTCACGGCACGCAGCGGCCTCCCATACCTGCTGGCAAGCCCGTCCCCCAGACCTCTTTCTTGAACCTATGCAGATTCGCTGCGCACTGGTCGGCATGCCCGGCTCGGGCAAATCCACCGTTGGCCGGCAACTGGCCCACCGGGCGGGTGTGCCCTTCATCGACCTGGACCACCGGCTGGAACAGACCCTGGGCACCACCATTCGCAGCTTCTTCGAGGCCGAAGGCGAAGCGCGCTTTCGCGACATCGAATCCCAGGTGCTGGCCGAAGTGGCCCAGCAGCCCGGCGGCATGGTCCTCTCCACCGGCGGCGGCGCCGTGCTGCGCCCCGAGAACCGCGAGGTGCTGCGCCAGTTTGGCAACGTGCTGTATCTGCGCGCATCGCCCGAAGAAATCTTCAAGCGCGTCAAACACGACAAGACCCGCCCCCTGCTGCAAGGCGGTAACCCCATGGACAAGCTGCGCGACCTCTACGCCCAGCGCGACCACCTGTACCGCGAAACCGCCCACTACGTGATCGAGACCGGGCGGCCGTCGGTGCACACGCTGGTCAACATGGTGATGATGCAGCTGGAGATGGCGGAGAGTGCGGGGGGCTCCGACATGCCAAACACCCCCACCTGAAGATTCTTGCTGGGCTCGCGCAGCCCGTCAGGCGGGCAACCCCTGGGCCTGCGATGCCGGTGCGCACTCTACGCGATTGCGGCCCGACATCTTGCCCCGGTACAGCGCCGCATCGGCCTGTTGCAGCCTCTCGTCCAGCGCCTCTGCACTGGCAAAGCGCTCCGAAATCCCGAGGGTGGCCGTGCACCGGATGGCCTCGTGCGCATGGCCATCAGACACCTGGCTGCATTCAATCGCATCGCGCACCCGCTCTGCCAATTGCATGGCCCCGGTGCCGTCCGTATCGAAGGCGATGACCACGAACTCCTCGCCGCCCAACCTGCAGACCAGATCGCCCTGGCGAGCCGTGTGTCGAAGGACCTCGGCCACACCGCCCAGGACGAGATCGCCCACCTTGTGACCATAGGTGTCGTTGATGCGCTTGAAGTGATCGACGTCCACGATCAGCAAATGCGCCGTCGCGGCTGGGCGCGAGCGGAAATGCGCCTCCAGCGCATCCATCAGGCCACGCCGGTTCAAAAGCCCGGTGAGCGGGTCGTGCGCAGCCATCACGTGCAGATCATCCGTCAGGCGGTGCAGGACGAGCCATACCACCGCCGGGGGGAGCACCGTCCCCAGGAACGACATGTAAATGTAAAACGCCGTCTGGAAGGGGGTGCCCATATCGAGGCTCTCCAGGCCCCCTGAAAGAACCATCACAAGCTTCGCAGAGTTCATGGCACCCAGGCCGCCGATCAGGATCGCAAACACTGCCATCTCTGCACGCAGATGCCGGGCGAAGGTGCGGGTGCCATAGAGCAAAACCACTGCCATGGCCACAAAGAGCACAGCGCACGCAGCGGCCAGCAGCGCATAACGGGCCTCTGACCCCAGCACCGCGTGCACCAGCCACTGCGCGGCGGTGTAGCCTCCGGCCAAGGCGAGCAGGGGACGTGCCACGGGGACAGGCCGATCAAAAAACCGGGCTGCACCCAGCCCATAGGCCACGGGGGCGCAAAGCGTCAGGGTATGGTTGATGACACTCATCACCCCCCAGTGGGCAGCGCCACCCAGAAGCTGCAACACGTAGGCGATCCCCAGCAAAAGGCTACCGAGGGCAAAGACATCGGTGCCCATCTTCTTGCCACGCAGCCGGGTGCTGATCAGCACGAACATCCCGCTGAAGCAAAGAAGGTGCACGCAGAGCATGCCCAGGACAACGGTAGCGACCATGGATACGTGCAGGCTAGAAGGAAGCGACGGCGGCTGCACCGCCCGCGTCACAGCGCAACCACACGCCTGCTAACCGCCCGACCGATCGACGCTGTCTCTGTACGCAACTGTCCATGGCCGTCGCACGCGCAGCGCTACAGGTTCGGCGCCAGCAGCCGCTCCAGCACCTTCTCATCCATGCCCCTCCGCTGTGCCATGTCATGCAGCTGGTCTTCACCGATCTTGCCGACGTTGAAGTAAGCGCTGTCAGGGTGGCCGATGTAGAAGCCGCTCACGCTGGCCGCAGGGGTCATGGCCAGGCTCTCGGTCAGCCCCATGCCAATGTCTTCGGCGTTCAGAACGCGGAACAGGTCGGTCTTGGCGCTGTGGTCCGGGCAGGCGGGGTAGCCGGGCGCGGGGCGGATGCCCTGGTACTTCTCGGCAATCATGTCGTCGTTGCACAACTGCTCGCCCGCTGCGTAGCCCCACAGGTCAGTGCGCACACGATGGTGCAGGGCTTCGGCAAAGGCTTCGGCCAGGCGGTCGGCCAGGCTTTTGAACAGGATCGCGGAGTAGTCGTCCAGCGCGTCGATGAAGGCCTTTTCCTTCTTCTCGATCCCAAGGCCTGCCGTCACGGCGAACATGCCGGCGTAGTCGGCAACGCCGCTGGACTTGGGCGCCACAAAGTCGGCCAGGCAGCGGCTGGGGCGGGTCACGCCGTCGATGGTGTGTTTCTCGGCCTGCTGGCGCAGGCCGTACCAGGTCATGGCCACTTCGGTGCGGGTGTCGTCGGTATAGAACTCGATGTCGTCGTCGTTCACGCTGTTGGCGGGCAGCAGGGCCATCACGCCGCTGGCCGTGAGCCACCGGCCTTCGATGATCTTCTTGAGCATGGCCTGCCCATCGGCAAACACACGCGTGGCTTCCACGCCCACGATCTCGTCGGTGAGGATGGCAGGGTACGGGCCGGCCAGGTCCCAGGTCTGGAAGAACGGGCCCCAATCGATGTACTTGGCCAGCTCGGCCAGGTCGAAGTTCTTGAACACGCGGCGGCCCAGCGCGCGCGGCACGGCGGGCTGGTAGGCCGACCAGTCCACGGGCGTCTTGTTGGCGCGGATCTTGGCCAGGGGCCACAGGGGCGTGGCCTTTTTGTTGGCGTGCTGGGTGCGCACCTTGTCGTAGTCGGCATTCAGCTCGTCCACATAGTTCTGCACGCCATCGCCCAGCAGGCTTTGCGCCACGCTCACGCTGCGCGAGGCGTCGGGCACATAGACCACGGGGCCTTCGTAGTGCGGAGCGATCTTGACGGCGGTGTGCACGCGGCTGGTGGTAGCGCCGCCAATGAGCAGCGGGATCTTCTTGATGCGAAAGTGCTCATCCTTCTGCATCTCGCCGGCCACGTACTGCATCTCTTCAAGGCTGGGGGTGATAAGGCCCGACAGGCCCACGATGTCTGCCCCCTCGACCTTGGCGCGCGCCAAAATCTCGTGGCAGGGCACCATCACGCCCATGTTCACCACTTCAAAGTTGTTGCACTGCAGGACCACGGTGACGATGTTCTTGCCGATGTCGTGCACGTCGCCCTTGACGGTGGCGATGACGATCTTGCCCTTGCTGCGCACGTCGCGGCCTGCCGCTTCGTCCTGGCGCTTTTCTTCCTCGATGTAGGGGATGAGGTGGGCCACGGCCTGCTTCATCACGCGGGCGCTTTTGACCACCTGGGGCAAAAACATCTTGCCCGCGCCGAACAGGTCGCCCACCACGTTCATGCCGTCCATGAGCGGGCCTTCGATGACGTGCAGCGGGCGGCCGCCCTTGGCCAGGATGGCGCGGTAGGCCTCTTCAGTGTCTTCGGTGATGAAGTCGGTGATGCCGTGCACCAGCGCGTGGCTCAGGCGCTCGCCCACGGTCTTGGGGTGCTCGGGCGTGCCGCGCCATTCGAGCTTCTTGCTTTCGTCCTTGGCACCGCTCTTGGCGGTTTCGGCGATCTCGACCAGGCGTTCGCCGGCGTCGGGGCGGCGGTTGAGCACCACGTCTTCGACGCGCTCGCGCAGCACGGGCTCCAGGTCGTCGTACACACCCACCATGCCCGCATTGACGATGCCCATGTCCATGCCCGCCTGGATGGCGTGATACAGAAACACGGTGTGGATGGCTTCGCGCACGGGGTCGTTGCCCCGGAAGCTGAACGACACGTTGGACACGCCGCCCGACACCTTGGCGCCCGGCAGGTTCTGCTTGATCCAGCGCACGGCCTCGATGAAATCGACGGCGTAGTTGTTGTGCTCTTCGATGCCCGTGGCCACGGCAAAGATGTTGGGGTCGAAGATGATGTCCTCGGGCGGAAACCCCACTTCATCGACCAGCACGCGGTAAGCGCGTTCGCAGATCTCGATCTTGCGCGCGAAGGTGTCGGCCTGGCCTTGCTCGTCAAACGCCATCACCACGGCGGCAGCGCCGTAGCGCTTGACGAGGCGCGCCTCGTGCTTGAACTTCTCCACGCCCTCTTTCATGCTGATGGAGTTGACGATGCCCTTACCCTGGATGCAGCGCAGCCCGGCCTCGATCACCTCCCACTTGGAGCTGTCAACCATGATGGGCACGCGCGCGATGTCAGGCTCGGAGGCGATGAGCTGCAGAAAGCGCACCATGGCTGCCTTGCTGTCGAGCATAGCCTCGTCCATGTTGATGTCGATGACCTGGGCGCCGTTCTCCACTTGCTGGCGCGCCACGGCCAGGGCTTCTTCGTACTGGCCGTTCAAAATCATGCGCGCGAACGCCTTGGAGCCGGTGACGTTGGTGCGCTCGCCGATGTTGACGAACAGCGTGCCCTCGCCAATGGAGACGGGCTCCAGGCCGGACAGCTTCATGGGGGGCAGGGAACGGGCAGACGCGGACATAGGACTCACCTGTGCAGGGGCAGCAGAAAAACAGGTGAGCGTCGTTGCGGTGGTGGCTGGGGCCTTGCGCAGGCCCCGCGTGCCCAAGCCTGACGACCGCCCCCGAGAGGAAAGGGATGGGCCGCTGCAACGCTCCTTGGACAGCCTGTGATTTTAGCGGCTGACGTGCCAGCAGCTTAGGCAGCGGCAGGCTGCGCAGACGCAGGCAGGCCAAATACCCGGTCGAACCCCCAGTTGAAGACAAAGGTGTAGACGAGGAAAAACACGATGAGCGCCAGGTCCATCACGAAGGCCTGCCACAGGGTCACATCAAACCACCAGGCAAACAGCGGCACCAGGGTAAAGACCAGCCCCCCCTCAAACCCCACTGCATGGGCCATGCGGCGCCATACCGTGCGGCCCCGCACGGCCTGGCGGGCCTCCCAGCGCTCGAAAACCCAGTTGAACAGCAGGTTCCACGCCACGGCGATGACCGAGGCCGCAACCGACGCCACACCGGAGTGCGCCGCGCTCTGGCCGGTGAGCACCGCCAGCCCGAAGGTGGCCACCACGATGGCGATCAGCTCGTACAAGGTGACATACAGCACACGGCGGCGAACGCCCTGCAGGCCAGGCGCGGAAGAAGTCGAAGAAACATTCATGGAGCTACTTTATGTGCGTCATGCTGATATATAAAGTCAGCTTATTTCAGATTTACTGATAGATAGACCCCCATGGCCTTTTCGTCCGATAGCGTGCAGGTGTTTCTGGCGGCGCTGGACCACGGCTCGTTCTCGGCCGCCGCGCGGGCCTTGTCGCGTGTGCCGTCGGCGGTGAGCATGACCATTGCGCACCTGGAGGCCGAACTGGATGTACAGCTGTTTGACCGCAGCGGGCGCGAGCCCCGGCCGACCGCAGCCGCCCGCGCGCTGGAGCCCCAGGCCCGGCTGCTGGCGGGGCAACTGCAGCAGCTCAATGCCCAGGCGCTGGCGCTCACGCAGGGGCTGGAGGAGCGGCTGACCCTGGCGATTGCCCCCGAGCTGCTGGCCTCGCGCTGGACGGAGGCGCTGGCGGCACTGGCGCAGGAGCACCCACTGCTGCAGATCGAGGTGCTGGCCGCCCCGCAGGTGGATGCGCTGGCGCTGCTGCACAGCGGCCGCGCACAGCTGGCGCTGGTGTTCGAGCGGCCCAGCATCGATGGGCGCGAAGGTTTTCAGGAAGTGGGCACCGAAACCCTGGTGGCGGTGATGGCGCTGCAGCACCCGGTGCTGGTCGCTGCCCGCAGCGCCGTCCAGGCGCGCGGTGCACCGCCCGAGGACGCCATGCTGCGCGAGGAGCACCTGACCACGACGCGCCAGATCGTGGTGGCCAGCCGCGACCTGGCACAGACCGACCCGCGTTTTGTGTTTGCCCGCCACCACTGGCGCACCGACAACCACCTGGCCGCGTTGGGACTGATCGAGGCCGGCCTGGGCTGGGGCTGGCAGCCGCGCGCGCTGGTGCAGTCGCGCATCGAGGCAGGGAGGCTGGTGGAGATGCCGTTTGAGAACCTGAGCAACGGCACCGCGCTGTGGGTGGATGTGGTGTGGTCCAAGGAGCGACCTCTGGGCCTGGGCGCTGCCCGTTTTGTGGCGCTGATGCGCGACGACCGGGCACTGCAGGCTGACCTGGCGTGATATGGACCATTTCCGGGCGATAGCGCTAGTCGATCATGTCGTCAAAGCTATCAAATTCATAGCATTATCCTCGACCGCTGGCTTCCGATAGTCCCGGCACTTGCCATCTTGTGGTACCCACAGGCGGTGCACCCACCCACCGCGCGCTGCCAGGGCGCGCACCTGGGCACGGGTGGTGGGGCTCAAGCGAATTGCCGAGGACCTGGGCTTTGCCAGCGAGGCCGGACTGCACCGCGCGTTCCGCCTGGTCACGGGACAAACGCCGCGGGCCTACCGCGTGGCGCATGGGGTTCGCTGAGCCACGTTACGCTCAGCGGACCAAACACCGACACCAGCCCAAGGAGCCCTACATGCCCAACAACCTGCCCAGCGTTCAGACCTCCCCCGTTTTTCAGGCCAGCGACAAAGCCCTGGCCGAGCTCTGGGCCCAGTGGCAGCCGGGCCCGCCCCGCCTGCCTGGCCAGGGCGCAGGCAAAGCGCCCACGCTGGACCACTTCAGTCCTGGGGACAAGCCGCTTTCAGCGGGCAACAAGGCCGCTGACAAGGCAGCGGTCGAGGCCTTGGCCACTGAGTTGGATGCGCTGCAGAACCTGTTCTACGCGGACAAGCGCTACAAGCTGCTGGTGGTGCTGCAGGGCACTGACACCTCGGGCAAGGACGGCACCATCCGGGGCGTGTTTGGCCGCATGAGTGCACTGGGCGTGCACGCCGTGGGCTGGAAGGCACCCACCGAGACCGAACTGGCGCACGACTACCTGTGGCGCATTCACCAGCAGATGCCGCAAGCAGGCGACATCACGGTGTTCAACCGCAGCCACTATGAGGATGTGCTGGTGCCGGTGGTCAACGGCTGGATCACGCCCGAACAGCAGCTTCAGCGCCTCGCCCACATCAACGACTTCGAGCGCATGCTCAGCGAAACAGGCACCATCGTGCTGAAATTTCTGCTGCACATCAGCCCCGAGGAGCAACGCGAACGCCTGCAGGAGCGGCTCGACGACCCGGCCAAGCACTGGAAGTTCAGCATGGGAGACATCGAAGTGCGCAAGCAGTGGGCCGACTATCGCAAGGCCTACAACACCCTGTTGGCCGCCACGCACACGCCTTGGGCGCCATGGACCATCGTGCCGGCCGACTCCAAAACCCACCGCAACCTGATGGTGGCCACGCTGCTGCGCGAGGTGCTGCGTAATCTGGATCTGCGCTATCCCACGGGGGACGCTGAGCTCGAGCACTTCACAGTGGAATAGCACTGCGGCGATGCGGCAATGCAGCATTTCCGGGGCTTCGCCAAGTTATGCATTCAATGCATAACCCACAAACACACTGGCCTTGGACAGTGCCTCAGGCGAGGCATAAGCTTCGCAGCCTGAACTGATCCCACAAGGAAATTCACCATGTCGCAACCCGTCGGCGCCCCTGCCGCACAATCCCACCCCGTGCCCTCGTACCTGCAGGCCGACCACCTCGGCCCCTGGGGCAACTACCTGCAGCAGGTGGACCGCGTCACCCCGTACCTGGGCAGCCTGGCGCGTTGGGTGGAAACACTCAAGCGCCCCAAGCGCATCCTGATCGTGGACGTGCCGATTGAGCTGGACAACGGCACCATCGCCCACTACGAAGGCTACCGCGTGCAGCACAACCTGAGCCGTGGCCCCGGCAAGGGTGGCGTGCGCTTCCACCAGGACGTGACGCTGTCCGAAGTGATGGCCCTGTCGGCCTGGATGTCGGTGAAGAACGCGGCGGTGAACGTGCCCTACGGCGGTGCCAAAGGCGGCATCCGCGTGGACCCCAAGAAGCTGTCAATGGGTGAGCTGGAGCGCCTGACGCGCCGCTACACCAGCGAGATCGGCCTGCTGATCGGCCCGTCCAAAGACATTCCTGCGCCTGATGTGAACACCAACGGCCAGATCATGGCCTGGATGATGGACACGTATTCGATGAACACCGGCGCCACCGCCACCGGCGTGGTCACCGGCAAGCCCGTGGACCTGGGCGGCTCGCTAGGCCGTGTCGAGGCCACCGGCCGCGGCGTGTACACCGTGGGCGTGGAAGCCGCCAAGCTGACCGGCCTGGCACTGGACGGTGCCCGCGTGGCCGTGCAGGGCTTTGGCAATGTGGGTGGCATTGCCGCCAAGCTGTTTGCCGAAGCGGGTGCCAAGGTGGTGGCTGTGCAAGACCACACCGGCACCATCTTCAACAGCAAGGGCGTGGATGTGCCCGCGCTGCTGGCGCATGTGAAGACCCGTGGTGGCGTGGGCGGCTTTGCCGGCGCCGATGTGATGAAGGCTGAAGAGTTCTGGGGCGTGGACTGCGAGATCCTGATCCCTGCCGCCCTCGAAGGCCAGATCACCAAGGACAACGCGGGCCAGATCAAGGCCAAGCTCGTGATCGAAGGCGCCAACGGCCCCACGACCACCGAGGCCGACGACATCCTGCACGACAAGGGCGTGCTGGTGCTGCCCGACGTGATCGCCAACGCCGGCGGCGTGACGGTGAGCTACTTTGAATGGGTACAGGATTTTTCCAGCTTCTTCTGGAGCGAAGACGAGATCAACGCCCGCCTGGTGCGCATCATGCAGGAGGCCTTTGCGGGCATCTGGCAAGTGGCGCAAGAGCACAAGGTGAGCCTGCGCACCGCCACCTTCATCGTGGCCTGCCAGCGCATCCTGCACGCCCGCGAAATGCGCGGCCTGTATCCATAAGCCCTCGCCCGCCCCAACCGGCCCGCCCCTTACCCGGGGCAGGCCGCCACACCACCGCCAGCCGCTGCGATCCAGCCCTGGCGGTTTTTATTTGCCCAGGCCTTGCGCAGCCACCGTGGCTGTTGCGCCGTGGCGACGCTGCAAGCGCGCGCAACGGCCGTTCAAGGCCCCAGAACGACCGCGCAGCCGCCGCAGAAACCAAAAGATACGCACACATACAAATGGTGATCTTTCCCCCGGACCTTGCGTGAAAAACTGCCTGGACTTCGCACTCACGCCGTCTTCGGGAGATTCTGGTGGCCCTTCCATCCCTGCGCAGCCTGCTGGCGCGCTTTCTGCTCAGCCGCCTGCGCACCGCGCGCTCCGTGGCCCGTCTGGCGTACCGCCTGCACCCCCATAAACCCGCGCTCATCGACCGGCGCGGCACCCTCACCTACGCGCAGCTGCAGGATCGCGTGTACCGCCTGCAAGCCTGGATGCAGGCCCAGGGCGTAAAAAAAGGGGATGTGGTCTTCACCTGGCTGCCCGAGACCGGTGAGCAGTACGAAACCCGGCTGGCCACCTTCGAGAACGGCACCATCTTTGCCAGCTTCCACAAGCACCTGCCGGCCGAGGCAGCGCTCACGACCATGGGCCGCGTCAAGCCCGCCGTCTTCATCCATGACCCGCTGCTGAGCGCGCCCATCGTGCAGGCCGTGCGCGAGCAGCTGCCCGGCCTGCGCATGCTGGCGCTGGGGGATGAATACGAGCGCGCACTGGCGCAGCAGACCCCGTCCGCTGGTGCGACCGATGTGCACGAGGACGATGTATTTGCGCTGCACATGACCTCAGGCACCACGGGCCTGCCCAAGTCTATTGGCTACAGCAACCGCAAGTACCTGGACAGCGTGCGCCTGATCTCGCGCGCCATCGACTTCAAGCCGCCAGCGAACGGGCCGGACGTGAACATGCTGGGCCTGCCGCTCACCGGCCCGGGCTCGGGCCTGGTGCTGCCCACGCTGCTGGCGGGCGCGGCGCTGGTGATGCCCGAGGACTTCCGCGCCACCACGCTGGCCGGGCTGATCCAGAAGCACCGCGTGTCGCGCGCTTTCCTGTCGCCCTCGGCCATCATCGACCTGCTGGACGAGCCCACGCTGGGCCAGTACGACCTGTCGTCCCTGACCCATGTGCCCTACGGCTCGGAGATGATGCCCGCGCCCAAGATCGCCGAGGCCATCCGCCGCTTCGGCCCCATCTTCCAGCAGGGCTACGGCTGCCTGGAGGCCCTGCCCCCCATCACCTGGTTGCTGCCCCACGAGCATGTGGACGCGCAAGGCAACCCGCTGGGCAACGACATCCTCTCCACCGTGGGCCGGGTGATGCCGGGCGTGGACGTAGTCATCCGCGACGAGCAGTTTGCGCCGCTGCCGCTGGGACAGATGGGCCTGATCACCGTGCAGACACCGGTGCGGTTTGATGGCTACTGGCTGGACCCCGAAAAGACCAGCGAAACCCTGCGCGACGGCTGGGTGGTGATGGGGGACCTGGGCTATTTCGACGCCGCCGGCTATCTGCATGTGCTGGGTCGCAGCGCCGACCGCGTAGTGCGCCACGGCCAAGCACTCAACCCGCGCGAGATCGAGGAAGTGGCGCACTGCCACCCTGCCGTCAAGGAAGCCTGCCTGGTGCAGCACGGCGCCGCCGCCGTGCTGGTAGCCAGCCTGCGGCAAAGCTGGCGCAATGACCGGGGCACCCAGGCCCTGGAGCACGACCTGGCGGAGTTTCTGGTGCAACACCTGCCGCCTGAGATGCAGCCCGACGATGTGCGCCTGGTCACAGAGATTCCGCGCAGCTTCCTCAACAAGATGCTGCGGCGCGAGGTGCGCCTGATGCTGGAGGCCATGCCGCCGCGCAGCAGCGCGGCGCACACGGCGCGCGCAGAGCCTGTGGCGGGCTCGATGGCGACTGCTCCCCAGGCCGAAGCAATGGCATCCGCACACCCATGACAGCCCCCATGAACATACAGCCCGCTCCGCTCAGCCTGGGCACCAAGCTCGGCTACGCCGTGGGCAATGTCGGCCTGCAGATGCTGATTGCAGCCATGAGCTTCCTGCTCATGATCTTCTATACCGATGTGGCCCTGGTGCCTCCGGCCGTGGCCGGTGCAGCGCTGCTGGTGGGCAAGGTGTGGGACACCATCAACGACCCGCTGTTTGGCTGGCTGACCGACCGCACGCGCTCGCGCCACGGTCGCCACCGCGTGTACCTGATCTACGGCGCCCTGCCCCTGGCGGTGGTGGCTGCCGCCGTGTGGATGGTGCCGCCAGGCCTGAGCCCCTGGGCAGCGTTTGTGTGGATTGCCGTCACTTACACCTTGTTCGACACCGTGATGACGCTGGTGCAGCTGCCCTACCAGGCCATGGCCGCCAACATGACACAGGACTACGACGAGCGCACCAGCCTCACGGCTTTTGCATCCATGGGTGCCCTGCTGGGGTTTTTTGCGGGCAGCGTGTTCATGCCTCTGCTGGTGCGGGCCGCGCCGGATGCACGCACGGGCTACGCACTGGCAGGCGCCTGTTTCGGGCTGGCCGCCGGGGTGGCCGTGGCGGTAGTGGCCTGGCGCGTGCGCGAGCCCGCCACCACCGTCAACGCACCGCCCGCAGCCACCGCAGCGGCAGAACCCGGCTGGGTGTCGGTGCGCAGCACCCTGCTGGCCACGCTGCGCAACCGCCCGTTTGTGATGCTGGTGAGCGCTGCGGGTCTGGTCCGGCTGGGCCTCACGCTGGTGCAGGCCTCGCTCGCATATTTCGTCATCTACCAGCTGCAGGGCGACAAGGGCGATCTGCCACGCATCATGGGCATCCTGCTCGCGGTGGTGGGCGTGTCACTGTTCGTCTGGAAGCGTGTGGTGGACCGCTGGGAGAAAAACCGGGCCTACATCCTCGGGCTGGTGCTCTGCTGCGCAGGGCTGGTGGCGCTGTACTGGGTGGGCCCAGGCCAGCAGGCCCTGGTGACGGGCATCCTGGTGGTGGTGGGCATTGGCATGGGCGCGCACTGGATCGTGCCGTTTGCCATGGTGCCCGACACCATCGACCACGGCCATATGCAGGCGGGCGAGCGCCAGACCGGCATGTACTACGGCCTGTATGGACTGGTCGACAAGCTCGCGCGCACCCTGGCCACGGTGCTGGTGGCCGGTATGCTGGAGCTGACCGGGTATGTGCCCAACGTGGCCCAGTCTGCCCAGGCGCTGCAGGGCATCACAGCCATGACGGGGCTGCTGCCGGCGCTGTGCCTGGTGCTGGCGATTCCACTGCTGATGGCCTACCCCATCACCCGCGCCCGCCATGCGGCCATGGTGCACGGCGTGGGCGCAGCAGCCCCTGCCCACCAGAGCGAACACACCCACCGCCCTGCGTGGGAACCGTCACGCACCCTGCCCGGTGGAGGGCACGACTTCGCACACAGCCGTTAGAGAGCCTGAGGGCGCGCCCTCAGGCAGACGGCGAAGGCCCCACCGGCCCGGGTGGCAACACGCCACGCAGCGCCAGACAGAAAGGCTGCGCACACTCTGCGCGGGCTGCATACGGGCAACCCACGGTCTCGCACAGGCCAGATGCCCCATTGCGCGCACGCTCGTCCTCGCGCGGCACCTGCCCGCTGGCCTGCAGCACGGCCATCTGGGTCCAAGGGTCCAGGCGGCCCGTGGTCTGCTGCAGCATGTCGCGCCCGTACACGGTGGTGGCCAGCTGCGGCTGCAGGTCCAGCACCAGCAGCGCGCTGGTACGCGGCGCGGCGGCATCCATGCCCTGCAACACCAAGGCCATCACCCCCGATTGCAGCGCCTGCCCGCCCCCGGCAAAAGGCACCTGCAGCGCGCCCGCAACGCTGGCACCGGCGCCCGTCTGCGCTGCCGATACGCTGGCTGCTGCAGGTGAGGCCTGTGCCGCCAGCCACGGCACCGGCGCGCGCAGGGTGAGCGCCAGCCCGCGCGGCCCCTCGGGTGTTGCCACCACGCCCTGGCGCACCAGCCAGGTCTGCAAGGGCGGCTGTTCGGCATCCAGCGCCCCACTCTCCAGCGCCTGGGCCATGCCCATGGGCCAGGGCTGCGCGGCCACCACGCGCTGCGGCACCCCGGCCTGGGCCGTGACCTCTGCCACCAGAGCACTCACCATGCGCAGCAGCGGCGTGCTGAGGCCGGACGCGGGCCAGGCTGCGCCACTTGTGGCGGAGGCTGCGGACGCCGCCACATGGCCAAACGTACCCGGGGTTGCGCCACGGGGCAGCGCCGATGCCCCCGGGGACGCAGCCTGCGCGGCGCCCTCGCCCCTGGCGCCCTGCAAGCGGCGATCGGCCCCGCCCGCCCTGCGCGGGTCAAAGCCCGCCGCCAACTGTTCGCGCGCCTGGGGCGAGATGCTGGCCTGGTCCGCCGGTGTAGGCAGCGGCCCGCCGGGCGGGCTGGGTGATGTGACCGATGGCGGCGGCGCGCTGGGGTCTGCGGCAGGTAAGGGTGCCGGTGCAGCGGGTTTGGGTTTGTCCAGCCCCAGCAACGCCGTCTGCCGCTGCAGGGCCGCCTCGGCCAAGAACTGGGCCACCGGCGGCAGTGCCGTGCGGGACGGATCGATCGGGAAGGTCATGCCGGGCTGCCTGGGTAATGGATGTCCGATTCTGTAGCGATTCTTACGGCGTGAACAGGCCATGGTATGGGCTGGCTTGCCACGCGCCTCAGCTATCAACTACATAGCAAAAGGTGCAATAAAGTCCAGCGCTACCGGCGCTTTTTGCCCACAATCCGGTTCCACTGCCCGCCGCGTTGCCTCTCAGCGCGCAGCCACCTCCCCGCCATGCACCCGCACACCACCGCCCGCTCGCGCCTTGTTGATCGCCACCCCATGCCCCACACCGGGGTTGCGCCAGCCCTGCTGACGGCCGTCCTGGGCTTCCTGCTGTTCAGCGGGTGGATGTATGCGCCGCAATGGGAGCGAGCCTTCCGCTCGGACGGCTCGCCGGTGTCGTGGCTGTCGAGTGCTCTGCTGCTGGCGCTCAGCATCACGGCCCTGCGGATGGTGGGGGACCGCGCCTTGCCCCGGCGGCTGGGTGCCTGGCTGGCGCTTGCGTTTTTTGTACTGGCGCTGGACGAGCAGTTCATGCTGCACGAGCTGTGGAAGTTCCGCTGCCATGAATGGACGGACGCCTGCCGCTGGGCCCCCGTGCGCGAAGCCCCCATGCTCGCCGTGGCGGTGGTGGGCCTGCTCACCATGGCTTGGCTGCACCACGCCTTGTGGCACCCCGGCACCCGCGCGCTGCTGTGGGCGGGCCTGGCGGTGGGCTGGCTGGCGATAGGTGTGGACCAATGGCCCGAAGTGCAAGCGCACTGGTCCCGCCTGCCCGAGCTGCCCGCCCTGCTGGGCACGCTGGAAGAAGGGCTGGAAGTGGTGGCCGAGGCGCTGGTGCTGGGGGCGCTGTTGCGACAGCCAAGCCGCCAAGATTGACACACCATGCCTGCGACGCAGCTACGATTCAGCGCCAACAAGAGGTATTCCATGCCACGCGTTCACAACATCCTGGCCTTCGCCGTCGTCCTGGCCGCAGCCACCAATTGCGCACTCGCCCAAACCCCGGCCTTTGCCCACCCCGATGCAGCGATCGCAGCCCTGTTTCCACAGCGGACGTTCGTGGAGTGGACTTCCACCACCGGCGACTGGAACGGTGACGGCGTGCCAGACATCGCCTTGCTTCTCAATGAAGTCAATGGCCCCTCGGACCGGCCCATGGAAATCCGCCTGGTGGTTCTGGCAGGCAAGCCGGGCGGCCAGTACGCGCCACTGTCTGCCTCTGCCGGTTACTGCCGGGCCCAGAAGTTCTTCAACCTGGAGGCCAAGGGCACATCGCTGTTTGTCACTGCGGTGGACAAGGCAGAAGACAACGCGTCGGGCCACACCACACTGCAGTTCCGTTTCAACCCACAGCGCGGCGACTTTGAGCTGATCGGCAAGGAGACCGTCTGGACCTCTGGCAAGGAAGGTGGCCGCAGCAGCGTCAACTACCTGAGCGGCAAGTTCATCACTTCTGAACGGGTCAAGGGACGGCTCAAGACCAGCCAGGAAAAGCGCTTTGCGGTACCTGCGCTGGCGGTGTTGAAGGGGTTTGACTGTGATGTCTACGATGACGGGGGGACGCCTTGAGGCGTGACTGCTATGCGGGTTTCGCAGAATTTTTATACTTGGAAGGTCAAAAAGGCCCCCGCTCGCAAGCCTTTGCTGTAAACCACTTTCCGGAGAAATCAGTGTCCCCAATATCCCGCACGGTCACGTTGAGCGTCAGGGGAGCCCCGCTGATGAAACTCAAGACCCTGGTGCTACTTGCGCCCCTGCTTCTAGGTGTCGGGGCGGGCTACGCCTCCGAGGTCAGTAGCAAGCGGTACGACCAAACGTTTGTCTACTGCCGTGATGTGGATGGGTACTTGGTGACACCACCGGAATGGAAGCAACCTCAGGCTCCGCAAGAGATATCGGCAAGCAACAGCTTTTCACCGCTCCCCGATGCCCTGCTGCGGCAACTCAAGGTCAAAGGGAATGTGCTGACTCCCGCCGCCATCAAAAAGCTGGAGCTGACGGTGGACGCACTCAGTCTTCCCCAGCACGGCAACATCAGGGACCTCACGCCCCCCGATAAGCAGTATGAGACCCACATTGCTGGTGGGAAGACGGCACCCCTCCCCCTCGGAACCACGTCCTACCACTACACCTTCATGCCCCACCTCGGGTATCTGGGGAAAGACCAAGCGGCGTACGAAGTCCGAGCAAACGGAAAGCGCTACAAGGTGGTCGTCCACTTTTTGGTCGTGACTGCGGTCAGAGAACGTGGCCCGTCACAGTGCAGCGCCGAAAAGTTCAACGACTGACGCCCCATCACGCCTTCACGTGCACTCCTGGTCCACCCAATACCCCGCCGGAAACCACTGGCCGTTGATATTGAGGTACCAGCGCCATTCAAAGATGGGCTCAAAGCTCATGCCGCCCGGCGATGGCGTGTCGATGCGCAGGATGTCCGCTACGCCGTCGCGGTCCAGGTCGATCTCGTGCACCGTCACCGCTGTTTTCTTGCGCTCGGGCTGGGGCCGGTAGGGCGGGTCGGCGGGCATCATCCAGCTGGTGGCATAGCGCCTGGAGCGCACCTTCACCGCATCGGGCGGCAGCCTGCCGGGCACCACCAGGCGCACCAGCACGTCGGCCGACTCTGACACCTTGGCATAGCCGCGCACGGCAGTGGTCTCATCGTTTCGCGGGTCGTCAAAGCCCTTGCCCGGGTAGTGGCCGCCGCAATAGTGGTCTGCATTGCTGATGTCCCAATACCGCCGCTCCATGGTGCGGGCGCCCACCAGGCCCTGGTGCGTGATCGCGTACAGCGTGAGCGCCGGGGCAAAGGCCAGATCGGCACCGCCCACGTCCCAGAAGCCGGTCACGAACTCGATCTCGGGTCCGCTGTGGCGGTTGAAGCTGCCATAGGGCACAGCGGTGGGCTCCACGGCAATGCGGCTGCTCGCCACGGCCGCGATGCCGTCGGCCTCGGTCTCGTGCAGCAGGGCCACGCTGGTGTGGCTGCGGAAGTACGACGGAGCAATGGCAGGCAGCGTGGGGGCGGATGCCAGGGGCGCCACGGCCGGGATATGGTCCACGGCGCGGGTGGCCAGCTTCAAGTTGTCCAGCGGGTTGACGGGGCGGCCCCGGTCGATCTCCTGCTCGGGCCGCAGCAACACGCCGCCGCGCATGAGCTTTTTGGCAGCCTCCCATTCGGGGCGCAGGGGGTACTGCACGGGCATCCGGGGCGTGTGGCTTTTCGCCAGCGCGGGCAGCTGCAAGGCAGCCGGGCGCGGCAGGGCGTTGCCATAGGCCCGCATGCGGTTGGCGGACGGCGCCACCCAGAAGGCGCGGGCGGCGTCCTTGCCCGCCTGGGCCAGGGTCAGGGGCTGGTCGGCCAGCAGGTTGCAGGCCACATGGGCTTGCAGGGGCTCAGGCAAAGGCGGGCCCAGGCGCGCATCGCCCGTGTAGAGAACGGCGCACCAGCCGTCGCGCTCGGAGAGCTGTTGCAGCACGGTGTTGGCGGGCACCTGGGCCACGATGCGGGCCTGCGACTGGGCAGCATCGCGCAGGTTGACCCAGGAGCCCTGCACATAACGCTGCTTGGCTGGCGCCACAGCCGGCGTCTGGGCATTGGCCGGGCCTACGAGAACTGCGCCCAGCAAAGCAGCCATGGTCCAGTGGCGAGGCCGTGTGGCGTGCACCAAGGTCTTCATGCTCCAGCCCCTGCGAGAGAGTTACACCGCCAATGCAGGCTCTGCCGCTGCAGCAGGCGGTTGCGATTCAATCACCCGCGCCAGCAGCGCGCCGCTGAAGCGCGCGGGCAGCGGGATCCACACGCGCACCGGGCTGCCCTGCGCGACCTGTACAGGCTGGCCTTCCACATTGCGCATTTCCTGCAGGCGCACGGTGATGTTGCCGCTGGGGTGCACCACCTCAACCAGGTCGCCCACAGCAAAGTGGTTCTTGGTTTCCACCTGCACCCAGTCGCCTGACAGCCCCACCTCGGCCTGGCCTACAGCACTTAGCACCTCGCCCACGAACTGGCTGCGCTGCGTGGCCGAATGGCCGTTGATGTAGTTTTGGTAGTCGTTGCTCGGGCGGCGCTCCAGCAGGCCGCCGGTGTAGCCACGGTTGGACAGGCCTTCCAGCTCGATCAGCAGCTCGGGGTTGAAGGGGCGGCCCGCCACGGCGTCGTCAATCGCGCGGCGGTACACCTGGGCGGTGCGGGCCACGTAGTACAGGCTCTTGGTGCGGCCTTCGATCTTGAGCGAATCCACGCCGATCTGCGCCAGGCGGGCCACGTGCTCCACCGCGCGCAGGTCCTTGCTGTTCATGATGTAGGTGCCGTGTTCGTCTTCCATGATGGGCATCATCTGCCCGGGGCGGCCCGCCTCTTCGATCAGGTAGACCTTGTCGGCCTTGGGGTGGCGCTCGCCGTTGCCGGTGGTCGATGTGAAGGCCTGCTCGGCCTTCTGCTGCGCGGCCTCGAAGTTGAAGTCGCCTTCCATTTTTTGCGCAATGGCTTCACCCGTTGTGGGGTCGATGTCGGCGGCGTGCGTGGCGTAGTTCCAGCGGCAGGCATTGGTGCAGGTGCCCTGGTTGGGGTCGCGGTGGTTGAAGTAGCCGCTGAGCAAACAGCGGCCCGAGTACGCAATGCACAGCGCGCCGTGCACGAACACTTCCAGCTCCATGTCAGGGCATTCCTGGCGGATTTTCTCGATCTCGTCCAGGCTGAGTTCGCGCGAGAGGATGACGCGCTCCACGCCCATCTTTTGCCAGAACTTCACGGCCGCCCAGTTGGTGGTGTTGGCCTGCACCGAGAGGTGCACCACCTGCTCGGGCCACTTCTCCTTGACCATCATGATCAGGCCCGCGTCGGCCATGATGAGGGCGTCGGGTTGGCAGTCGATCACGGGCTCGATGTCGCGCAGGTAGGTGCGGATCTTGTCGTTGTGCGCAATCAGGTTGCTGGTCACAAAGAACTTCTTGCCGCGTGCGTGGGCCTCGTCAATGCCTTGCTTGATCTGCTCCATGCGGAACTCGTTGTTGCGCGCGCGCAGGCTGTAGCGCGGCTGGCCTGCGTACACGGCGTCGGCGCCAAAGTCGTAGGCGGCGCGCATCTTGTCGAGCGAGCCGGCGGGCAGGAGCAGTTCGGGGGCTTTGAGCGTGGTCATGGGGTGGCCCAATCTAAAAATCGTCGGGGGTCGGGTTCAGCGGGGCATCAGGGGCAGGCCCGCGAGCATGCCCACGGCCTGCGCAGGCAGTTCTTCGGCGTCAAAGGCCTTGTCACCATCGGCGTCGGCCACGCCGTTGGGTACCAACCCCTTGAAGTCGAACTGGCGCGGGTCCATGAAGTGCGAGGGCACCAGGTTGCGCAGCGCCACGGCCATGTTTTCGATGCGGCCGGGGTAGAGCTGCTGCCAGTCGCGCAGCATCTGGCCGATCTGCTTGCGCTGCAGGTTCTCCTGGCTGCCGCAGAGCGTGCAGGGGATGATGGGGAATTTGCGGTGCTCGGCCCAGCGGGTGAGGTCGTCCTCGGCCACATAGGCCAGCGGGCGGATGATGAGGTGGTCACCCCTGTCGCTCTGCACCTTGGGCGGCATGCCCTTGAGCTTGCCACCGAAGAACATGTTCAAAAAGAACGTCTGCAGCATGTCGTCACGGTGGTGGCCGAGCGCTATTTTTGTGCAGCCCAGCTCGTCGGCCACGCGGTACAGGATGCCCCGGCGCAGGCGGCTGCAGAGGCTGCACATGGTCTTGCCTTCGGGGATATGCTCCTTGACGACGCTGTAGGTGTCCTGCGTTTCGATGTGGAAGGGCACGCCCACTTTCGTCAGATATTCGGGCAGCACATGGGCCGGAAAGCCCGGCTGCTTCTGGTCGAGGTTGACGGCGATCAGCTCGAACTTGTGGCCGTTGCGCTGCTGCAGCATGCGCAGCACGTCGAGCATGGCGTAGCTGTCTTTGCCGCCCGACACGCACACCATGACCTTGTCGCCGTCTTCAATGAGGCCAAAGTCTGTGATGGCCTGCGCTACTTGGCGCACCAAGCGCTTTTCGAGCTTGAGCGCGGCGTGGGCGGCGGCCTTTGCGGCCACTGCGGGTGCGTCGTCGCCTTCAACGGTTGATTGAGCGGGCGGGGTGGCGGTATCAAGCATGGGGTGGGCAGACCAGGGGGCGGTATCGGGGAGGCGCAATGGTGGGGGATTGCAAGGTTGCCGCACCGGGCGCCACCCTGCAATGGGCTGCCGCACTGCGCTGGTACGGCATTGACTACTATTTCTATAGCTGTTGGCGCTTATGGAATAAGCGCCAACAGCCCATTTCACTCACATTCAGGCTTCGGCAGGGTAGAACATCTTGCGCGTAGGCACGCTTTCCACAGCCTTGGCGATGGCGCCAATGTGGTCCGGCGTGGTGCCGCAGCAGCCGCCCAGAATGTTGACCAGCCCCTCGGCCGCGAACTCATGCACCAGGCGGCTGGTGATCTCGGGGGTCTCGTCAAAGCCGGTGTCGCTCATGGGGTTGGGCAGGCCGGCGTTGGGGTAGCAGCTGATGAAGGTGTCCTCGGCCACGCGGTTGAGCTCCTGGATGTAGGGGCGCATCAGCGTGGCGCCCAGCGCGCAGTTCAGGCCAATGGCCAGCGGGCGGGAATGGCGCACGCTGTGCCAGAAAGCCGTGACCGTCTGGCCCGAGAGGATACGGCCCGAGGCGTCAGTGACGGTGCCGCTGATGATGAGGGGCAGGCGCTCGCCGCTCTTTTCAAAGAACTCGTCAATCGCGAACAGCGCCGCCTTGGCGTTCAGCGTGTCGAAGATGGTCTCGACCAGCAGCACGTCGGCGCCGCCTTCGACCAGTGCCTCGACTTGCTCGTAGTACGCCGCGCGCAGTTGCTCAAAGTCGATGTTGCGCGCACCGGGGTCGTTCACGTCGGGGCTGATACTGGCCGTCTTGGGCGTGGGGCCGAGGGCGCCTGCGACAAAGCGGGGCTTGTCGGGCGTGCTGTACTTGTCGCAGGCGGCGCGGGCCAGCTGGGCGGACTTGAGGTTCATCTCGCGCGCCAGTTCGGCCATCTTGTAGTCCTCCTGCGCGATGGTCGTTGCACCGAAGGTGTTGGTCTCGATGAGGTCGGCGCCTGCGGCCAGGTAGCGCTCGTGGATGTCGCGGATCACGTCCGGGCGTGTGATGCTCAGCAACTCGTTGTTGCCCTTCACGTCACGCGGGAAGTCCTTGAACCGGTCGCCCGCCCCATCCGGGCCGTTGTAGCCTTCGCCCCGGTACTGCGCCTCACCCAGCTTGAAGCGCTGGATCATGGTGCCCATGGCGCCGTCGAGGATGACGATGCGTTGGGCGAGGATGTCGGGCAGTTGCGCGGCGCGCGTGTAGTGGAGGGCTTGCATAGCCCGCTATTGTAGAAAGCCAGCCCCTCGCCCTCTTGCAGCGCACAATATGCGCCTGCCGCGCACGGGGCCAAGCCCGGGCGCGCCCAAAAATTTTGGCCCTATCGGCACCAAGCGCTTGTTTTGTATGCGCTGGCAGCTATCAATTTCAGAGTATCCGCTTGTCCTCTCGCCTGTCTCCCGCGCTGTCCCCTGCCCATTCCGTTTTGCAGGACGTTTTTGGCTACGAGCAGTTTCGCGGCCCGCAGCAGGCCATTGTTGAGCATGTGATCGCTGGCGGCGACGCCCTGGTACTCATGCCCACGGGCGGGGGCAAGTCGCTGTGCTACCAGGTGCCGGCCATCGTGCGCCAGCAGCAGGGGCGCGGGGTAACCATCGTGATCTCGCCGCTGATCGCGCTGATGCACGACCAGGTGGGCGCGCTGCACGAGGCGGGGGTGGATGCGGCGTTTCTCAACTCCACGCTGAGTTTTGACGAGGCGCAGGATGTGGAGCTGCGCCTGCAGACGGGTGATATCACCCTGCTGTACGCCGCGCCCGAGCGGCTGAACACGCCGCGTTTTCTGGGCCTGCTCGACAGCCTGTACGAAGGCGGCCACCTCTCGCTGTTTGCCATTGACGAGGCGCATTGCGTGAGCCAGTGGGGCCACGATTTCCGCCCCGAGTACCGCGCACTCACCGTGCTGCACGAGCGGTATGCGGGGGTGCCGCGCATTGCGCTCACCGCCACGGCCGACGACCTCACACGGGCCGACATCATCGAGCGCCTGCAGCTCGAAGACGCGCGCCTGTTCATCAGCAGCTTTGACCGGCCCAACATCCGCTACACGATTGTCGAGAAGAAGGACGCCACCACCCAGCTGCTGCGCTTCATCGAACGCGAGCATGCGGGCGAGGCCGGCGTGGTGTATTGCCAGTCCAGGAAGCGCGTGGAAGAGCTGGCCGCCACGCTGAGCGACGCGGGCATCACCGCCCTGCCTTACCACGCGGGGCTGGACACGAAAGTGCGCCAGAAGAACCAGGACCGCTTCCTGCGCGAGGAAGGCATCGTGATGGTGGCCACCATTGCGTTCGGCATGGGCATCGACAAGCCCGATGTGCGTTTTGTGGCCCACGTGGACATGCCCAAGAACATCGAGGGCTACTACCAGGAAACGGGCCGTGCAGGCCGCGACGGGCTGAACGCCGACGCCTGGATGGCCTATGGCCTGAACGACGTGGTCAACCAGCGCCGCATGATCGACGAGAGCCCGGCGGGCGAAGAGTTCAAGCAGGCGCTGCGCGGCAAGCTCGATGCGCTGCTGGCGCTGGCCGAAGCCACCGACTGCCGCCGCGTGCGGCTGCTGGCCTACTTTGGCGAGCAGTCCACGCCCTGTGGCAACTGCGACAACTGCCTGAACCCACCGGCGGTGTGGGACGCCACGGATGCGGCGCGCAAGCTGCTGTCCACCATCTACCGCGTGAACCAGGCCAGCGGCATCAGCTTTGGCACGGGGCACATCATGGACATCTTGCGCGGCAAGAAAACAGAGAAGGTGGCGCAGTTCGGGCACGAAAAAATCTCCACCTTCGGCATTGGTGCGGACCTGACAGAGCCCCAGCTGCGCGGCGTGCTGCGCCAGCTGATCGCCACCGGCGCGTTAGGCTTACAGAAGGTGATGCTGGACAGCGGCCACAGCTTTGACACGCTGTGCCTCACCGAGGGCTCGCGCGCGGTGCTCAAGGGCGAGGTGCCGGTGCAGCTGCGCGAATCGGTGTCGTCCGCCCCCGCCAAGCGCACGCGCAAAGGCAGTGCCCCCCCGGCCGCCGCTGCCAACCTGGGACCCGATGCACAGGTGCGCTTCATCAACCTCAAGGCCTGGCGCGCCGAGGTGGCACGCGAGCACAACCTGCCCGCGTATGTGATCTTTCATGACGCCACGCTGGCAGCCATTGCCGAGCGCAACCCCACATCGCTGGACGACCTGCAGGGCATCAGCGGGATGGGGGCGAAGAAGCTGGAGGCGTATGGCACCGAGGTGCTGAGGGTCAGCCAGCAGGGCTGACCCTCTGTCGAAGGCTCTAAGAAACCAGCGACAGATGCCAAGGTCAAAAAAAACCGGCCTGTCAGGCCGGTGAAGGAAGGTGCCCAAAGGCCCTACCGATGGATGGGGGAAATCCTGGTACGCGCGGGTATTGCGTCTTTCAAGCGCAGGCGATGGCCTCCTCTTCCTCGATGCGCGGATAGAAGTCATGATCTTCGCGCTGCATGCGCTCGAACACGCGGCGCAGCACCACATTGGCCTCGTTGCGGAAACCCTGCGCATCGCGGCGCACGTTCTCGGCCGTGTTCCAGCGACGCGCAAAGGCGTCGTAGGTGCTGGCGATGGACGCCATTTCGCTCTGGTACTGGCGGCCCAGGCGCGCCAGTTCGGCGTTGCCGCCGCGCTGCAGTGCGGGGTACAGCACCTGGTCTTCCACGGCCAGGTGCAGCTTGATGGTGCCGCTCATCGCCACGATGCCCTGCGCGATGGCGCTGGCATTGGCCTCCACGCCCGCCTGGGCCAGGGTGCGCAAGGTGGCGATGCTGCGCAGGATGTCGGTGTGCTGGTGCTTGAATTTGTCGAGGTTCATGGTCAGTCCTTGTGGGATGAATGAAGGGCCTGCGCTGCCGCCGAGGGTGGTGGCAGCAGCGCGTGGCACGGATCAGCGGCGGGCCTCCGCCAGGTAGGTCCCTGCGGTGGCTGCCGGTGCCCGCGAGCCAAACACGCCGCTCACAACCTGCCAGGCCATGGCCAGCGCACCCACGATGAAGACCACGTCGCCGAAGGTGCGCACCCAGCGCAGCGTCTGGATGAAGGGCTGCTGCATGAAGGCCTCGCCCCGGGCGTACCACAGGCCTTCACTCACGCTGGCGTGGAACTGGAACAAGCCGATGGGCAGCAGGCTGGTGGCGATCATCAGCACCAGGCCCGCGTTGAGCCACCAGAATCCCGTCTTCATGAGCCGTTCGCTGAACACCAATTGCGGGCGGATGTAGCGCAGCACCAGCAGCGTGAAGCCCAGCGCCAGGAAGCCGTAGACACCGAACAGCGCAGCGTGGGCATGCACCGGCGTGGTGTTCAGGCCCTGCACGTAGTACAGCGAGATGGGCGGGTTGATCATGAATCCGAAGACGCCCGCGCCCAGCATGTTCCAGAAGGCCACGGCCACAAAACACATCAGAGGCCAACGCAGGCGGGCCATCCAGGGCGTGCGGTGCTGCAGGCGCCAGTGTTCCCAGGCCTCGTGGCCGAGCACGACCAGGGGCACCACTTCGAGCGCGCTGAAGGCTGCGCCTACCGCCATCACCGGTGTGGTGGTGCCCGCAAAGTACAGGTGGTGGAAGGTGCCGGGCACGCCGCCCAGCATGAACAGCGAGGCCGAGGCCAGGCTGGCCGTGGTGGCCATGCGCACCGACACGAGCCCCAGCGTGGAGAAGATGAAGGCCAGCGCCGTGGTGGCGAAGACTTCGAAGAAGCCCTCGACCCACAGGTGCACCACCCACCAGCGCCAGTACTCCATCACCGACAGGTGCGTGCGTTCGCCGTAGAAGAAGCCCGCGCCGTAGAACAGGCCGATGGCTACCACCGATGCCGTCAGCAGCGCCAGCAGGTTCTTGTCGCCGCCGGGGGTGCGCAGCGCCGGCACGATGCCACGCAGCATGAGCACCAGCCAGAAGGCGATGCCGGTGAACTTTCCGATCTGCCACAGGCGGCCCAGGTCCACGTATTCATAGCCCTGGTGGCCCAGCCAGAAGTTCCACTCGGGCGGCATGATCTGCGCGATGGCCAGGTAGTTGCCCGTGAACGAGCCCACGACCACCACTACCAGCGCCCAGAACAGGATGTCCACGCCCAGCTTCTGGTAAGCCGGGTCCTTGCCTCCATTGATGAGCGGCGCGAGGAACAGGCCGGCAGCCAGGAAGCCCGTGGCGATCCAGAACAGCGCGCTCTGGATGTGCCAGGTGCGCACCAGCGAATACGGGAACCACTGCGACACGTTGATACCGTAGAACTGCTGGCCTTCCACGGTGTAGTGGGCCGTGAAGCCGCCCAGCAGCACCTGGAAGCTGAACAGCGCGACGATGAGGAACAAATACTTGCCCAGCCCGTGCTGCGACTGCGTGAGCGGCACGCGCGAGAGCGGGTCGTGCTGGGGTGGCGTGGGCTCCACCTCGTCGTGTTTGCGCAGGAAGGACCAGCCCCACACAAGGAAGCCCACGCCCGCCATCATCACGACCACGCTCATCACCGACCAGACCATGTTCTCGGCCGTGGGTTGGTTGCCGATCAGCGGCTCGTGGGGCCAGTTGTTGGTGTACGTTGCACCTGATCCCCCATCCTTGCCAGGCCGCTCGGTGGCGGCGGCCCAGGCCGTCCAGAAGAAGAAGCCCATCATCTGCGCGCGCCGCTCGGCGCTGGGCAGGGTGTTCTCCTTCATCGCGAAATGTTCGCGCGTCTTGTGCAGTGCGGGGGCATCGCTGAAGAGCTGGTCGTAGTACAGCGCCGTCATCGCGATCGCGTCGGCCCGCACCGAAGACACGGTGGCCACTCCCGTCTCCGGGTTGTAGGTGTTCGTGCGGTACTCGGTCTTCATGCGGTCGCGCAGCACGGCCTGGGCGGCGGCGTCGATGTCGGCAAACGGCTTGCCGTGCGCGCGCTCGGCCGCGACGTCAAGCCAGTTGAGCAGCTCGCGGTGCAGCCAGTCGGCCGTCCAGTCGGGTGCCTGGTACGCGCCGTGGCCCCAGATGGAACCCAGTTGCATACCGCCCACCGACTGCCAGGCGGTCTGACCGTCGAGGATGCTGTCGTGGGTGTAGAGCACTTCGCCCCCGGCCGTGGCGATCTTGGCGGGGATGGGCGGCGCGGTGCGGTAGACCTCGGCGCCGTAGTAGCCCAGCAGGCTGAAGGTGACGATGAGCACGCCAATCAGCGTGAACCAGAGCTTGCGGTAGTTACCCATGGCGGGCCTCCTGCTTCAAGAGAACAACAACGAAAGGGCGGCGCCAGCGTGCGCTGACGGCATGGGGTCGGGGTTTTGTGGTCATGACTTTTCTGAACGAGTGAATCGGTGTCACTGCCCACATCGCAAGCGCCGGGCCAGGGTCGCAGGCCTATCAAATCAACCACTTACACCAGTCATGGTTTTTTTGACCATCCCTTAATGGGGTTTAATTCACCCATTAAAGGTAAATATCACCATGGACGATAGCCCCCTGCTGGCCGACCTGGCCACCGACCTGCCCCAGGCCGTGCGCCTGCAGCGGCTGGCCGACCACCTGCGCACGCGCTTTCAATGCGGCGCCGTGGCCCTGCTGCAGCTGGAAGAAGACCACCTGCGCCCCGTGGCCGTGGAGGGCCTGGTGCGCGAGGCGCTGGGCCGGCGTTTTGCGGTCGGCCAGCACCCCCGGCTCGCGGCCATCCTGGCACGGCGCGAGGTGACCTGCTTCGACCACGACAGCACCCTGCCCGACCCCTACGACGGCCTGCTCGACACCCTGGTGGGCGAGCCCCTGCCCGTGCACGACTGCATGGGCGTGAGCCTGTGGGTGGACGGCCAGCCCTGGGGTGTGCTGACGCTCGACGCACTGCAGACCGGCACCTTTGGCGCGGCCGCACGTGCCGCGCTGGCCGACTGCAAGGTGCTGGTGGAGGCGGCCGTGCGCATCTCGCGGCTGGAGCGAGAGGTGCAGGCGCTGCGCAGCGCCCCCCACACCCGCAGCGCCGACGACGAGCGCACCACCCGCGCGGGCGATGGCGACATGGAGATCGTTGGCCAGAGCGAACCCTTGCTGCGTCTGCTGCACGAGCTCACGGTGGTGGCGGGCTCGGACCTGCCGGTGCTGTTGCTGGGCGAAACCGGTGTGGGCAAGGAGCTGTTTGCACGCCTGCTGCACCGCCAATCCACGCGCCGAACCAAACCGCTGGTGCACGTGAACTGCGCGGCGCTGCCCGAGTCGCTGGCCGAGAGCGAACTCTTTGGCCACGTGCGCGGTGCGTTCTCCGGTGCGGTAGCCGACCGGCCCGGACGCTTCGAGGCGGCCGATGGCGGCACGCTGTTCCTTGATGAGGTGGGCGAGCTGCCGCTGGCCGTGCAAGCCAAGCTGCTGCGAACGCTGCAGAACGGCGAGATCCAGCGCCTGGGCGCCGACCGCCCGCGCCGCGTGGATGTGCGCGTGATCGCCGCCACCAACCGCAATCTGCGCGAGCAGGTGCGCGACGGTGCATTCCGCGCCGACCTGTACCACCGGCTGTCGGTGTACCCCGTGCCTATCCCGCCGCTGCGCGAACGCGGCAACGATGTGCTGCTGCTCGCGGGCCGGTTTCTCGAGCTGAACCGTGCGCGCCTGGGCCTGCGCAGCCTGCGCTTGTCTGCCAGCGCACAGGACGCACTGCGCCGCTACCCTTGGCCGGGCAACATCCGCGAGCTGGAGCATGTGGTCAGCCGCGCCGCCCTCAAGGCCCTGAGCCGCGGCGTGAACCGGGCCGACATCGTGACGCTGGAGTCTGCGCTGCTCGACCTGGATGCCGACGCCGCCAGCGTGGCCCATAACCCTCTGGACGCCGGCACTCCCGCAGTGGCCACCACTTCGCCCACCCCCGCCACCGCCGAGGGCCCGCTGCGCGACGCCGTAGATGCCTGCCAGCGGCACACCATCACGCAGGCCCTCGCCCGCCACCATGGCAACTGGGCCCAGGCCGCGCGTGCGCTGGAGGTGGACGCGAGCAACCTGCACAAACTGGCGCGCAGGCTGGGCCTCAAATAGGCAATCAAAATTGATAGCAATCAGCCCATGAATTTCTAGCGCTTGCGGCACTTTTCATTCATTTTCTTGCCCGGCACCCGCTACGGTGCTCCACCGGCCCGCGTTGCGCCACAATCGGCCCATGCTGACCCTCCAAGATATCCGCGACGCCGCCACCCGCCTGCAAGGCCAGGTGCTGGACACTCCCTGTGTGGAATCCAAGACGCTTTCGCAAATCGTGGGCGCGCAGGTGTTCCTCAAGTTCGAGAACCTGCAGTTCACCGCCTCCTTCAAGGAACGGGGCGCCTGCAACCGGCTCACGCTGCTGACGGACGAGGAGCGCGCAAGGGGTGTGGTGGCCATGAGCGCCGGCAACCACGCGCAGGGCGTGGCGTACCACGCGCAGCGCCTGGGCCTGCGCGCCGTGATCGTGATGCCGCGCTTCACGCCCGGCGTGAAGGTGGAGCGCACGCGCGGTTTTGGCGCCGACGTGGTACTGCATGGCGACACGCTGGAGGAAGCCCGCGCCCACGCCTATGCACTGGCCGATGCGCAGGGGTTGACCTTTGTGCACCCGTATGACGACGAAGGCGTGGCCGCCGGCCAGGGCACGCTGGGCCTGGAGATGCTGCAGGCCGTGCCCGACCTGGACACGTTGGTGATCGCGGTGGGCGGCGGCGGTCTGATCTCGGGCGTGGCCACGGCGGCCAAGGCGATCAAGCCTGGCATCGAGGTCATCGGTGTGCAGACCATGCGCTTCCCGGCCATGGTGAATGCGGTGAAGGGCACGCACCACCCGCAGGGCACCTCCACCATTGCCGAGGGCATTGCGGTGGGCACGCCGGGCAAGATCACGCAGGAGATCGTCAAGCGCCTGGTCGACGATCTGGTGCTGGTGGACGAAGGCGACATCGAACAGGCCGTGCTGATGCTGCTGGAGATCGAAAAGACCCTGGTCGAAGGCGCAGGCGCCGCAGGCCTGGCGGCACTGGTGCGCTACCCCGAGCGCTTCAAGGGCAAGCGCGTGGGGCTGGTGCTGTGTGGCGGCAACATCGACCCGCTGCTGCTGGCGGCCATCATCGAGCGCGGCATGGTGCGCTCGGGGCGCCTGGCGCGCATCAAGGTCAGCGCACGCGATGTGCCCGGCGTGCTTGCGCGCATCACCGCCACCGTGGCCGACGCGGGCGCCAACATCGAGGAAGTGCACCACCAGCGCGCCTTCACCATGCTGGCCGCGCAGAACGTGGAGATCGAACTGGTGCTGCAAACCCGCGGCAAGACCCATGTGGATGAGGTGCTGACGCAGTTGCGCACGGCGGGCATGCAGGCCGATCTGATCTGAGGGACAGCAGGGTTTTGCGCCCTGAAGGGACAGTCGCAGCTAGAATTGCGCAAGTTTTAAGCATCTGGAGCCCACCATGTCTGACCACAACACCTCGCACACCCCCGCCACGCCATCCAACGACCCCGTGGAAAACGTCGTTTCCGTGATGCCCGTGGTGCTGCCAGTGGTGGGCGGCATCATGATGTTCCTGCTGGCGTTCATCGCCGTGATGATGGCCTGACCGCTTCGGCGGCCATCGCACCAGCCCCGCAGAGCGGGGCTTTTTTTCGTCCCGCACCACCCCTATCCCCGTCTGACCTGGAGAACCCCCATGAGACCCGGACATGCACTCGTCCTTTTTTCTGGAGGCCAGGACTCCACCACCTGCTTGGCCTGGGCGCTGGAACACTTTGCCCATGTCGAAACCATCGGGTTTGACTACGGCCAGCGCCACCACATCGAGCTGCAGGCGCGGCAGACGGTGCTGTCATCGCTGCGTGCACAGTTCCCGCACTGGGCGGCCAAGCTGGGGGATGACCACATGCTCGACCTGTCAGTGCTGGGCCACATCAGCGACACGGCGCTGACCAGCGACACCGAGATCCAGATGACCGCCGCCGGCCTGCCCAACACGTTTGTGCCCGGGCGCAACCTGCTGTTCTTCCAGCTGGCTGCTGCCGTCGGTTACCGGCGTGGCCTGCACACCCTGGTGGGCGGCATGTGCGAGACCGATTTTTCGGGCTACCCCGACTGCCGTGACGACACGCTCAAGGCGCTGCAGGTGGCGGTGTCGCTGGGCATGGGGCAGCGTTTCACCTTCGACACCCCACTCATGTGGCTGGACAAGGCCGAGACCTGGGAACTGGCCCGAACCCTGGGTGGGCAGGCGTTGGTCGATCTGATCGTGAACGACTCGCACACCTGCTACCACGGCGTGCGCGACACGCTGCACGCCTGGGGCTATGGCTGTGGCACCTGCCCGGCGTGCGCGCTGCGCAGGAGCGGCTACGAGCGGTGGAAGGGCAATTCGGCCAGCCTTTGATGGAACGGAGTGGACAAAGTCATGCATAACCTCATGTTTTTTTTGCATGGTTTTGACCCCTGTCTGACAGACAAACCGGCGGCAGATTCATAAAATTGACATCCCAGCCGACCCGCGGAATCCGTGGAACTAGCCTCCACCCGTGGGGCTGACACACGCTCCCGCCCGCCGACTGAGCACGAAAGCCGTTTTTTCAAAGGCAGCGCTCAGCACCGCAACTGCGCCAGGCCTCGCCGTGACCCGCCGGGTCCGCTTCCTTTGAAAAAACGTTTTTTCAACTTAGGAAGCTCCCCGATGAACGCACCCACGATGCAGGGCCTGAATCTCAACGCCCCCGCTTACGTCAAAAACGCCCGGCTGCTCGCCTGGGTGGCCGACATGGCCGCCCTGTGCAAACCCGACAGCATCTACTGGTGCGATGGCTCCACGGAAGAGTACGACCGCCTGTGCCAGCAGCTGGTCGACGCTGGCACCTTCAAGAAGCTCAACCCCGCCAAGCGCCCTGGCAGCTTTCTGGCCTGGTCCGACCCGTCGGACGTGGCCCGTGTGGAAGACCGCACCTACATCTGCTCGGCCGCCAAGGAAGACGCCGGCCCCACCAACAACTGGATGGCTCCCGCCGAAATGCGCGCCACGCTGCAGCCGCTGTTTGACGGCTGCATGAAGGGCCGCACCATGTACGTGGTGCCCTTCAGCATGGGCCCGCTGGGCAGCCACATCGCCCACATCGGCGTAGAACTGACCGACAGCGCCTACGTGGCCGTGAACCAGCGCCTGATGACCCGCATGGGCAAGGCCGTGTACGACGTGCTGGGCGTGGAAGGCGAATTTGTGCCCTGCATGCACACCGTGGGTGCCCCCCTGGCCGAAGGCGAAAAGGACACGACGAGCTGGCCCTGCAACCCCAAGGTCAAGTACATCGTCCACTACCCAGAAACGCGCGAGATCTGGTCGTACGGCTCGGGCTATGGCGGCAATGCGCTGCTGGGCAAGAAGTGCCTGGCACTGCGCATCGCCTCCACCATGGGCCGCGACCAAGGCTGGCTGGCCGAACACATGCTCATTCTGGGCGTGACCAACCCCCAAGGCAAGAAGTACCACGTGGCAGCGGCCTTCCCCAGCGCCTGTGGCAAGACCAACTTCTCGATGCTGGTGCCGCCCGAAGCCGGTTTTGCCGGCTGGAAAGTCACCACCATCGGTGACGACATCGCCTGGATCAAGCCCCATGCCGACGGCAAGATGTACGCCATCAACCCCGAAGCCGGCTACTTTGGTGTGGCCCCCGGCACCAACATGCACACCAACCCCAACTGCATGCGCAGCCTGGACAAGGACGTGATCTTCACCAACGTGGCCCTGACGGACGACGGCGACGTGTGGTGGGAAGGCATGGAAAAGGACACCGGCAAGCTGCCCGATCACCTGATCGACTGGCAAGGCAAGGACTGGACGCCCCAGATCGCCAAGGAAACCGGCGCCAAGGCTGCCCACCCCAACTCGCGCTTTACCGTGGCCGCCACCAACAACCCCGCACTGGACGCCCAGTGGGACGACGCCAGTGGCGTGGCCATTGACGCCTTCATCTTCGGCGGCCGCCGCTCGACCACGGTGCCATTGGTGACGGAAGCCCGCACCTGGACCGAAGGCGTGTACATGGCTGCGACCATGGGCTCCGAAACCACCGCCGCCGCCTTTGGCGCGCAAGGCGTGGTGCGCCGCGATCCGTTCGCCATGCTGCCGTTCTGTGGCTACAACATGAGCGACTACTTCCAGCACTGGCTGAACATGGAAGGCAAGATTGCCGCCACCGGCAAGGCGCTGCCCAAGGTGTTCTGCGTGAACTGGTTCCGCAAGGACGAAGCCGGCAAGTTCGTCTGGCCCGGTTATGGCGACAACATGCGCGTGCTCAAGTGGATGATTGACCGCATCGAAGGCCAGGCCCCAGGCCAGGAAACCATGTTCGGTGTGGCCCCGCAGTACGCCGAGATCAACTGGGCGGGCCTGGACTTCAGCGCCCAGAAGTTTGACGCCGTGACCAGCATCGACAAGGCGGCCTGGGCCGAAGAGTTCAAGCTGCACGATGCGCACTTCGAACAGCTGGCTTACCACCTGCCAAAGGCGCTGCTCGATACCAAAGCGCAGCTGGAAAAGCGTTTGGCCGCCTGACACTGCAGCGTTCAATCAAGGAAGCTGACCATTCAAAGCCGTCCCGCTCTTGCGGGGCGGCTTTTTTTTGCTCCTGGGGGCACTGCAAGAACACCACCGAACGGGACACAACGGGGCATAAAAAAAGCCGTGGCATTTGCCACGGCTTCGAATCGGCTTAGCTGCGCAGCGTGCGCTGCGCGGATGCTTCAGTAGTACTTGCGAATGCTGTTCACCGTGGGGATGCCCATGGCATGGTTCAGTTCAGCCATGATCCGGGGATCCTTCAAGGCGACTTGCCAGGTGCGCTGATCTTCGGCAGCGCGGCGGCGGCTTTCAGCCCATGCCAGCGCAGTACCGCGCAGCGCAACACCGGCGCGGCGGGCGGGGCTGGTCAACAGGGCCAGGGCCGCAAAGGCCACGAGCCACAGCACCATCCAGGCAGCCAGCAGGTGGCCTTCGGTCCAGGTGTCGATGACCTGGTTGGCCACCACCAGCAGCGCGGAGACCACGGCGGCCAGCAGCAAGGAGGCTGCGCCACGCGCGCCGTCAAAGTGGGCGGCAGCGCTCTTCAGGGCGGCGGCTGCGTTTTCGGCGCGGACAACGCCGGGGTGTTCGGTGGGGTACTCAACGTGTGCAAAGGCGGTCATTTCGGTTTCCCTTTTCTAACGCTTGTGGCGAGATTGCCGGGCGATGTGGTGATATTAGGGTTTACCCTTTGCATGTTCAAGTTTATATTTTGAATCATTGATATTCATGCCAGTGATGAATATGCTCTTGGGTCACCATGACTCCCTTGAACTTCCGCTCCCTGGACCTGAACCTGCTGCGCGTCTTTGACGAGGTGATGGCCGAGCGCAGCCTTACCCGGGCGGCACACAAGCTGTCCATCACCCAGCCGGCCGTCAGCAACGCCATGCGGCGACTGCGCGACGTAGTGGGCGACGAACTGGTGGTGCGCAGTGGCCAGGGCGTGGAGCCGACGCCGCGTGCACTGGCACTGTGGCCGCCCGTGCGCGAGGCCCTGGCCCATTTGCAGGAGTCCCTGGCGCCAGGGCACTTTGATCCGGCAACGGCCGAGTCCACCTTTGTACTGGCCATGGCCGATGCCACGGCGGCGACGCTGGTGCCCGCCCTGGTGGAGATCATCGAACGAGAAGCCCCCGGCATCTCCATCCGCGTGCTGCCTCTCACTACGCGCGACCCCCGGCGCCTGCTGGAAGAAGAGGCGGCCGACATGGCCGTGGGCTACTTTCCCGCTGCGCTGGCCGACCTCACGGCGCGGGCGCAATCGGGCGGCGTGGTGGCCTTTGAAAGCCGCCGGCTGTACGACGGCGAGTACGTGTGCGTGATGCGCCAGGGCCACCCTTTGGCCGACGCCCCCCTGACGCTGGACACCTACTGCGCAGCGCGGCACATGCTGGTGAGTTTTTCGGGGCGCCCTTTCGGCTTCATCGACGAAGCCCTGGCGTCGCTGGGCCGCGAACGCAAGGTGGTGATCACGGTCAACCAATTCTTCACGGCCGGGCGGGTGGTGTCGGGCTCGGACCTGCTGACCGTGCTGCCGCGCCACTTTGTCCCGGTGACCGGCATTGCCGACGCCCTGGTGCAAAGGGCACTGCCGCTGGACGTACCCGCTGTGCACGTGGACGCCCTGTGGCGCCGGCGTGGCCCGCAGCAGGCCGCGATGACCTGGCTGCTGCAAGCTCTGGCGCGCTCGGCGCGACGCACCTTCCCGGGGCAGGATCTGCACGGTACGCCGTAGACTGCACGACTGATGAACATCCAGCTTTTGTCCGACCTCCATCTGGAGGCGCACCCGCACTTTGTGCCTGAACCCGCCCCTGGCGCCGACGTGCTGGTGCTGGCGGGGGACGTTGGCTCCTACCAGCAAGGCTCGCAACTGGGCGACGACGACTTCGGCCTGGCCCGGTTTTCGCCCCTGCCCCAACATGCTGCCTGGCCGACACCCGTGCTGTTTGTGCCGGGCAACCACGAGTACGACGCCCAGGACTTCGATGCCGCTCATGTGCGGCTGCGCCAGACCTGCGACCGCCTGGGCATTGCGTGGCTGGAGCGTGAAACCCTGGTGCTGCAGGGCACGCGTTTTGTGGGCACCACGCTCTGGAGCGACTTTGATGCACTGGCCGACCATGAGGGCGCCACCGACCTCACGCGCAGGCTCAAGCTGCGCGACAAGGCTTTTCGCGCGGCCAATTTTTACCTGCGCAAGACAGGCGGCACGCGCGATGCAGAGCCATTTCTGGCCGAACCCATGCGCGAGCAGGCGCTGGCCTGCCAGCAATGGCTGCGCGATGTGTTGCAGCAGCCTTTTGACGGCACCACCGTGGTCGTGACCCACTTTGCACCCAGCCTGCGCAGCGCTGATCCCCGCTATGGCTTGGTGCCAGGCACAGCGGGGTTTTGCAATGCGCTGGATGACCTGCTGATGTACACCCCGCTGTGGCTGCATGGCCACCTGCATGCGCCCAGCGACTACACCGCCCAGGGCAAGCGCAGCGACGGATCCGCCTGGCAGTGCCGGGTGGTGGCCAACCCGCTGGGTTATGCGCGCAAGGGAGAGCAGGTGGCTTTTCAGCCGCGCTGCGTGGTCACCGTATGATGGCTATGCAGTTCGTACGAATTCGCCACGCGCCGGACAAAACAACATGACCCAGGTCAAGACAACAGGCGCCAGCGCAGAGTAGTCTGCCTCATCCCTTTTCGGAGAACACCATGAACATCCTGCTTGCTGTCGATGGCAGCGCTTACACCAAGAAGATGCTGGCCTATCTGGCCACCCACGAAGAGCTGCTGGGCGGCACCCACACCTACACCGTGCTGACGGTGCAGGCCCCTCTGCCCCCGCGCGCGCGCGCTGCGCTGGGCAAGGAAGTGGTGGACAACTACCACGCCGAAGAAGCCGAAAAAATCCTCGCCCCCGTGTGCAAATTCCTGGGTCGCCACGGCGTGGATGCCAAGCGCAGCGTCAAGGTGGGCGCGGTGGGCGAGACCATTGCCAAGGTGGCAGACACCGGCAAGTTCGACCTGCTGGTCATGGGCTCGCACGGTCACGGCGCCATCGCTACGCTGGTGATGGGCTCGGTGACCACCCAGGTGCTCGCCCACAGCAAGGTGCCGCTGCTGATCGTTCGCTGAACGCACGGGTCCACGGCGCACAACTGCGCAACACCCACCAAAAAGCCCTGCCTTGCAGGGCTTTTTTTCATTTCGTTACGACCAATCAGTTATTGAATAACCAAACGGTTTACTTTCGTACCAAATGGTTATACATTCGCGCCACGCCCATCTTGGCGTGTCAATTCCATCGAAACCGAGAGGAACGACCCATGAAGAAGACCCTGATTGCACTCGCTCTGACCGCTGGCGCCACCTTCAGCGCCATGGCGCAAGACATCGTTGACACCGCCGTGAAGGCGGGCAACTTCAAGACCCTGGTGGCCGCCGTGCAGGCTGCCGGTCTGGTGGACACCCTCAAGGGCCCCGGCCCGTTCACGGTGTTTGCGCCCACTGACGAAGCCTTCGCCAAGATCCCCAAGGCCACGCTGGATGGCCTGCTGGCCGACAAGGTAGCACTCACCAAGGTGCTGACATACCACGTGGTGCCCGGCAAGGTCATGGCCAAGGACGTGAAGGCCGGCAAGGTCAAGACCGTGCAGGGCCAAGAGATCACCGTGTCCACCAGCATGGGCGTGATGGTGGACCAGTCCAAGGTGATAGCAACCGATGTGGCCGCCAGCAACGGCGTGATCCATGCGATCGACACCGTGCTGATGCCCAAGTAAGCGCACCGCACCACAGCTCTTTTCATCCACCATCCATTCACGAGGAGAAGCCGCCATGAACACCATATTCAATCGCCGTACCGTCCTGATGGCAGCCGCCCTGGGCGCCAGCACCACCCTGCTGCAAGCCTGCGGGGGCAGCGACGACGAGCCCCAGCGCAACATCGTTGAGCTCGCACAAAACACCCCGGAGCTGAGCATCCTGGTCGAGGCTGTGGTCGCCGCTGGCCTCGCGCCTACGCTGAGCACGGGTACGCTCACCGTGTTCGCGCCCACCAACGCAGCGTTTGCTGCATTGCTGACCGAACTGGGCGTGACCAAGGAAGCGCTGCTGGCCAACAAGCCCCTGCTGACCGCTGTGCTGACCTACCACGTACTGGGCAGCAAGGTGATGCGGGCCGACGTGCCGCTGGGCAAGGCGATCACCCCGGTGTCGGGTGGCTTCTTCAAGATCGAATCGAACAACGGCCTCAAAATCACCGATGGCCGAAACCGCGTGAGCACCATCACCAGCACCGACATCCAGGCCAGCAATGGCGTGGTGCATCTGGTGGACAAGGTACTGTTGCCCGCCGACAAAGACATCGTTGCCACAGCGTCTGCCCTGCCTGACTTCAGCATCCTCGTGGAGGCCGTCGTGGCTGCTGGCCTGGTAAGCACGCTGCAGGGCGCAGGCCCATTCACCGTGTTTGCGCCCACCAACGCGGCTTTTGCAGCCCTGTTGACCGAGCTGGGTGTCACCAAGGAAGCGCTGCTGGCCAACAAGGCCCTGCTGACCCAGGTGCTGACCTACCACGTGGTGCCCGCGCGCGTGCTCAAGGCCGAAGTGCCCGTCAATACCGCCATCACCACCGTGCAGGGCCAAACGTTCACCATCAACTCCAGCCTCGTGATCACCGACCAGAACATGCGCACCAGCAAGATCGTGGCGGCCGACGTGTTCACCAAGAATGGCGTGATCCACGTGGTGGATAAGGTGATCTTGCCCAAGTGACAGGACCGCAGGTGCTGCCCGGCTACCGGCGCAGCACCCACACAGCAAAAAGCCCGGCATGCCGGGCTTTTTTATGGGTGCGGCTTATCGGGCCACCAGGCTCAACGCGCCGCCAGGCCGTCAAAACAGGTGCGCACCACCAAGTCCACGATTTCGGCGTCTGAATACTGGCCGCCTTCCTTGAGGAAACTCACCACCGGGTCGCAGGCACGCGCATACAGGGTGTACAGCACCACCAGAGGTGGCAGCGTGGGGCTGATCACGCCCTGGGCCTGGGCCTGGGTGATCCATTCGCCGATCTGGTCGCTCACGGCCACCAGTCCGTTCAGGTAGTCTTTGTTGGCCATCAGCACGGCACGCAGCGTGGAATTGCGGCTGGGCAGCAGGGGCATCTCGTTGGTCAGCAGGCGCTCCAGCGACCAACGCACCAGCGCATGCAGCTTCTCCAGCGGAGGCATGTCGGCCGGCAAGCCCGCCAGATAGGCCTGGACGCGCCCGAGGATCTGCACCATCGCGGCGCTGCACAGCTCTTCCTTGCTGCAGAAATGCTTGTACAGGCTGGCCTTGGCAATACCCACGGCGTTGGCCACGTCGTCCATGGTCATGGCGTCGAAGGCCTTTTCACCCAGCAGGCGGCAGGCGGACTGGAGGATGGCATCCTCGCGGGCCTGGTGCATCTGCTCCTTGAATGAGACTTTGGGTTGCGGCGTTTGCATGGAGTCCATTTTATACATTACGGTAAAAAAATAAATGACTAAGTTGCAATGCAACTACGTCGTTCACGTTTTTGCCAGCACAAACCGTGCCTTGCACCCCGCCGCCGGGAAACAGGAGCCCGTGTCAGGACACCAGGGCCTGGGCGGCCGCGCCCGTCAACGCTGCCGACAACGCATCCAGCAGCTCGGACTCCAGGTTCCAGCAATGCCAGTAGAGCTGGATCGGGAGCGAACGCCCGGGGGCCAAGTCCACCATGCTGCCGTCAGCCAGCGCCTGCCGCGCCATCAGCTCGGGCATCACCCCAACGGCCCAGCCCGCCGCCACCGCACGCATCTGTGCCTCGGAGCCTGGCACAAACAGATGGTTGAGCGCCACGCGCTTGAGCCCGAACGCACGCGCGACAAACTCCGCCGCCATGTCGTCTTTGCGGTTGAACGACAAAAACGACACCTCGCGAAAGTTGTGCGGCGTGAGCCCTTGCGGCAGGTACTGCTGCGCGTAACTGGCCGACGCTACCGCCACATAAGGCATGGCACCCAGCGGCACCATCTTGCAGCCACGCAATGCCTGCTTGAGCGTGGTCACGCAGCCCAGCACCTGGCCCGAGCGCAGCCATTCCTGGGTGAAGTCCTGGTCGTCTACGATGATTTCGAGCGGCAGGCGCTGGCGCACCAGATCGTGCAGCGCGCCCATGGCCCAGGTGGCGATGCTGTCGGCGTTGATGGCGATCGAAATGCGCTCGTCCTCGCGCGAGCCCCCTGGCGCACTGGGCGCCAGCTCCTGCAGGTCGCGCTCCAGGTCGGCGCGCAGCAGGCGCATCTGCTTGGTGTGCTTGAGCAGCAGCTGCCCGGCCGACGTGGGCCGCAGCGGGCGGCTGCGCACGATGAGCACCGAACCCACCTGCGCCTCCAGCGCACGCAGGCGCTGCGAGACGGCCGACTGCGTGACGTTCAGGCGCTGCGCAGCGCGCTCAAAGCCGCCCTCTTCAACGATGGCGGCAAGGCATTCCAGGGCGGCGGGATCGTAGGTGCTCATGGTCTCGGACTCGAACAAAAGAAGGTTGTCTCCGCAGCGCTATTTATTAGGTGCGCTGATGTTTTTGGAGTAAGTTTAATTTTGCTTTTAGTTGAATGCAATGTCGCGCACACTGCGCCCCATCGTGTCCCGCACTGGGGCGTGTGGCACGCAAAGGCTCACAAGGCATTACGCATATGAAAACCATTGTTCTCGGCGCCGGCATCATCGGCATCAGCACAGCGTGGCACCTGCTGGAACGCGGTCACGAAGTCATCGTGATCGACCGCCAGCCCGATGCAGCACTCGAAACCAGTTTTGCCAACGCGGCGCAGATCTCGGTGAGCTACTGCGAGCCCTGGGCCAACCGCGAGGCGCCGCTCAAGGCGCTCAAGTGGATGTTCGACAAGGAAGCGCCGCTGCTGTTTCGCCCGCAGATGGACTGGCAGCAATGGCGCTGGGGCCTGCAGTTCCTGGCGCAGTGCAACGATGCGGCCTTCGAGCGCAATGTGCAGCAGATTGTGGCGCTGGGCGCCTACAGCCATGCCGCACTGAAGGACCTGGTGAAAACCACCGGCATCGAATACAACCGGCTCGAACGCGGCATTGCCCACTTCTACACCGACCAGAAATCGTTTGACGCCGCAGGCCATGCGGTGGAGCTGATGCGCAAGCACGGTGTGCAGCGCCGTCTGGTGAGCCGCGACGAGCTGCTGCAGATCGAACCGGCCTTCAAGGCCTACGGCGACAAGATCACCGGCGGCACCTACACCAACACTGACGAGAGCGGCGATGCGCGTGTGTTCACGCAGGAACTGGCCCGCCGCTGTGCGGCACGCGGCGTGCAGTTCCTGTACGGCCACGATGTGCTGCGGCTGAACAAGATTGGCAATGCTATTGATTCTGTAGCTGTCATGCCAAATTCCACTAGCGCAAGCGGCAAAAAAGACTTCATATTGAAGGCGGACGCCATTGTGGTGGCCTGTGGCTCGTACAGCGCACCGCTGCTGCGCAGCGTGGGCGTGGACCTGCCCATCTACCCGGGCAAGGGCTACAGCGCGACCTTCCCGCTGCTCAGGCCCGAGGGCGCGCCCATGGTCTCCACCATCGACGACGGCAAGAAGATCGCCATGAGCCGCCTGGGCAACCACCTGCGCGTGGCGGGCACCATCGAGCTCAACGGCTGGGACCTGACACTCGACAGCTCCCTGGCCCGCGCGCGCTGCCACATGCTCTCGCGCCGCATCGAGGCCATCCTGCCCGGTGTGTGCGACACCCGCACGCCCGAGGAAGGCGGCAACCCGCAGTACTGGACCGGCCTGCGCCCCGCCACGCCCACCAACATCCCGTTCATCGGCCGCACCCGCGTGGGCAAGCTCTGGGTCAACGCGGGCCACGGCACGCTGGGCTGGACACACGGTGCAGGCTCGGGCAAGGCCCTGGCCGAACTGATCAGCGGCGAGCAGCCTGCGATGAACTTTGGTTTTCTGGGTGCCGAAGCCGTGCGCGCGCCGCGCGGTGTGGTCCCGGCCTGAGGGACGGCGCCCACCCAGCGCCTGCAGACACGGGCCGGTGCCGCTACGATGCCGGCCATGTCTGCGCCCCACTACCTCTTCCTCACCACCTCCACCCGCGAACCCGGCCACCTCGGCAACACCGAATGGCTGGCGCGGCAGGCCGCAGCGGCCCTGCCTGCGGGCACGGAGCAAACGTGGCACCACCTCGCACGCATGCAGTTGCCGCCCTTTGTGGACCAGCGCCACACCACCGGCACCTACGCACCGCCCGAGGGGGACATGAAAACCCTGCTGGACGCCACGCTGGCGGCCAGCCACATCGTTTGGGTGGCGCCGGTGTACTGGTACAGCATTCCCTCGCCGCTCAAGACGTACCTTGACCACTGGAGCGCCTGGATGCGTGTGCCAGGCCTGGACTTCAAGGACGCCATGGGCCGCAAGACGCTGTCGCTCATCACCACCAGCGGCGACCGCACCAAGGCCCAGCCCATGATCGATTCGGTGGCGCTGTGCGCGCAGTTCCTGTCCATGACGTGGGGCGGCGCACTGTGGGGCAAGGGCGGCCCCCCGGGCGCCGTGCAGGCCGATGCGCAGGCGGTGGAGGCAGCCAGCCGCTTCCTGGTCACACCCGCTGCAGGCTGATCTCAGAGCCTGTGGACGATCCGCAGAGGATCGTCAACGAGCTCTCAGCGGTCCAGCGAAGCACGCTGGGCCACTATGCCGAGCCACTCGTGCAGCGCCAGGCTGCTGTCGGACAGGGCCGAGGCGCGGGGCAGCACGCGATAGAGCTTGCGTGACGGCCCCCCTTTGAAGCCCATGGGCGCAGGCAGCACCTGCAGCCCGGCGTGTTCAAAGTCCTTCGCCGCCCGAACCATGTGCCAGCCGTGGGTGACGAGCGCAATGCGCTCGATGCCCGAGGCCTTGAGCAGGACAGCCGATTTTTCGGCGTTGTTGCGGGTGTCGAGGGATTCCACTTCGGTCCAGCGCACGCGGCCCTTGAACTCCCGCTCCACCACGTCCTTCATCACCAGGGCCTCGGCCCGTGTGCCGCCCGTGGAGCCCCCCGTGGCCAGGATGGGCAGGCCGGTCTGCTGCTGCAGGTAGGCGGCATAGCGAACCCGCTCGCGCGCGCCCCGGCTGAGCACGTCCACCCCGTATTCGGGCGCCACGGTGTCGGCGCCGCCACCCAGCACCACGATGGCCTGCACCTTCGCCTCGGGCAACTGGCGCGGCGTGACCGCGGGGTAGCGCTCCAGGCTGCGCACCAGAGCGTCCGACACCGGCGGCCAAGACAGTACCAGCACCGACAGCAGCGACAGCACCACCAGCGTGTTGCCGGTGCGGCGGTGGTAGCGCGCCAACCACAGGCCAAACAGCCCCAGCACGATGCTGGATACCGGCGGCAACAGCAGCGCAGACAGAATTTTCTTGAGGGCAAACAACATGGAGAAGGCAGCGTTCATGCCCGGGCGCGGCGGCCGGGCGAGCCAAGATCAAAAGGGTCAGTGCAGCGTGCGCCGCTGGGCCAGAAAATCGAGCAGCGCAGCGTCAAACCCCTCGGGGTCTTCCAGCTGGGGCCAATGCCCCACATGAGGCAGCAGCACCGTCTGCGCATCCGGCAGCACCTGGGCCAGGGCCTGCAAGGCCGCAGGTGGTGTGCAGCGGTCCTGCTCGCCCCCCACCAGCAACACGGGCATGGCCAGGTGCGCGAGCGCGGCGGCGTCCCGGTCAAACGTGGGCAGGGCCTCCAGCGCACGGCGATAAGCGCCCGGAAACACCTGGCCCAGCGCGTGGCCCGCCAACCGCACGCCTTCGGGCAGGGCCCCGGTGCCGATGCACTGTGGCACCAGGGTCTGGGCAAGTTGCTCCATGCTGCCGCCCGCGTCCAGGGCCTTGAGGGCCTGCTCGCGCGGTGCCACCCAGTCTTGCACGGCCTGGGCGTCCAGCGCCGGGCCGCCCGCGCACAGCACCATACGGCGTACCCGCGAGGCATCACGCACGGCGGCTTCCAGCGCCACCATGGCGCCCATGCCATGACCCACCAGGGTGACGGGGCCGCAGCGCAGCGCATCGATCAGCGCCAGGCAGCTTTGCGCCAGCGCCTTGAAGGTGTAGGGCTCCACCGGTGCGCTGCGGCCATATCCGGGCATATCCCAGGCCACGGCACGGTAGCCGGCCATTGCCAAGGTCTCCACCTGGGGCGCAAAGGTGAGGTGGTCGCCATCGGCATCGTGCAGCATGAGCACGGTGGGGCCAGAGCCCAGGGTGGTGAAGGTCGGGAACAGTGCAGCCATGCGGTGAAAAGCAGATGTAAACCCCGCAACAGCGCGGCGGAGGGTGGCGCCTGATAATAGGTCCTGTCGCTTGCCCCCACGCCGCCACCGCTGGCGCCGCTTTTGTGAACCCTTCGCTCCCCCGCCCCGCCCTCGCCCTGCCGCCGAGCTTTTCGACCCGCGAATTCCGCAATGCGCTGGGCATGTTCGCCACGGGCGTGACCATCGTCACCGCCCGCAATGCCGCGGGCGAACTGGTGGGGCTTACGGCCAGCTCGTTCAATTCGGTGTCACTGGAGCCCCCGCTGGTGCTGTGGAGCCTGTCGCACGGCGCCAGCACCATGCCGGCCTTTGCCAACGGCTCGCACTACGCCATCCATGTGCTGGCAGCGGACCAGAAAGACCTGGCCGAACGGTTCGCCACCCGCGGTATTGACCGCTGGGCCGGCCTGGAGCACCGCCCCGGTATCAGCGGTGCGCCGCTGCTGGCCGGTGCCGCCGCCACGTTCGAGTGCTTCAACCGCAGCCAGTACAAGGAGGGTGACCACACCATCTTTGTGGGCGAGGTGGAGCGCTGCGAGCACCGCGAGGGCGCGTCGCCCCTGCTGTACCACGGCGGCAAGTTCTACACCGAGCACCCGCTGTGACGGCGCCCGTCATCGTCGTACGCCACGTGAACGTCGGCTCCGCCCGGCGGCTGAAGGTGGGCGAACGGTCCGTGCTCACCGCCATCGGCAAAACATCCTCCACCGGCCCCGTGGCCGTGGGCCCGCTGGGGCTGGCGGGCGACGAGCAGGCCGACCTGAGCGTGCATGGCGGCCTGGCCAAGGCGGTGTATGCCTACCCCGCCGCCCACTATGCGTTCTGGCAAGCGCAGCGCCGCGACCGGGGCGTGAGCCTTTTCGACGAGGCGCTGCCACCAGGCTTCATGGGCGAGAACCTCACCATCGACGGCCCGCTGGAACACGAAGTGTTTGTGGGCGACGAGTGGCATTTCCCAGACTGCGTGCTGCGCGTCACGGCACCGCGCGAACCCTGCTTCAAGTTCAATGCCGTGATGGGTTTTGCCCAGGCTGGCCGCGCCATGGCAGTAGCGGGTTGCTGCGGCTACTACCTGGCGGTGGACCGGCCCGGCACGATTGCCGCCGGGCAGACCGCCACACTGGTCGCAGGGCAACGCGGGCTCAGCATTGCACAGGCTTTTGCGGGCAAGTTCGCCAAGCACGCGCGTTGAACCGCTGCGACAGCCCCCGGGCACTGCGCGCTTCCCCTATTCCGTAGTCACCAGCTGACGCGCCTGCGCCTGCAGCTGCGGGAACACCTTGCCCACCAGCTGCAGCTGCGCCGCCATAAGGCTGTGCGCGCTGGGCGCTGCCGGTACCGTGCCCCACTCGCGCAGCACCTGGGCCACCGCTGGAGCGCTGTGGGCCTTGCGCACCCGGCCTGACTGCTGCGCGCGTTCCAGCTCCAGCGCCAGCTGCTGCAGGGATGCCAGCAGGCTTTGCGCCAGCTCGCGTGTGGCCTCGTCCATGGGCTGGGCGGCCGCACCACCTCGCTGGGCACCCAGGGCCGACAGGTAGTTGAGCTGGGTGTGCGACAGGCACAGGAAATTTCCCACCACCTCAGCGTTGCCACGCACATGCAAGGGCTCCTTGAGCATGGCACTGTACGAATTGGACAGCGCGGCATCGGCGTTGTGGGCATTGCGCCGGGCCAGGCGGTAGGCCAGGTGATCGCATTTGCCCCCCTGGTACTGCGCCAGGATCTCCCGCAGGTACAACGCCTGGGTCTGCAGCACCTGGGCCGCCAGCCGGGGCCAGTGGCGCGACTGCCACGACGGCAGCACCAGCCACGAGGCCACGGCCGCGATCAGGCAGCCCACCACGGTATCGAGCAGGCGCGCGGAGATCACGCCGCTGGCCGCGCCCATCTGGTGAAAGCTGAGCAGCAACAAGGTGGTGACCGCCGCCGTAGCCAGGGTATAGCGGGTGTGCCGCGCCCCAAAAAACACCGCGCCCCCTAGCACCAGCAAGGCCGCCTGCACCAGCTCGCCCGGAAACAGCTGGATCACCGCCCACCCCAGCGCAAGCCCCATGGCGGTGCCCTTGGCGCGCTCCATCAGCCGCGTCTGCGTGGCCGCGTACTGCGGCTGGCTCACGAACACGATGGTCAGCAAGATCCAGTATCCATGCGGGTCGGCCGTGGCCTGCATGAGGGCAAAACCCGTCATGAGGGACAGGCTCAGCCGCAGGCTGTGGCGCAGCCAGGGAGACTGCAGCTGCCAGTGTGATCGCAGACGTGTCCAGGCATCGCGCAGGCTGCGGGGCTCCCGGTCAAACAGTGCGTGGTCCACCGCCACTTCGGCGTTGCCGGCTGGCAGCGCCAGCGCACTGGCAAACACACCGGCCAGCGCCGTCAGGTTGTCGCCCAGCGCATGCAGCGACCGCAACGCCCGGGCCTCAGCGGGTGCGGACACGACACCGCAGGACTGCGCCTGGGACTCCAGGTGCGCCACAGCGGCCTGCATGTCCTCGATGGCGCGGGCCGTCACGCCCCAATGCTGGGGCACGGACTGCGCCTCGATCGCCACCGACAGCTTGAGCGCCTGTTCGCCCAGCAGCGTGAGCACGCGCTGGCAGCGGTACAGCACGTCGCTGTGAAAGAACGACTGGGCCAGCAGGTCGTAATGCTCGTGGGACGAACTCACGCGCTCGTGCACATCCTGCGCCGCCAGGTACTGGTGCAGGGCCGTTTGCAGCCACAGCGGGGGCGCGCCGGCACCCATGCGGCTGATCAGGCTCTCCTTGGTGGCGTTGAGGGCGTCCACCACGCGGCCGTTATGCAGTGCCAGCGCCATGCGGCGGCGCTCCAGGTCCACATCCCGCACCGGCTCCAGCAACAGCGCCTTCAGGCGCAGGTATTCGCCCAGCATGGCGTAGAGCTTGGCGAGGCGGTAACGCACCGGCGCACGCGGCAGCACGGCATGCCACAGCACCGACACCACCCCGTACCAGGCCGCACCCGCCAGCATGCGGGGGATGGCGTCACCCGCGCCCGCACGGCTGCTGTGGGCGGCCAGCCCCGCATAGATGAACAGGATGAGCGAGCCAAAGGCAATGGCGCGGTAGCGCTCGCTCAGTGCCCCCAGCATGGTGATGCCGAAGGCCAGCAGCGCCATCACGCCCATCAGCACCCAGGGCCAGGACACCGCCGCCCAGACTGCACCGGCCATGAGGCCAAAACACGCCAGTGCCAGGCACTGCGCCCGCATGCGTCCGCGCCAGCTGTCATCGGTTTCGGTGAGCGCGCTGGCGATCACCCCCAGCAGCACCGGCATCAGCTCGGCCTGCCAGTCGGCCCACCAGCCATAAGCCAGCACGGCGGCCAAGGCCACCAGGGCACGCGCGCCGCGCGTGACGCCTTCATGGTTGCGTGCGCGCTGCCAGCTGAGTTTCCAGGTTGTGTCCACAGGAGCCTTATTGCCGAAATATCAGGGATTACCCTAGTACGATTAGCAATTGTCAGGCCAAATCAGACGGAGCCGGCCCAAAAAGAAACCCTGCCGCGCAGGGTTGCGGGGCAGGGTCTGGGGCGATGCCGGGGCACGATGGGAGTGCGTGGCCCGGCGGCAGTGGCGGCCTATCGCACGGTATCGGGCAGCTCGATCTTGACTTCCAGCACTTCCAGGTTGTCCTGGCGTTCCAGGTGCACCTTGAGGTCGTCGGGGTTGATCTTGACGTACTTGGAGATCACTGCCACCAGCTCGCGCTGCAGCGCGGGCAGGTAGTCGGGCTCGGACGCATTGCGCCCATTGCGCTCGTGCGCCAGGATGATCTGCAGCCGCTCCTTGGCAACGCTGGCGGTTTTTTTCTTCTCGCCGAGCAGGAAGGACAGGAAAGAAGCCATGGCTTATTTGCTCCCGAACAGGCGTTTGAAGAAGCCTGGCTTTTCCGCATCAATGAAACGCAGCGGCTTGTCGGTAGCGCCCAGGAAGCGGTCGATCACGTCCTTGTACGCCTCGCTCACATCGGTGCCCTGGGCATGGATGGCTGGGGTGCCCTGGTTGGACGACTGCAGCACCACTTCCGACTCGGGGATCACGCCGATCAGCTTGATGCGCAGGATGTCCTGGATGTCTTCCAGGCTCAGCATCTGGCCGTCCTGCACACGGCTGGGGTTGTAGCGGGTGATGAGCAGGTGCTCCTTGATGGGCTCGCCGCCTTCGATGGCGCGCTTGGTCTTGCTGCCCAGCATGCCCAGGATGCGGTCGGAGTCGCGCACGCTGGAGACTTCGGGGTTGGTCACCAGCAGCGCCTCGTCGGCAAAGTGCATGGCCATGAGCGCGCCGCTCTCGATGCCGGCGGGCGAGTCGCAGACGATGTACTCGAAACCCATCTCGGCCAGATCCTTGAGCACCTTTTCGACGCCGTCTTGCGTGAGCGCGTCCTTGTCACGCGTCTGGCTGGCGGCCAGCACGAACAGGTTGTCGCACTGCTTGTCCTTGATGAGCGCCTGGTTCAGGTTGGCCTCGCCGTGGATCACGTTGATCAGGTCATACACCACGCGGCGTTCGCAGCCCATGATGAGGTCCAAGTTGCGCAAGCCGACGTCAAAGTCGATCACGGCGGTCTTGTGGCCGCGCAGGGCGAGGCCGGTGGCAAAGCTGGCGCTGGTGGTGGTCTTGCCCACGCCACCCTTGCCGGAGGTCACGACGACGATTTTGGCCATGTGTTGCTGATTCTCTGTGGGGTTGGTACGAATAGGGGAAAAGGTCAGGCCAGCGGCTCGATGATGAGCTTCTCGCCTTCGAGCCGCACCTGGGCCGGCTTGCCACGCACATCGGCGGGCAACTCGGTCTCGGTGGTGCGGTAGATGCCTGCGATGGAGACCAGTTGTGGCTCCAGGCAGGTCGAAAAGATGCGGGCTTCGGTGTTGCCCCGCGCACCGGCAATCGCGCGGCCACGCAGCGGCGCATAGACGTGGATGTTGCCGTCGGCAATCACCTCGGCGCCAAAGCTCACCACGGCCATCACCACCAGATCGGCGCCGCGCGCATACACCTGCTGACCCGAGCGCAGGGGCTTGTCCACCACCACGGTGCCGGGGCCGGGCATGGGTACTTCGCGCACCACTTCCACCTCGACTTCGCGGATCACCTCACGCACCACTTCCTGCACCGGCGCTGGCGCCTCGGTGCGCGCAGGGGGGGCATCGGGCGCTGCGGCCAGGCCTGCGGCGCGCGCAGCCTCCATCTGGGCAGTGCTGCCGCCGCGCACGGCCACAGGCAGAGTGTTGTGCTCGCGCAGCGCGGCTGCGATGGCCGCAAAGTCGATGGGTGCTTCGGCCTCACGCACAGGCGCCAGGTCGATCAATACGGGGTCGTTGTCAAAAAAGCCCGGGGCATCGGCCACACGCTCGGCCAGATCGGCTGCGAACTGGGCTGCGTCGGTGGTCTTGAGCAGCACCGCCACCACCGGCAGCGAGGCGCTCTTGAGGTCAAAGCTGGAGCGGGACTGCGCCGCCGTCGTAAGGGCCATGAGGGAGGTAGTGAAAGGAGCGCGGGAACCTGTTTCAGAAGGCGCAAAGTGTACCGTGGGCCTGTGTAAGCGTCCGTATGCGCATTTTCGGCATTCACAGCGGACTGCAAGGAGGTCAGCGGATGCACCCAGGCGACCGGCAGACCCAGCGCGCCCTTTGATAATGCGCCGATGCCTTCCACCCGCAAAACACACATCGACGCCCTCGCCATCTCCCTGCTGCTCGCCTGCTGCATGTTCTGGGGCTTCCAGCAGGTGCTGGTCAAGGCCACGGTGGCCGAAGTGGCGCCTGTGTTCCAGGCGTTTGTGCGCTTTGCGCTGGCCACGGTGGCCGTAGCGGCCTGGTGCCTGTGGCGTGGCGTCAGTCTTGCCAGCACGGGCGAGCCCGCCGGGGCCACACGCGCCGGGTTGCTGGCGGGGGCGCTGTTTGCAGGCGAGTTCGCGTGTATCTACCTGGGCCTGCAGTACACCACCGCCTCGCGGCTCACGGTGTTCTTGTATGCGTCGCCCTTCTGGGTGGCACTGCTGCTGCCGCGTTTCATCCCCGGGGAGCGCTTGCAGGGCTGGCAGTGGCTGGGCCTGGCAGCGGCATTTGTGGGCGTGGGGCTGGCGCTGGGCGACGGGCTGCTGGGCCATGCCAGCACGGCGCTGCCACAAGGATGGCTGGGGGACCTGCTGGGGCTGGCGGCAGGCCTGATGTGGGCCCTGACCACGGTGGTCATCCGCACCACGCCGCTGGCGCGTGTGGCGCCTGCCAAGCAGCTGCTGTACCAGGTGGGCGTGAGCACAGCAGTGCTGCCGCTGCTGTCTCTGGGCCTGGGCGAGGCGTGGGTCTGGCAGTTCAGCGGCTTTGCCTGGGGCTCGCTGCTGGTGCAGGCGCTGGTGGGGGCGTTTGTGAGCTACCTGGCCTGGATGTGGATGCTCGCGCATTACCCGGCGACCAAGATCTCGGTGTTTGTGTTCCTCACGCCGGTGTTTGCGCTGCTATTTGGCGCGCTGTGGCTGGGTGAGCCCGTGACGCCCGGGCTGGTGGCAGCGCTGGTACTGGTGGCGACGGGGATTGTGCTGGTGAACCGGCGGCCTGCTACGGCGCAGCACGTGTGAAAAAATTTCTCATATGCCACCCCGCCTGCCCCCGCTGAACGCCGTCCGCGCCTTTGCGGCGGCAGCGCGGCACCAGAGCTTTACGCACGCCGCACTGGAGCTGCACGTCACCCACAGCGCCATCAGTCGCCAGATCAAGGCGCTGGAGGCCCACCTGGGCGTGGACCTGTTCGAGCGCAAGACCCGGCAGGTGCTGCTCACCGCGGCAGGCCACCAGTTCCATGCGCAGGTCGGCCCTGCGCTCGCGCAGATCGGCGCCGCCGCAAAGGCGCTGCGGGGCGATGCCGGGCTGCGCAGCGTGAAGATCAATGTGCGGCCCAGCTTTGCGGTGCGGTGGCTGATCCCCCGGCTGCCGGGTTTTGTGGCCCAGCACCCGGACATCGAGCCCCAGGTCATCACCAGCACGCTGGCGCCCGACCACGCGGCCGAGGCTTTCGACCTGGCCCTGCGGCGCGGCCCGCGCGGGTGGCCGCCAGGCATGCAGGTCCACCCGTTCCTGGAGGACGAGGCGCTGGTGGTGGGGTCGCCTTCCCTGTTCGCCCAGCGCCCGGTGACGCAGCCCGAGGCGCTGTCGGCCCACGTACTGCTGCTGTCCAAGTCGCGCAGCAAAGACTGGGAAAGCTGGAAGAAACAGGTGAATGCACCAACGCTCCAGCCCGCCAGTTGCCTGCAGTTTGACCATCTGCACTTTGTGCTGCAGGCGGCCCTGGACGGGCTGGGTTTTGCGGTGGCGCCGGTGTCGTTGATCACCCACGACCTGGCCTCGGGGCGGCTGGTGTCGCCGCTGCCCAGCTTGCGGCTGCCGCTGACGCGGCACTACCTGGGCATGGCGCCGGACCCGTCACCGGAGACGCTGGTTTTTGTGCAGTGGCTGCAGGACGAGATCAGCGCCTGAGCCGAGCGGGGGGCCGGGCCGGGCGTACAAGGCCCCCACGTGCTCGGTTTGCCAGATTTCTGCACCAATCGGGCGGTAGCGCTAGTGAATCATGTGTTAGCAGCTATATTTTCAATAGCAAAACTCATTCGCCATCGCCCATCCACCGTGCAGTGCCCGACACCCGGATGGAGCTGCCTGCCACCGGCCCGATCTCGGCCCGCAGGCGCGAGCGCATGCCCATGTCTTCGCCCTGCACCACGTCAATGGCACCGCCGTGCGGCCAGCCCAGGTCGCGCAGGTAGCCCGCCAGCGCGGCCGTGGCGGCACCCGTGGCCGGGTCTTCCAGCACGCCGCCCGACGCAAAGGCATTGCGGGTGTGCAGCTGGCGGTCTGACTCCACCCACACCAGCACGATGGTGACCAGCTTGGCGTTCACCATCAGCGTGCGGCCAACGTCCAGCGCGTAGTGCATGGCCGCCAGCGCGGCGCGGCTGTGCAGGGCCAGCACCAGGTGGTCGGCACCGCCATGAATGAGCGCGGGCGGAATCCGCGGGTCCAGATCGGCCGCGCTGAGGCCGAACAAAGCCAGCGCATCGGCCAGCAGCCCAGCAGGCACAGGCCCGCTGCGCGTGGGGGGCGACTGCAACGCCGCCTGCACCAGATCGCCCGCGCGGCGGCCTTCAACCGTGATATCGGCCTGGCTCAGCGACAGCGCAAACACGCCGTCGCCCTCGCGCTGCGCGAGCGCGGCGCCCAGGGCAATCGTGGCGTGGCCACAAAACGGCACCTCGCTCTCGGGCGCAAAGTAGCGCACCCGCCAGCGGCCATCGCCCAGCGGGGCGGCAAACGCGGTTTCAGAAAAGCCGACTTCAGCGGCGATGCGCTGCATATCAGCGGGGGCGGGCAGCTCGTCACCGATCCACACACCGGCGGGGTTGCCGCCCTGTGTGCCGTCAGAAAACGCTGCGATTTTTTGCAGTGCCATGGTGTTCAACATCCAGAACGACAGGACAGGAGATGACAGGGCAGCCAGTGGCTCAGAGCTTGGGAATGCGAATCCGGCTGATCATCAGCGAGCCCGACACCGCAAACAGCAGCACCAGCGGGTGCAGCGTGAAGCCGCCGATCAGCAACTTGCCGAACCACAGGTTCTCGCGCACCGCGCCCAGCCAGGCGGCCAGGGCCATCAACGCCACCAGCACGATCGAGGTGGGGATGGGCGTGCCCTCGAAGTATTTGACCTTGCCATCGTCTCCCGACAGCGTTTCGGCCGTGACGTTGTAGCGCGCCAGGCGCGACACGCCGCAGGCCACAAAGTAGGCCAGCACGATGCGGTCATACAGGCCCTGCATGCCGCAGCCGTAGGCAATGATGGCCGGGGCCACACCGAACGAGATCACGTCGGCCAGCGAGTCCAGCTCGCGGCCCATGGCCGAGCTTTTCTGGCGCCAGCGGGCGATGCGGCCGTCAAGCACGTCAAAGATCAGCGCGGCCAGCACCAGGGCACATGCAAAGTACACATGCACCACATTGCTGGTCTCCAGGTACGACATGACCGAGAACAGCGCACCCACGCCGCAGACCGCATTGCCCAGCGTGAACCAGTCGGCGAGGTGGAACTCACGAATCATCGAAAAACGTTTGGGCTGCTGCGGAGTGTTCATGGAGTGATGGCGCGCGGAGGGGCGCGCAGTGGCAATCAACAAGGTCCATTATGGGTGTGCCGCAGCGCCGCCTGGCGCTGAGAGCCTGTGGACGGCATCGCAGGGGATCGTTAACCCTCTCTGACATCTGCGTGACTGCTTTTGCGCTGGCACACAGACAGACTGTGGCCACGCGGCGGGCGCGGCCGGGTAGGACGAGGCCGCATCCGCCCCCCATCAGTGACCGATCCGCATTCCGACAAGACCCGAGACACTCCATGCGCCTCCCTCAGATGCCCCCGCTCCACAGACCTTTTGCTCCCGGTGCCCCGGTGCGCAGCCTGCAGGACGTGCAGCGGCTCGAAGCCCATCCCCTGGCTGAGGCACTGCCGGTGCAAAGCACGTACGAAATCTTCGTGAACTCGGCCCATGCGTTTGGCGACAAGACGGCGCTGGCCTTTTTGCCCACGGCCGACCCTGCCGCCGAGCCCATCCGCTGGTCGTACACCCAGCTGCTCACCGGCATCCACCAGACGGCCAACCTGCTGCACCACCTGGGCGTGGGCCCGCAGGACGCGGTGGCCGTGCTGCTGCCCGGCTGCCTGGAGTACCACCTGGCCCTGTGGGGCGGTGAGGCGGCGGGCATCGTGCAGCCGCTCAACCCCATGCTCACCGACGAGAAAATCGCGGCCATGATGACCCTGGCGCGTGCCAAGGTGCTGATTGCTTATGGCGCCGAAGGCGATGTGGGCTACTGGAGCAAGGCCCTGCGCCTGCGCGCCCTGGTGCCCACGCTGACCACGGTACTACGCGTGGCCCCGCACGACGAAGCCCCGGGCACGGCAGGCCCGTTGCCCGAGGGGGCGATGGACCTGGCCACGCGCCACCAGCACCCCGACGACCACCTGGTCAGTGGCCGCCACATTGCGGCCACTGACATCGCCGCGTACTTCCACACCGGTGGCACCACCGGCGCGCCCAAGCTGGCGCGCCACAGTCACGGCGCGCAGGTGTTCACCGCCTGGGGCTGCGTGCAGATGCAAGGCATCCGCCCAGAGGATGTGGGCATCAACGGCTACCCGCTGTTCCACGTGGCGGGCGTGCTGCCGGGCTCGCTGGCGGCGCTGTCTGCGGGGGTGGAAACCATCATCCCCACCACCGGCCTGTTCCGCAACCGCGAGGTGATTGCCAACTACTGGCGGCTGGTGGAGCGCTATCGCTGCACCTACCTGTCGGCCGTGCCCACCGTGCTGGCGGCGCTGGCCAACGTGCCGCTGGGCAGCGCCAATATCTCCACGCTGCGCTACTGCCGCACGGGCGCGGCCATGCTGGCGCCCGAGCTGGCTGCCCGGTTTGAGCGCCTGTTTGGCCTGCACATCCACGAAAGCCTGGGCATGACCGAGATGGCGGGTATCTCCACCATCACGCCCCCCGGCGTCAATGCACCGGCGGGCTGCGTGGGCTGGCGGCTGCCCTACACGCAGCTGCGTGTGGTGGCGCTTGATGCGCAGGGCAATGCGTCCGACCAGGACCTGCCGCACGGCCAGCCGGGCATGGTGCTTTTTCAATCGCCCAACCTGTTCTCCGGTTTCCTCGACGCAGCCGATACCGCAAAGGCCTTCACGCACGATGGCTGGCTGGCCACAGGCGACCTGGGTTTTGTGGACGACCTGGGCCGCCTGCACCTGAGCGGCCGCTCCAAGGACCTCATCATCCGCAGCGGCCACAACATCGACCCCAAGGTGATCGAAGACGCGCTGGGCGCCCACCCCGCCGTGCAGCTGTGCGCGGCCGTGGGTGCGCCCGACGCCTATGCCGGCGAGCTGCCCGTGGTCTACGCCACGCTGGTGCCCGGTGCACAGGCCGTGACCGAGGCCGAACTGCTGGCCTTCACCGCCGAACGCGTGGACGAGGCCGTGGCCCGCCCGCGCTGGGTGCAGGTGATCGAGACCATGCCTGTGACCAACGTGGGCAAGATCTACAAGCCCGACCTGCGCCAGCGCGCGGCCAGCCACACGGTGCAGGCGCTGGTCGATGGGGTGTGCGGCGACACCCCTGTCCAACCCCGCCCCCAGGTGCAGCCCGACGGCGACAACGCGGTGCGCGTGACCGTGGCGCCAGGCCCTGATGCCGACACGCTGGCAGTACGACTGCGCGAAGTGACAGCGCCCCTCCCCATCACCGTCCGCACCACCATTGGCCCCGCTGCAGAGAGCCCCCAAACCACATAAGCCCATGGCGTGACAGCCAGGCCCCGGCCCGCCACCATGCAAGGCGTAGCCCGCTCATGAATTTTGATAACCAAAACAGGAGACAACCCATGCCCTTCCACCCCCTGACAACCCGCCGCACCTGGCTCGGCGCAGCCGCGCTGGCCGCCGCCACCGCCTGCACCGGCACCGCCGCCTGGGCGCAGGCCGCCTACCCCAACAAGCCGATCAAGGTGGTCGTGCCCTTTGCACCCGGCGGCGCCACGGATGTGCTGGCGCGCGTGCTGGCCGAGAAGATGGCGGTGGGCCTGGGCCAGCCCATGGTCATCGACAACAAGCCCGGCGCGGCCGGCATCATCGGCACCGACGCGGTGGCCAAGGCCGCGCCCGATGGCTACACGCTGCTGCTGGGGCTGAGCAACTCCATGCTCACCAACCAGTTCCTATACACCAAGCTGCCCTACAGCCCTGAGCGCGACATCGCGCCCATCTACCAGATCGCCATCGCCCCCCTGGTGCTGGTGGCCCACCCCAGCGTGCCCGTGGCTACCGGCCCCGAGCTGCTGAAATACATCGCCGCCAACAAGAGCAAGGTGGCCTATGGCTCGTATGGCACGGGCGCCTACCCACACCTGGCCGGGGCCTACATGAGCCAGTCGCAAAACGCCGACATGAGCCACGTGGCCTATCGGGGCGAGGCCCCCATGGTGCAGGACCTGCTGGGCGGGCAGATCCAGATTGCTTTTGCCAGCGCACTGCAGGTCAAGGCACACATCGACGCCGGCAAACTCAAGGCCATTGGCGTGAGCGGCGAGCGCCGCATGGGCACCCTGCCCAACGTGCCCAGCCTGGCCGAACAGGGCCTGAACGACGAAGCCTACCGCGTGGCCGGGTGGCTGGCGTTTGGCGCGCCCGCCGGCACGCCCCCTGCCATCCTGGAGCGCATTGCCGCCGAAGTACGCAAGGCCACCGAGCAGCCCGATGTAGCGCAGCGCATTGTGGCCATGGGCTTTGATGTGCAGAACAGCTCACCCGCGCTGTTTGCGGCGGCGATTGCGAAGGAACGGCCGGTGTGGGAGCGGTTGATCAAGGCATCTGGCGCCAAACTGGATTAGTGCGTTGATGGGGGGGGGGCCACCGCGGTGGCATCAGCCACAGAGCCCCAAACAAACTCTGTCCCCGCAAATAACGGAGGCAGACCGGAATACTGCTGGCTCATAAGGGCGCACTTCAATGCACGAAATAGGTCCTACCGCTTATCTCGAAAGCACATAAGGCCCTGCACAACCAGCTTGAGCTATTCAACCATCGCAGTTCGCCAACTGCTGCACAGGCCATCAAGTGCGGTATCAGCCAGAACTCGGAAATCAGGGTCAGAACTACAAGCTGCCCTGTCTCCCTCCTCTCGAGGCAACACAGCCTACGGACCTTGGCGACAAAATGGCTTACACGCTGGGTTGTGTCTGTTTTCTCTGCTCCAGCCAGACCAGCAATGCGTCTGCAGCCATGGGCTTGCTGTAAAAGTATCCCTGCATGGTGTTGCAACCCATACCCAACAGCTGGTCTACTTGTCCTTGGGTTTCTACTCCTTCAGCAATCAACCCCATCTGCAGGCTCTTGCCCAACTGAATGATCGCCGACGCTATGGAGACGCTCTGGTGTGATGTCGCAAGCTGCGACACGAATGATTTGTCAATTTTGAGTACATCCACCGGAAGCTGGCTAAGGTAGGCCAAACTGGAGTAACCCGTACCGAAATCATCCAGGGCGACCCGGAAACCATGCTGCCGGAGTCGGTCAAGAAGGTGCTTCATATTATCGGCATCCCGCATCAATTGCCCTTCGGTAATCTCCAGCTCAATGCACTCTGGATTGACGCCATGCGCAGCACATAGCTCGCACAGCGATTCCAAATAATCGGGTTGCGCAAATTGCACGATGGAGACATTGATAGCCACATGAAGGTTGTGACCCAGAGCGCGCGCATTTTTGATCTGCTTGCATGCATCCAGGAGCACTGCGCGGCCCAAGGCAACAATCAGCCCGGTCTCCTCGGCATATGCGATGAACTCTGATGGTGCGATCAATTCACCGGATTCATCTCGAAGCCGAACAAGAGCCTCTACGGTATCCACTCTCAGGCTGGGCACTTCAACTTGTGGCTGGTAATGAACCTCCACCCTGCCATTGTCTATTGCTGCGCGCAGGGTTTTTCCTGTGCGGCTGCGTTGCATGAGCATGTGCTCTATGGATGCCGAGTGAAAGCTGTAGCGATTGCGTCCGTCGGATTTGGCCCGGTACAGCGCTGAATCTGCATGTCGCATGAGATCCTCTCGCGTCAACGCATCGTCAGGATAGACGCTGATACCCACGCTGCAGCCCACATGGAAATCAGTGCCTTCGATCATGATCGTCGAGGACACCACATCAATCGCTGCCTGCGCCAGAAGCCGCGCTTGTTCAGGCGATTGAATTTCGGGGAGCAGGATCATGAATTCATCACCCCCTTGCCTGCTGACCGTGGCGTCGCTGGAAAAAGTAGCGGTCAACCGATCAGCCACAGTGCGCAGGATCAGATCCCCAATGTGGTGGCCATGTGAGTCGTTGACGAATTTGAAGTGATCCAGGTCCAGAATCATTAACGCCAAGGAACTATGCCCAGCCATGGCGGAGCGCATTGCCTGGGATATCCGGTCGGCCAGAAGTAACTGATTCGGCAAGTCGGTGAGTTGGTCATGCTGGACCAGATGGGTCATCTTGATGGCCATCGCCCGCGCCTCACTCACATCGTGGAAAACGACAACTGCGCCCGAAATGTTGCCATCAGCATCCCGAATAGGGGAGGCGGAATCTTCCACATTCACTCTGCTGCCGTTGCGTGTCACAAGCACTGTGTCCAGCGCCATGCCCACCGTTCTTTGTTGCCTCAGCGCTATGCGAACAGGGTTCTGAAGAGGAACCTCCTCGCCGTGGGTCACGAGGGGCATGACGCATTCAATCGATTGCCCGACTGCATCTGCCATCCCCCACTCGGTCATGGTCTCCGCAACGGGGTTGATGTAAGTGATACGGCCCACCGCATCTGTCGCAATCACACTGTCGCCGATGGAGCGGAGAATGACCTGGGCACGGGCCCTCTCCTCACTCAGCGCAGCCTCTGCCGCATTGACAGCAGTTACATCCGTCAACAGGAGCAAGGCACCCCAACGGTTCTGCGCATCCATGCGCAAGGCCATCGATGCATGGATATCGCGTTTGTGGCCATCAGCGGCAAGGCAGGCCAGCGCAACACTATCTTCTACTGACGGGATGCCGCTACCGGCCCGCTGCAGCAACCGGATCAACAGGGGCTGAACGCATTCAGCCACTGGATCTCCGAGCACATCGCGAATCGGTTTTCCCTTGAAACCACCTGTGGGGACACGGAACCATCGCCCCTCATGATCGCTGCAAAGTTGGCATATGAGGTCGCTATTCCAGAAAGTGATGTGCCCTGGCACATTTCTGATGACGTGGTCCAGATCCCGCTGCGTGCTCAAAAGCCTTCGCTGCTCCCGACGCAGTGCCAATTGAACCTGCACTCTGGCCCTCACAAGCTGGGGGTTGAAAGGCTTGGGCACGAAATCCGAGGCGCCCACCTCAAACGCTTTCAGTTCTTCATCCAAACCGTCATTGCTGGTAATGAAGATGACGGCAGCATCTCGTGTTTCTGCACAGGCCTTCAAATCCTCGCAAAGCTGATACCCGTTCCGTTCGGGCATGGAGACATCAAGAAGCACAACGCTCGGCAGCACATGTTTTGCCAAACCGATGGCATTACCTGCCTGCGTTGTGAAAGCGACGTCGCCCAGGTCAGCCACCACGGCATGCAACAGGCGCACACAGCCCACATCATCGTCAACGATGAGTATTTGCTCCCGCTGCTCGTCATAATGATTGCGCAATGCCGCTGCTGCAATGGACATGGCTGTACACCCTTTGGCTCTCGTTAGACTCAATATCCACTCTCTGTCTTTATAGTGTGCACGAGACACGGAAAAATCGCTGCATGCTATGTGCGCACAGAGAGAGCACAGGCGACGGCAATACACGTATTGGCAAACTGTGCAACGCTGGCAGGCTGGCTGGCCAATGGGGATTGGGGGGGCGCTGAGTCAACTCATCACCGGGTGAATGGCCCCACCTTGTGCACATGCCACTGCTCAGCGACAGCCATCATTTGGAGGATGTTCGATCCATGCGTACGAATAAGTTGTGGTCGTCTCCCCTGGCTTGGATGGTTGCTACTTTCCTCATTGGAGCGGTAGCGAGCGGACTTTTCGCTGGCTACCAAATGGCCGCCAACACCCACTCCGCCCAAACTACGTTTGAAGCCCTGGCAGACGATGTTGTTGAGCGCCTTCAGCAGCGCGTGCAACTGTATGAATACGGCCTGCGAGGGGCCAGGGCTGTGGTGGTAACGGCTGGCGAGGGTGGTATCAACCAACGTCTGTTCCGCCAATACTACGAAACGCGGAACTTCGATCAAGAGTTTCCTGGCGCGCGGGGTTTTGGCTTCATTCGAAAAGTACCCAGGCCACAGACAGAACCGTATCTGCAAGCGAGGCGGGCCGGTGGACTCACCGGGTTCTCGATCAAAACACTGAACGAGCACAGCGACGACCGCTTTGTCATCGAATACATAGAGCCTTATGAGCGCAACCGCATGGCTCAAGGACTGGATATTGGGTCTGAGGCCAACCGCCGCCAGGCAGCCATTTCTGCCATGCAAACGGGCAAAGCCACAATTACCGGCCCCATCACCCTGATCCAGGCATCAGGGGACCCCCAGCGCTCAGTGCTATTCCTCCTTCCGATTTACCGCGGCGGGACAACCCCAGAGGGTATTGACAACCGCGAGTCCATGGGCTTTGGATGGGCCTACGCACCCCTCGCATTGAGCGAAGTGCTCGCCGACTTCAACATCACACAGCTGCAGTACGACCTGTCAATCACCGATGTCTCCAACCCCTCGCAGCCAGACCCTGTATTCAACAGTCAGCGCCAACGAACCCCTGTAAAAACCACCTTGCAGCAGACATTGGAGCGCGAAATCTACGGCCGGTTATGGCGCTTCGAGCTATCCGCAAGGCCCGAGTTCACCAAAGGCCTCGATCAGTTGTCGTGGCGTACGGTACTTGCCGTCGGGATGGTGACCAGCCTTTTGATGTCGCTACTGGTGGGGGCTGTGCGGTCGGGCCTCGAACGCAAGCGAAAGATCCTGCAGCAGCAGGCTCAGCTGGCGACGATTATGGAAAGCTCTGCGGATGCCATTGTGGGGGAATCAACGCAAGGCAAGGTCATCATCTGGAACCCTGCGGCAGAGCGCCTGTTCGGCTACACCAGGGATGAGGCCATGGGACAACCCATGATCGAGCGCATGACGGCTGTTGATGAAAAGGGCAAGGAAGAGCAGCTGGTAATGAAGGTCATGTCCAAAGGCGACGCAGACCCTGTGGACATGACACTGTTGGCAAAGGACGGCGTGCTCGCACCGGTTTCTGTCACGGCCAGTGCAATACGCAGTGAACGGGGCCAAATCATCGGCATCGCCCGCTTCATGCGAGATATTCGAGACCGTCAGCGTGCAGAAAAAGCGATGGCAGACCTGGCCTCCAGTCTCGAAAAACAGGTTGCAAGCCGCACTGCGGACTTGGAAAGCGCGCGCCATGACCTGCAAACAGTGCTCGATTCCGTGCCATCCATGATCGGCTACTGGGACAAGGACCTCCGTAACCGCGTTGCCAACAAGGCCTACAGCGATTGGTTTGGTGTTGAGCCCTCCAGCTTGCTTGGCATACCCATGGTCCAGCTGCTAGGGGCCGATATGTTCGAGCGCAACCGCCCTTACATAGAGGGGGCCTTGCGCGGCGAAAGGCAAAAATTCGAGCGCTCCATCCCTCGTCCTGATGGCATGGGAAGCCGCCACTCACTGGCCAACTACCTGCCTGACATCGTGAACGGGGAGGTCCGAGGTTTTTACGTGATCGTGCACGACATCACGGACATTGTGGCAAGCCGCCAGGCCTTTGCCAGGGAGCGTGAACGACTGGCGCACATCATCGAGGGCACGAATGTCGGCACCTGGGAGTGGAACGTCCAGACAGGCGAGATCACCGTCAACGAGCGCTGGGCAGACATCATTGGTTATACCCTTGCGGAGCTGCAGCCCACCAGTATCGATACCTGGAAAACCCGTTGCCACCCGGACGACCTTCCCGTAGCGCAGGGTCTGCTGGATACCCATTTCCGTGGAGAACTGCCGCACTACCAGAGCGTCGTGCGAATGCGCCACAAAACGGGTCATTGGGTCTGGGTTCAATCCCGCGGACAGGTTATTACGCGCACCCCAGAGGGTGCGCCGCAATGGATGTCTGGCACACACCAAGACATCTCTGCCACGAAGAAGGCTGAGGAACACCTGCAGCAAGTGGTCGCCACCCTCGAGGGTGTTCTGGGCGCTGCTACCCAACAGTCCATCATTGCCACCGACCTTGAGGGGACCATTACCCTCTTCAATACCGGTGCCGAGAAAATGCTGGGGTACAAGGCACAAGAAATGGTGGGGATCAGCTCTCCAGCGCCCCTGCACTTGGCAGAAGAGGTCAACACCTACGGGCAAGAGCTTTCGTTAAGGTATGGATACCCGGTTCAGGGTTTCCGAGTCTTTGTGCACGAGGCTGAACGGCTAGGTTTTGAAAGCCGTGAATGGACCTACGTACACAAGGACGGGCACCATCTGCCTGTTCAACTGTCAGTCAACACGGTCCGGGACACGCAGGGTGGAATTATTGGGTATCTCGGTATCGCGCAGGACATGACGGAGCACCACCTGCAAGAGCAAAGTTTGCGCCACGCGAAGGCCGAAGCAGAAGCGGCGAGTGCCGCCAAGAGCATATTTCTGGCCAACATGAGCCATGAAATCCGGACTCCCATGAACGCCGTGCTCGGCGTGTCCCACTTGCTGGCAGACACCCCTTTGAACGATGACCAGCGCCAACTCCTGGCCAAGATGCAAATTGCCAGCAGATCCTTGATGGGCATCATCAATGATGTGCTGGATATATCGAAGATTGAAGCTGGGGAAATGACCACAGAGTCAGTCGTATTCAGCCCTGCCGAATTGCTGACGGAATTGTTTCAGCTTTACTCGCCCCAAGCTTCTAACAAGGGTGTGAGCATCGAACTGAAAGGCGTGAATGTATTGCCCGCAGCTTTGCTGGGAGATCCAACGCGTCTGCGGCAAGTGCTGTCCAATCTTCTGAGCAATGCCATCAAATTCACCTCCCAAGGCAGCGTGTCGCTGCGGGTCGCACGGGAACAGAATCCGGGCAATGCCGACCCGCATGTCTGGCTGGAATTTTCGGTGGTGGATACCGGTGAAGGTATTTCTGAAACGGCACTGAAGGGCCTCTTCACCCCGTTTGCGCAGGCCGATGCGTCCACCACACGGCGGTTTGGTGGAACGGGGCTGGGGCTGTCCATCGTCAAACGCTTGTGCGAACTCATGGGGGGAAAAGTCGGTGCGCACAGCACGGTGGGCGCCGGCAGTACGTTCCGGGTGCGGCTGCCGTTCGCCGTCGCCGATGAAGAGGACCTGTCCGGGCAATCAGTATCCAGCCAAAGACGCTTGAGCATATTCATCGTTGACGACAACGAGCTCGACAGAGTGAATCTGGTGCAAATGGGTGAGGCTTTTGGCTGGCGTACTACAGCGCTGAACTCTGGTACCGAATTGGTTCACCGAATGCAGGAACTGGCGGACGCGCACCAACCGCTGCCGGATGCGTTGGTCGTGGACTGGAAGATGCCGGGTTTGGACGGTATACAGGCATTGATCATGCTCACGGAGCGCATAGGCAACAAGGACTTGCCGGCCACGCTGGTCGTATCTGCCCAAGAAAGAGATCATGTTGCCAGCCACGACCCCACGGGGGTGGTAAACCGCATCCTGACTAAGCCAGTGAATCCATCTTCCCTGTTCAATGCCATCAACGCCAGTGTGGCGGAACGCACGGGGCGGCAAGATCATGTCGTGCAGTTCACCCGACTGGAGGCCATACAAGGCCAATGGCTGCAAGGCATGCGCATTCTGCTGGTGGACGACAGCGACATCAATCTGGAAGTGGCCAGCCAGATGCTCAAGAAAGAAGGCGCAACCGTGGAAGTCTGCGTCAACGGCCATGATGCCTTACTGGCTCTCACTGCCATGAAGGGCAGCGGCACCAGTTTTGATGCCGTTCTGATGGACATCCAAATGCCTGTCATGGATGGCTACGAAGCAACGAGACGTGCGCGCCACCAACTCGGCTTGATCAAGCTGCCCATCATTGCGTTGACAGCCGGGGCACTGACCGAGGAACGGCGCCGCGCAGAGGCTGCTGGCATGGACGCGTTTCTGACCAAGCCACTGGACCCCGCGCTGTTGGTGCGCACTGTGCACGCGCAGGTAACCAGAGCGCGCGGGACTACTGCAGCCGTTGCACTCGCCGAACCGGCGGGCTACCAGTCCACATCGGTCCACTGGCCCGACATTGAGGGCATTCGCGCCGAGGATGCAAAACGCTTGATGCAAGGCGACGTTGGGCTGTTCACCAACTTGCTTCAACGCTTTTTGCGCGACTACAGCGACGGTTTTCCTCCAACGACCGACAGCGCCAACACGCAGGAACATGACGCTTTGGTCTCTCGTGTGCACAAGCTGCGAGGCTCCTCTGGCATGTTGGGTGCCACCAGGCTGCATGCAATTGCGTCCCAGCTGGAAACTTTGCTGCGCGAGGGAGACGGACATCAAGCCGCTGACGCTGACGAGACCACGGACGCTGCGGCCTTGCTCGCTTCGCTGAACGATGCGCTCAGACAACTGAGCGCTGCGGCTGAAGTAGCACTTGCGAGTGATGCAAGGCCTCCCACAGCACCGGGCAATGTCAGCGGCGCGGAACGCACTGCGAACCATGTGTCGGAATCCACGCTGCAAGCGGTACAAGATCTGAGACGGCTTCTTGACCGGCAGGACTTGGCGGCGATCAAAAACTTTGAGAATCTCGCCCCAGACTTGCTTTCTCTCATGGGTCCGCAAGCCATGGAGTCTCTGAGCCATGCCGTTCACTCGCTGGACTTTGCAGCTGCCGCCTGCACGCTATCGAACGTATTGACCGACGAGGCCTAGTGCTTTTGTGCCTGAGACACAATCTGCGCCACGGGCTTGCTGCGCTCGACACCACACGATGTCGGCAAGACATGCGCTCTGCGAAAGAGACTACCAACCATGCCCAATTTGATTGACCCGACCAGCGCCAATATTTTGATCGTCGATGACGACATTACGGTGATCCAGGTGCTGGCCAAGACACTGACTGCCATCGGCCGTGTGCGCTACGCACTCAATGGTGCTGACGCTCTTCGGCTGGCCCTGCAGGAGCCGCCAGATGTCATCTTGCTGGACGCCGACATGCCGGGCATGTCGGGCTTTGAAGTGCTGAGTGCTATGCGCTTACAACCGTCGCTTGAACAAGTGCCCACCATTTTCATCACCAGCCACAATAGCGAAGAGATGGAAGAAAAAGGGCTGGCCAGCGGAGCGGCGGATTTCATCGGAAAGCCATTTCGGCCCGCCATAGTGGCTGCGCGGGTAAAAACCCAGTTGCGGCTGAAGCTGGCAGTAGACCGTCTGCGCACACTCTCTGCCATCGACGCGCTAACTGGGATTGCCAACCGTCGCACGCTGGATGAAGCGCTGATGATGGAATGCAAGCGCACCCAGCGCAGCCATACACCGCTGTCCGTGCTGATGCTGGACGTGGACCATTTCAAATGTTTTAACGACACCTACGGGCACGGTGCAGGAGACGATGCGCTGATTGGCATCGCTCGTGCCATGCGTGCCTGTACAAATCGCCCTGCAGACCTTCCTGCCCGTTACGGTGGAGAAGAGTTTGCGTTGATTCTGCCGGATACCGATGGCGCCGGGGCAATGACCGTCGCGAGTTCACTGATGGCGAATGTGGCACGGCTCAAAATCCCGCACACGGCTTCGGGGACAGGATTTCTTACCGTCTCTATCGGTGTCGGTTGCTTTGACAAGGAGTCAGCCCGCTGGGCAGACTGCCGTGAAGGCTTGCGGGACGTTTCCGCAAGCAGCCCCTCTGCATGTGCAAGCGCTCTATTGACCACCGCCGATCAGGCACTGTATGCCGCCAAGTCAAACGGCCGCGCCAACGCCGTGCTCAAACGGTTTGACGGGTTCATGCCCGAATAGCCCCACCGCTGACGGCCCGCCCAGCGTTGGCGCTGCAGGCATTCTGCGCTCCGGTTGCAAGGGGCCACCGGTTCGGCGTGGCTATGCAACCTTGCGCTCTGCAGCAAACGCCACATACCAGTCCAGGCACCCCGGGTTCGCCATGGCGTCCTTGTTGACCACCTTGTCGATGGGCTGGCCCAGCAGCAGTTTCTTGATGGGCAGCTCCTGCTTCTTGCCGCTCAGGGTGCGTGGCACCTCCGCCACCACAAAGATGTCGTCGGGCACAAAACGCGGGCTCAGGGCCGTGCGCACCGCGCCGTTGATGCGCGCGCGCAGGGCCTCGTCCAGCACGTTGCCGGGGCGCAGCACCACAAACAGCGGCATGTAGCTTTCGCGGCCCAGGTACTCCAGGTCCACCACCAGACTGTCGAGCACTTCGGGCAAGGATTCGACAGCGCTGTAGATCTCGCTCGTGCCCATGCGCAGGCCGTGACGGTTGATGGTGGCGTCGCTGCGGCCGTAGATCACGCAGCCGCCGTTGGCGCCGATCTTGAGCCAGTCACCATGGCGCCACACCGCGCCCATGCCCGCGGGGCCATCGCCACCGCCGGGCTGGCGGCCATGGCCTGCGGGATACATGTCGAAGTAGCTCGACAGGTAGCGGCTGCCGTCCTTGTCACCCCACAGGTAGAGCGGCATCGATGGAATCGGCTGCGCGCAGACCAGCTCGCCCACCGCGTCCTGCACAGGGCGGCCCTCGGCATCCCATGACTCCACGGCCGCGCCCAGCATGCGGCACTGCATCTCGCCCGGCACCTGGGGCATCTCGCGGTGGCCGCCGATGAAGGCACCGCAAAAGTCGGTGCCGCCCGAGATGTTGTTCCACCAGATATCGGATGTGCCCAGCGCTTCGAACTGCGCCGTACCCCACTGCTGCACCTCGGGCGACAGCGGTGAGCCGGTGGTGCCCAGCGCGCGGATGCGCGTGAGGTCGCCATAGTCGGCCAGCGTGATACCCGCCTTCATGCAGTTGGCAAAAAACGCCGCGCCCGCGCCGAAGAAGGTCACGCCCGTCTCGGCGGCAAAGCGCCACAGCACGCCCCAGTCGGGGTGGTCCTTGCTGCCGCCGGGGTTGCCGTCGTAGATCACGCAGGTGGTGCCCGACAGCAGGCCCGAGAGCTGCGCGTTCCACATCACCCAGCCCGTGGAGCTGTACCAGTGGTAGCGCTCGCCAAAGCTGTTGGGCTCGTAGCTGCAGCCGATGTCGTTGTGCAGCACTTTGAGCTGCAGCGCCACCAGCACCGTGCCGCCGTGGCCGTGCACGATGGGCTTGGGCAAACCGGTGGTGCCGCTGGAATAGACGATCCACAGGGGGTGGTCAAACGGCAGCCACATCGGCTCGAAGGCAGCCGTTTCTGCATCGTTTTGGGCGGTAGCGCTAGTCCAATCTGTCCAGTCTGCTATAGAAATAGAAGCATCCAGATTGCCCAGCAGCACGGCATGCTGCACGCTGGGCAGGGCCTCGCGCAGCTCGGCGAGCACGGGGCGGCGGTCGTGGTCGCGGCCGCCGTAGCTCACGCCATCCACGCCGATCAGCACCTTGGGTTCGATCTGGCGGAAGCGGTCGAGCACCGCATGCGTACCCATGTCGGGCGCGCAGATGCTCCACACGCCGCCGATGCTCACCGTGGCCAGGAAGGCGATCATGGCCTCGGGCACGTTGGGCAGGTAGGCGGCCACGCGGTCGCCGGGCTGGACGCCCTGGGCCTTGAGGTGCAGCGCGAGCGACGCGACCTGGCGCCGCAACTCGGGCCAGCTCAGCTCGCGGTGGTGACCTTTTTCATTGCGGCTGATGATGGCGGGCAGGCCTGCGGCGTGGGCCGCATCCACATGCCTCAGCGCCTGGCGCGCGTAGTTGACCTGGGCGCCGGGAAACCATTGCGCGCCGGGCATGGTGTTCTTGGCCAGCACGGCCGTGTGGGGGGTGGGCGACTCCAGTTGGAAGTAGTCCCACACGCTTTGCCAGAAGGCATCGAGCTCGGTGGTGGACCAGCGCCACAGTGCGTCGTAGCTGTCGAACTGCAGGCCACGGGCGTCGCGCAGCCAGTTCTGGTACAGGCGGATCTGGGGAATGAAAGGCGGGGTGTTTTGTTTTGTCTCCATGGCGACGCAGCGTACCAGCGCGCTGCGGCATTGACCATGCTGCGCGGTCTCCGAATTGACATGCCAAAACCGGGCCTGCGGGTGCTGCGCGGCCGGGAGCGGCGACCCCACCAGCGGGATACCTATACTTTGCGCATGGTTTGGCGGGCACATGCCCCTGGGCCGTTTCTGGGCGCCTGTGCGCCAGTTGTTGCCGAAATTTCCCCCGGGGGCCCTGGCCCGTCGCTCTGATGCAAATGCTCCTTTCCGCCTGGCCCGCCGTGGCCCTGTTGTTGCCCGTGCTGTGGCTGGTGTCGGTCATCGTGTTCCTGGCCAAGGGCAACCGGCGGGCGTTTGCACAGCTGATGGCCCTGCTGGCCTGCTTTCTGATCGGCGCGCTGCTGATGGAGTTCTTCACCTTCATGGGCGCCCTCATGGCCCGCTCGGGCAGCCAGCACGCCACGCCTACGCTGGGTACCGGCACGCGCCAGTTGCTGGAGACCATTGCCAACCCGCGCTCCGTCACCGCGCCGCCGCTGTCGCTGGCGGCCTTTGCGGCGTACAGCATCGCTGCAGGCTACCTGTGGCTGCTGGTCACCTGGGTACTGCACCTGCGCGGTAAAAAGGCGGGCCCGGCCAGGAAGAAGTCCACCAAAACCCCGCGCAAGGCGGCCAAGGACTGACATATGGGTGTTTTAGCCACCAAGCGCTAGAACCATATGCACAAGCAGCTATCGATTGGATAGCATCGCCACACCATGGCTTGACGCAGGGCAAAGCCCGCCAAAGCCCGCCCGCCCACAATGGCGCGCTGCCTCCCCACGCCGGGGCGGGCGCCTTGTCACCTTGCATCCCTCCCGCCATGACCACCCACCACAGCGACGTGCTCATCGTCGGCGCAGGCCCGGCGGGCCTGTCGCTGGCCATCTCCCTGGCGCAGGCCGGGTTCACCACCACCGTGGTGGAACAGCAGAGCGACAGCGTGCTGGCCGCGCCTGCGCCCGACGGCCGCGAGATCGCGCTGACGCACCCCAGCCGGTCCACGCTGCAACGCCTTGGCTCCTGGGCCCGGCTGGCCGATCATGAGGTGGGCACCATCAGCGAAGCCCAGGTACACGACGGTCCGCTGGGTCAGCACAGCGCGCTGCAGCTGAACACTCCGCAGACCCCGGGGGGTGCAGCGCCCGGCGCCCTGGGCTTTATCGTGCCCAACCATGCGCTGCGGCGCACCGCCTATGCCGTGGCGGCCCGCACGCCGGGGGTTCACCTTGTCACCAGCACCCAGGTCACCCGCGTGGCCACGCTGCCCGGCCATGCCGAGCTGGACTGCGTGCCCACCGCACCCGGCAACAACGCCACGCCCCAGCGCCTGACCGCCCCGCTGCTGGTGGCCGCCGACAGCCGCTTTTCGGCCACGCGCCGCCAGCTGGGCATGGGCGCGCAGATGACCGACTTTGGCCGCACCGTCATCGTCTGCCGCATGCGCCACACATTGCCCCACGGCAACGTGGCCCACGAGTGTTTTGGCTACGACCGCACACTGGCCGTGCTGCCCCTGCCGGACGACCCCCAAGAGGGGCATGCGCTGTGCTCGGTGGTGGTCACCGCGGGTGCGGCCGATGCGGCGGCGCTGATAGCCAAAGGCCCCGAGGCCTTTGCCGCCCAGGTGCAGGCCCAGTTCAACGACCGGCTGGGCCCCATGGCGCTGGTGGGCGAACGCCACGCCTACCCGCTGGTGGCCGTGTATGCGCAGCGTTTTGCGGGCCACCGCTGCGCGCTGCTGGGCGACGCTGCCGTGGGCATGCACCCGGTCACGGCCCATGGCTACAACCTGGGCCTGGCCGGCGTGGAGCGGCTCACCGCCGCGCTGGTCAGCGCACGCCAGCGAGGGCTGGACATTGGCAGCGCCGACGCACTCACCCCCTACGCCCAGGGCCACCACCGCCACGCCTGGCCCATCTACCAGGGCACCAACGCCATCGTGCGCCTGTACACCGACGCCCGCCCGGTACCCCGCCTGCTGCGGCAACTGGTGCTGCAGGGCGCGCGGCGCCTGCCACCGCTGCAGGCGGCCATCGTGGGGCAGCTGACGGGCAAGGCACCCCAATGGATGCGCGCACTGACGCTCAGGCCGTAGCCAACCTCTGCAACGGGCGCGCCCCACGCCAGCGCCACCGTGGAGCTGGCTTTGCCAGGCCACCGGTGGCGTCCCCCTCAGGGGGAAGACGCGAAGCGGCTCAGGGGGGGCCGTCCCTTACCCCCAGCGTGGCCAGGCCATACAGCGGCGCACCGATCCAGGGGCGCCACCACATGTCCATGGCAATACCGGCCCAGCCATAGCCCTCCGCCACGCTTTGCTCGCGCAGCAGTTGCAGGCGCGGGTGCACGGCTGCCAGCTCTGCCATGCGGCCCACACCCCAGCGAAACTCTGCGCCCGTAGGCCCCACGCTGGCGTGGCGGGCCGCGCAACCCACGGCCTGGCGCGTCATCACATCCAGCACCATGCGCGAGCCCGGCGGCGCGTGCTGCGCAAACTCGGCCAGCACGGCGTGCACCTGCGCGGGTGGCAGGTACATCAACACGCCCTCACACACCAGCAGCACCGGGGGGGCGGTGCGCTGCGCGGGCAGCCCGAGCCGCTGCCACCAGCCGGGTTGCGACAGGTCCAGATCGGCATGGCGGATGCGCGGGCACTGCGGCGGCAACAGGGGCTTGCGCAGCGCCATCACTGCAGGCAGGTCCGCATCAAGCCAATGGTTGGCCCCCGTGTCCAGCCACTGGAAGTGGTGCGTGAGGCCACACCCCAGGTTGACGCCCAGGGCCTGCGGGTGCTCGGCAAAAAAGGCGTGCCCCGCCTCCTTGATGGCGCGGGTGCGCCACAGCACATGCAGCACCGTGGGCAGGTCGTCCAGGGTGCTGTTCACATCGGCACCCAGCTGGGTCAGCAAGGCCTGGGCCACCGCATCGTGGCAGTCGAGCCAGGGGAAATAGCGGCCGCCGTGGGCACGCGCGGCCAAAGGGATGAGCAGGGTGCTGGGCACGGGCGGCAGCTGTGCGCGCTGCAGCAGGCTGCCGGTGGGGCGGGGCACACGCGCCGGTGGCGCAGGGCTGCGCGGCGGTCGGGCTGGACGTCGGGTGGGGGACTGCGGCACGGGGCGCTCCTCCAGTGGCAGCGGGCGCCACGGTTGCGTGGGTGGCCCAGGGCAAGGGCCTCAGGGCCTCGGGGCCTCGGGGCCTCAGAACAGGTTCTTGGACCATTCTGAACGGTCTGCCCCAGTCTGTCGTGAATGACCGCAGCGCATGCTGCGGTATGTCAATGCACTGGCGGGGCTTGCCGCCAGCGCGACGCTGAATCCCTAGTCCTTCACCAGCGCCCACACCAGCGCCACCCCGGCGGCCAGAAGATCTCCGGTGAACGAGCTGTCATTGGCGTCGCTGCTGGCCGTGGTGAACGCCCGCTTCTGGCGCTCCCGCTCGGCCCGGGTGCGGTCGCGCTCCAGGGCCACCAGGGCGTCGCCAATGTCCACGGGCGATGCCGGCGCCGCCGGTGCCTTGGCGCTCGCGGCGGCATAGCCCTCCATGGCGCGCACCACGGCCTGGGGGTCGATGAGGGAGAAAGCGGCACGGCAATAGGGGCAGGCGTGGTCCTTGCGGATGTCCACGGGCGCGCCGCAGCTGGTGCAGTAGATGGCGCCCACGCGCTTGGCGAGGTCGTCAATCTCGGGGCGCGTCATGTGGCGCACAAAGCCTTTTTCGACCATGAAGGACGAGAAGGTGCTGAAGCGCCCATGCTGTCGCCCGCAGCGGTACACCATGTAGCGGCCGCTGCGCACCACGTCGTAACCCTTGGCCAGGCTGGTGTTGCAGCGCGGGCAGGCCATGCTCTCGGCCAGGGCCTGGTGCTGGTCCACACGGTGCTCGTGCAGCAGCCGAAACAGCTCGACCACGGACTGGGGCGTGAGCTTCAGGTTCTCGTGCCGGTCAAACCACAGGCCCTGGCAGGCAAAGCAGATGTCCAGCTCCAGCGAATCGCCCAGGTTGCTGGCAAAGCGGTGTGCCTGCATGGGTTGGCGGCACGAGGGGCAAGTGGGTGCAGGAAACATGGCAGTGAGGGTCTGGGCAGCGGTGCGGGGCGCCTCGCGGGGGCGGGGGCATCGTAACCCGCCCGGGATGCTCGTCCCCCACCCTGGCCGCATCCACTAGCATTCGCGCCTCAACCACAAGGAACAACCACATGGGATTCATGAACTGGCGTGTGAAAAGCGCTGATGTGTTGCAACAAGGCGGCGTGATCGCGCCGGACGAGCGGCTGCCCTGGCCGCAGACGGCGGTGATGGGCGTGCAGCACGTGATTGCGATGTTTGGCGCCACGGTGCTGGCGCCCATCCTGATGGGCTTTGACCCGAACGTGGCCATCCTGATGAGCGGCATCGGCACGCTGATCTTCTTCCTCGTCACCGGCGGCAAGGTGCCCAGCTACCTGGGCTCGAGCTTTGCGTTCATTGGCGTGGTGATTGCGGCCACGGGCTATGCGGGCCAAGGGGCCAATGCCAACATCGGCGTGGCGCTGGGCGGCATCATTGCGTGTGGCCTGGTCTACACGCTCATCGGAGCGCTGGTGCAGGCGATTGGCACGGGCTGGATCGAGCGCTTCATGCCGCCCGTGGTCACGGGCTCGGTGGTGGCGGTGATCGGGCTGAACCTCGCGGGCATTCCCATCAAGAACATGGCGGCCAGCAACTTTGACAGCTGGATGCAGGTGGTGACCTTTGTGAGCGTGGGCCTGGTGGCCGTGCTCACGCGCGGCATGGTGCAGCGCCTGTTGATCCTGGTCGGGCTGATCGTGGCCAGCATCATCTATGCAGTACTGACCAACGGCCTGGGCCTGGGCAAGCCCATGGACCTGACTGCACTGGCCAACGCTGCGTGGTTTGGCCTGCCGAACTTTGCAGCCCCGCAGTTCAGCGGCAATGCCATGCTGCTGATTGCGCCCGTGGCCATCATCCTGGTGGCCGAGAACCTGGGCCACGTGAAGGCCGTGACGGCCATGACCGGCCAGAACCTGGACCGCTACATGGGCCGCGCGTTCATCGGCGACGGCATTGCCACCATGGTCAGTGGCAGCGCCGGTGGCACGGGCGTGACCACCTATGCCGAAAACATCGGCGTGATGGCGGCGACCAAGATCTATTCCACCGCCGTGTTCCTGCTGGCGGGTGTGTTTGCGCTGGTGCTGGGCTTTTCCCCCAAATTCGGCGCACTGATCCAGACCATTCCGCTGCCGGTGATGGGCGGCGTGTCCATCGTGGTGTTTGGCCTGATAGCGGTGGCCGGGGCCAAGATCTGGGTGGACAACAAGGTGGACTTTTCGCAGAACAAGAACCTCATCGTGGCGGCCATCACGCTCATCCTGGGCACGGGCGACTTCACGCTCAAGTTCGGCCAGTTCGCGCTGGGCGGCATCGGCACCGCCACGTTCGGGGCAATCCTGCTGTACGCGCTGCTCAACCGCAAAGCGGCGTGATCTGTGGACATCAGCGGACAGACTGGATGCGTAAGGGTTAACCCTTAATTTGTAAGGAACGCAGGCTAGCATCCTGGGTTTTGTCCACAGGGCCATCCGCTCACCGGGCGGGTGGCTTTTTTTCTTTTTGCGGAGTTTGTTCATGTCCCTGGCCGATCGGGTTCTGTACCCCGACTTTCTCTCCCGCACCATGTCCGCCGACGAGGCGGCCGCCCTGATCCCCGCCGGTGCCCATGTGGGCATGAGCGGCTTTACCGGCGCAGGCTACCCCAAGGCCGTGCCGGGTGCGCTGGCGCGCCGCATCGAGAGCCTGAACGCACAAGGTCATGGTTTCAAGATCGGGCTGTGGACAGGGGCCTCCACCGCCCCCGAGCTGGACGGAGCCCTGGCCAAGGTCGATGGCATCGAGATGCGCCTGCCCTACCAGTCCGACCCGACGGTGCGCCGCCAGATCAATGCGGGGCAGATGCAGTACGTGGACATCCACCTGTCGCACGTGGCGCAGTTCGTGTGGTTCGGCTTTCTGGGCAAGCTCGATGTAGCCGTGGTGGAGGTGGCGGGCGTGCTGCCCGACGGGCGGCTGATCCCGTCGTCATCCGTGGGCAACAACAAGACCTGGCTGGACCAGGCCGACAAGGTCATCCTGGAGGTGAATGCCTGGCACAACCCGCAGCTCGAAGGCATGCACGACATCTACTACGGCACCGACCGGCCGCCGCACCGCAAGCCCATCCCCATGACGCGGCCCGACGAACGCATTGGCGAGCCCTACCTGCGCTGCGACCCGAGCAAGGTCATCGCCGTGGTGATGACCAACCAGCCCGACCGCAACAGCGTGTACGCAGCACCGGACGACACGTCCAACCGCATCGCGGGCCACATCATCGAGTTTTTGCAGCACGAAGTGAAAAAGGGCCGCCTGCCCCAAGACCTGCTGCCGCTGCAGTCGGGCGTGGGCAACATCGCCAACGCGGTGCTCGCGGGCCTGAACAACGGGCCTTTCGAGAACCTCACGGCCTACACAGAGGTGCTGCAGGACGGCATGCTGGACATGCTGCGCTCGGGCAAGCTGGCCAGCGCCTCGGCCACAGCCCTGTCGCTGAGCCCGGCGGCGATGCAGGACTTCAACGACCGCATCGACTACTACAAGCAGCGCATCGTGCTGCGCCCGCAGGAGATCAGCAACCACCCCGAGCTGATCCGCCGCATGGGCCTGATTGCGATGAACGGCATGATCGAAGCCGACATCTACGGCAACGTGAACAGCACGCACATCATGGGCTCGGCCATCATGAACGGCATTGGCGGTTCGGGCGACTTTGCGCGCAATGCCTACCTGTCGATCTTCATGACGCCGTCGCTGGCCAAGAACGGCAGCATCTCGTGCATCGTGCCCATGGCCTCGCACGTGGACCACACCGAGCACGATGTGCAGATCCTCGTCACCGAACAGGGCCTGGCCGACCTGCGCGGCCACTCGCCCACGCAGCGCGCCGAGATCATCATCGACCGCTGCGCGCATCCGGACTTCCGACCTGCCCTGCACGACTACGTGGCACGAGCCAAAAAGAGCGCTGTGGGCCAGCACACGCCGCACCTGCTGAACGAGGCGCTGTCGTGGCACCAGCGGTATGTGGAGACGGGCAACATGCGCGCGCCAGCGGACCCTGCCAGCGCGGCATAAGGCGCGAAGGGGAGAGAAAGGGCATAGGGGGCGCTGCTCGCCCCCTGGGTCCCCATGCCTTTGACAGCCAATTGCCAGCCCGGGCAGATAAAATCAGGGTTAACCCTAGGTCTATCGACCTCCCCTCTCCCACCCTCACCAGCCCCACTCCGGGGCTGGTGGTTTTTTTGCCTGCGAGTTTTTTTGACCATGCAACGCCGTCAGTTCACCCAATCCCTCGTGGCCGCCAGCACCGGCCTGCTGCTTGCCCCCTCGTCGCGCGCCGTGGGCGTGCAAGACCCGATGGACGCCAAAAGCGTGACCATTGGCTGCTCGCTGGGCACCAGCGGCGCACTGGCCAGCCTGGGCAAGGAACTCAAGCAGGGGCTGGACGCCGGTGTTGCCCAGGCCAACGCCAAGGGCATTCACGGCCGCGAGATCAAGCTGCTGGCACTGGACGACGGCTATGACGCTGCACGCTCCGAAGACAACGTGCGCAAGCTGATTGCCGATGCCAACGTGGTGTCGCTGATCTCCTGCATGGGCACGGCCAACAACCAGCGCATCCTGCCGCTGGTGGACGAGGCGCAGATCCCGTATGTGGCCCCGCAAAGCGGCGCCACCTCGCTGCGCAAGGCCGAGTACCGCTCGGTGTTCCACGTGCGCGCCAGCTACACCGATGAGGCCCAGCGCCTGGCGCAGAAGCTGGTGTCCATGGGCATCACCGAGCTGGCTGTCGTGTACCAGGACACCGCCTTTGGCCGCGAGTTTCTGGCCGATGTGACCAAGGCCATGGCCGCCGCCAAACAGCCCGCGCCCAAGGCATTCAAGCTGGATGCACAAGGTGCGCAGGTGGCCGACGTGGTGAGCAAGGCCGTGGCCGCCAAGCCCAACGCCGTGCTGCTGGGCACGGCGGGCGACATCACCGCCACGCTGGTCAACGAGTTCAAGAAGGTCTCTCCCAGCACGCCGCTGGCCGCCACCAGCGTGGCGCTGTCGGGCGACAACCTGCGCCAGCTGGGGGGCAAGGCCTCGGGCATTGCACTGTCGATGGTGTTGCCCGACGCCGCCCGCACCAGCTACGCCGTGGTGCGCGACTACCAGAAAGCCATGCGCGCGCTGGGCTACCAGGAGTTTTCGGCCCGCAGCTTTGAAGGCTACGTGAACGCCCGTGTGCTGGCCGAGGGCCTGGAGCGCGCTGGCCGCGACCTGACCCGCGCCAAGCTGCGCAACGCCCTCGCAGGCATCCGCAGCAACGACCTGGGTGGCCTGTCCATCGACTACGCCAGCGGCGCGCCGTATGTGGGCTCGCGCTTTCTGGACCTGGGGGTGATGGGCGCCAACGGAAAGTTTGTGGGCTGAGGCTAGGAGCCTGTCGGACTTGGAGCGTCGATAGCGAGAATCGGCCCCAGCGAGGACAGTTTTTGCCGGATTTGCAGACCCATAGCCCGGCTATGGGGCAAAAAGACGGTAAAAAATGGACCGCTGCGGCCGATTTGCAGCCGACGACTTCCAAGTCCGACAGGCTCCTAGGCACCTGCGGCACAGGGCGGGACCACAGGCATTGGCACAATCAGCGGCTTGCACTGACTTGGCCCTGACCCGTGAACACCATGCCCATCTGGAAAAAACCCATCGACCTGGCCCTGCTGAAGGCCGCCAACCGCAATACCGCCGTAGAGTACCTGGGCATTGAGTTTGTCGAGGTGGGTGACGACTTTCTGCGCGCCCGCGTGCCGGTAGACCACCGCACCATCCAGCCCTTTGGCCTGCTGCACGGCGGTGTCAGCGTGGTGCTGGCCGAGTCCATGGGCTCCACCGGCGCCTACTACGCCCTGCCGGAGGGCTACCGCGCCGTGGGCCTGGATATCAACGCCAACCACCTGCGCTCTGCCACCAGCGGCTGGGTGACCGGGACGGCGAAGCCCGTGCACATTGGCCGCACCACGCATGTGTGGCACATCGATCTGCACAACGAAGCGGGTGAGCTGACCTGCGTGTCGCGGCTGACGATGGCGATCCTCGCACCGAGATAAGGTGCATCCCCCTGAGCGGCTTCGCTGCTTCCCCCTTCTCTCGAATCGCTAGCGCGATCCGGGAAGAGGGACACCGCCAGCGCGGCGGGGCGGCCCTTGCGCGGCGGTCCTGGTCTGGGGCTCGCCCCTCGCAAAGGCTGGGGGGCGATTTTTAATGAAAACATCCCCAAGCGCTAGATGAATATGCGCCGGATGCTATTTATTCAGTAGCATTCTGCTGTGCCAGGCGCTCACTTTTCCAGTACACGTCATCACCGCCATCCATACGGTTGAGCACGCGGGCGAGCACGAACATCAGGTCGGAGAGGCGGTTGAGGTACTGGCGCGGCGCGTCGTTCAGGGCCTCTTCATTGCCCAGGGCGACTACCGCGCGTTCGGCGCGGCGGGCCACGGTGCGGCACACGTGGGCCTGTGAAGCGGCGCGGGTGCCTGCGGGCAAGATGAACTCCTGCAGGCGCGGCAGCGCGGCGTTGTGGTGAGCCAGGGCTTCGTCCAATGCCAAGACAGCGTCGGCCTTGAGCAGCTCGAAGCCCGGGATCGACAGCTCGCCTCCCAGGTTGAACAACTGGTGCTGCACCTCGACCAGCAGGGTGCGGACTTCATCGGGCAGTGGCTCGCACAGCAACAGGCCGATGTGCGAGTTGAGTTCATCCACATCGCCCATGGCATGGATGCGCAGGCTGTTTTTGGAGACGCGCTGGTTGTTGCCCAGGCCGGTGGTGCCTGCGTCGCCGGTGCGCGTGGCGATTTCTGTGAGTCGGTTGCCCATGGGGGTGCCTTGAAGAGGTAACGGGAAGATGGACGGCAGCTTCTGCACAGCACATGCCACCGCAGTGAATCTGCCCCGGATTCTCCGCCACCGCCATACGGGTGCAAACGTCTCACCCCCAATTCCCCTACCCGCGGCGCACCACGCACTTCATGCGCGGCACGCGAACCAACGCCCTGTGGCACACAGGATGGTGCACCACGGGGCGCAAGCACAGCGCTGTCAATGCGCTGCTTGAGGATAGATCAATGCGTAGCGGGGGTGCGGTTGAGCTTGTCGATGTCTGCCGTGGATACGCCAGCGTTGGTGGGCTTCATGGTGTCCCATGCATGTGCGTGGTAGGCGTCCCATTCCTGGCGCGACACCATGCCGTCGCCGTTGGTGTCCATCAAACGCGCATTGACCCGTGCATCGGCCTTGGCTGCGGCCTTGCCGCCTGAAGCGCTGGGGTTGATCTCGGCTACCGGCGCTGCGCGTCCGTCGCCCGCTGCGGGGTTGGCAGGCATGGCGCTGCTGTTGGCGCTGCGCGTGTCCACCTTGTTCTGTGCCTTGGACGCCGCCGGGCCACCGGATGCAGAAGGGTTCACTTCGGACGGAGGGCGCACATTGCTGTTGGCGGGGGCCTGGGCCAGTGCAGCGGTGCATGCCAGGGCGGCCAGGGCGGCGAAGACGGTTTGCTTTTGCATGGAGAACTCCTTCAGGAAAACGTGCGATCAAGCGAAATGCTTGGATGCATTGTTTTGCCGCAACCGGCCCCTGCCTGTAGGACGGCCACGGGCCTGCGAGTCAGGCCATACGCCTGAGAAGGTGAGGTGTGAACGCACATCCAGGGATGTTTGCGTCTGGCTACAAGCTGCGCGGACATCTACACACAACAGGCGTGCCGCGTTACACCACGCTGGCAAATGTTGAGTGAGGCAACAGCAGGCAAGAGTGCTGGCGCGGCACGCCATGCTGCGGTGCAATGCAAGCCTGTTCAACTTCCAAGGAGCCAGGCTCACCATGAAAGCACAGCAACGACGCAAGTACTCGTTCGACACACGCAGCGTGATGCTCTTCGCCGCACTCTCTCTGGGTGGTGTGGGTACCTTGCAGGCACAGACCCCAAGCCAGGACAAGGCGTACTCATACGGACCAGGAACCGGCAATCCGTCCAAGGCGGCGACAACGGCATTCAATCGCGCAGACACGGACAAGGACGGTAAGTTGACCGAGAAGGAGGCTGCACTCTTGCCAGCCATCAGCCAACGCTTCAAAGAGCTTGACGCCAACAACAACGGCACTCTTTCTGCGGTGGAATTTGAGAAAGGCATGCACTTTTAAGTGACAGTGACCATGGAGAAGGCCCGGGCACGCGCCGAGAAGGGCTTTCTCCTGACAGAATTGCTATGACTAATCGTGCAGCGAGGACAAAAACTGCTGCAGCTCAGGCGTCTGCGGGCTGCCGAACAGCTGGGCAGGCGTGCCCTGCTCATGCACCCGCCCCTGGTGCATGAAGATCACCCGGTCGCTTACCTTGCGGGCAAACGCCATTTCGTGCGTGACCATCATCAGCGTCATGCCTTCTTGCGCCAAGGACTCCACCACGCGCAGCACCTCGCCCACCAGTTCGGGGTCTAGCGCCGAGGTGATCTCATCGCACAGCAGCACCTGCGGCTCCATGGCCAGCGCACGCGCAATGGCTACACGCTGCTGTTGGCCGCCCGAGAGCTGGTCGGGCATGGCATCAAACTTTTCGGCGAGGCCCACACGGGCCAGCAACTGGCGCGCCTGCGCATCTGCAGCCCTGCCATCACGCGCCTTGACCAGGGTGGGCGCCAGCATGATGTTGCGGCCCACAGAGAGGTGCGGAAACAGGTTGAAGCTCTGGAAGATCATGCCCACCTGCTGGCGCAGCGCGCGCATGGCGGCGGGGCTGTCGTGCAACAGCCTCTGGCCGTTGACGCTGAGCGCGCCTTCCTGGAACTCCTCCAGTCCATTCACGCAGCGCAGCAACGTGCTCTTGCCCGAACCACTCTTGCCGATGATGGCGATGACCTCACCACGCTGCACTTTCAGGTCAATGCCCTTGAGCACTTCGTTACTGCCGTAGGACTTGCGCAGCGCGGTGATGTCCACGATGGGGGGCTCGCCCACCACGATGCCGTCGTGAGCAGTGGTGGGGTTGGTCTTGGGGGCTTCAGCGGCGATGGCCATGGAGTTTCCTTTCAAGGGACTGCGCCACCAGGCTCACCGGGAAGCACAAAACAAAATACAGCAACGCCACGCAGGCGTAGACGAGGAAGGGCTGGTAGGTGGCATTGGAGATCATGCTGCCAGCCTTGGTCAGCTCGACAAAACCAATCACCGAAGCCAGCGCCGTGCCCTTGATCACCTGCACCAGAAAACCCACCGTGGGCGGCACCGCAATGCGCAGTGCCTGCGGCAGCACCACATGGCGCAGCTGCTCGGCAAAGTTGAGTGCCAGGCTCTGCGCAGCCTCCCACTGGCCCTTGGGGATGGAGGCCACGCAGCCACGCCAGATCTCGGTGAGGTAGGCGCTGGTGTAGAGCGTCAGCGCCACGGCCGCCGCCGTCCACGGCGAGGTCTTGATGCCAAACAGCGCAATGCCGAAGTACGCCAGGAACAGCTGCATGAGCAGCGGCGTGCCCTGGAACACCTGCACATAGGCACCGATCAAACGCTCGGTGCCACGCACCTTGGACAAGCGCAGCACCAGCAGCAGCAGGCCTACCAGGCCGCCACCGATGAAGGCGATGAGGGACAACGAGACGGTCCAACGCGCCGCCAGCAAAAGGTTACGCAGGATGTCCCACAGAGAAAATTCCACCATGGCTTATCTCCCCACCAAAAATCGGGCGCCCACCCACATGAGCAGGCGGCGGGTCAACATCGACAGAGCCAGGTACACCAGCGTGGCGAGGATGAAGGCCTCGAACGCGCGGAAGGTGTTGCTGGAGATCAGGTTGGCGGCATAGCTCAGCTCAGGCGTGGATATCTGCCCGCACACGGCCGAGCCCAGCATCACGATGATGATCTGGCTGACCATGGCGGGCCACACCTTTTGCAGCGCGGGCGGCAGCACCACGCGGCGGAAGGTCTGGCCTGGCGTGAGGGCAAGACTGTGCGCCGCCTCGATCTGACCGCGCGGGGTGGCCTCGATGCCAGCGCGGATGATCTCAGCCGAATACGCGCCCAGGTTGATCACCATGGCCAGCACGGAGGCGAACTCGGGCGAGAGCTTGAGCCCCAGCGCAGGCAGCCCAAAGAACAGGAAGAACAGCTGCACGATGAAGGGCGTGTTGCGCACCAGCTCCACATAGCTGGCCACCGCCCAGCGCAGTGGCAGCGCACGCGGCCCCAGGTTGCGGGCGCGTGCCCAGGCACAGGCCGTGCCCAGCAGCAGGCCCAGCACGGTGCCCACGATGGTCAGGCCGATGGTCCAGAGCACGCCGCGCACCAGCAGCGGCCACGAGGAGAGCACGGCAGAAAAATCAAGCGCAATCAGCATGGTGCGGATGCCGCGTGGCGCTTGTCACGCCACGGTCCTGTTCGGTTCTTTCAGCGGGGGGCGAAAACTGCGATCACAGGGGCAGGTCGCCCGCGGGGCGGCCCAGCCACTTGCTGGACATCTTGTCGATGTCGCCCGACTTCTTAGCCTCGGCAATGATCTCGTTCACGCGCAGGCGCAGCTTGTCTTCACCCTTGGCCACGCCGATGAAGTTGGGGCTGTCTTTCAGCAGCAGCTTGTATTCGGTCTGCAGGTTGGGGTTCTTGACCATGATGGTGCCCGCCGTGGAGGCGCTGGTGGCAATCGCCTGCGTCTGGCCCGACACGAAGGCCGAGATGCTGGCGGCATGGTCTTCAAAGCGCTTCACGTCCACGCCGGGGGGCGCGACCTTGGCCAGCTCCTGGTCTTCCATGGCGCCGCGCGTCACGGCCACCGACTTGCCGGTCAGGTCGGCAAAACTCTTGATGCTCAGGCTCTTGCTCGCGAACACGGCCTGGAAGAACGGTGCGTAGGCCGCCGTGAAGTCAATCACCTTCTCGCGCTCGGGGTTCTTGCCCAGCGTGGAGATGACGAGGTCGGCCTTCTGCGTCTGCAGATACGGGATGCGGTTGGCACTGGTCACGGGGATCAGCTCGACCTTCACGCCCAGCTTGGTGCCGATGTAGTTGGCCATCTCCACGTCCAGGCCCTGGGGCTTGAGGTCCGTGCCGACGAAACCGTACGGCGGGTAGTCGGTGGGGATGGCGATCTTGATTTCCTTGGCCTTGAGGATGTTGTCCAGTGCGTTCTGCGCATGGGCGGCGGGCGCCATCAATGCCGCTGCGAGGCCGGTGGCGGCAAGCACGCCCAGGGTCAGGCGGCGGGTGGACGAGGTGACGGTGCGGACGGTGGTCATAGCAGGGCTCCTAGGTAGGTGGATGCGTCGGCAGGTGCGTCTGGGTCAGACGCTGGGGGGATGGAACTCTGGGTAGCGGCCCGGGGCTTGCGCGCGCGGGCCGGTGGGGTGGTTGGTGCGGGGCTCTTGCGCACGGGCGCCAGCGCGTCGCGCAGCCCCGCCAGCGGGTCGCTGCTGGCCTGCAGGCGCAGGGCCGACTGCACGGTGCCGATGTGTTCCGACATGAGCGACTCGGCGCGCGCAATGTCACCTGCCTCCAGCGCCTCGACGATGCGCACATGATCGGCACACGACTGTGCGGCGTCGTGCGACGATTGGTAAAGCATGGCGATCAACGTGGTGCGCGCCGTGAAGTCGCGCAGCGTATCGGCCAGCAGGCTGTTGCCCAGGCACTCAGCCAGGCACACATGGAAGTCGCCGAGCAGAAAGCTGCGCACGCCCACATCGGAGCCTGCCAGCGCCGCCTTTTCGCGCTGCAGGTGGCTCTTGAGCTGGCGCAGAGCGGCCTTGTCCACCACCTTGAGCTGGTGCAGCAAGCCCAATTCGATCACGCGGCGCGCCTCGAAGGCCTCGCGCGCTTCGTCCTGCGATGGCTCGATCACATACCAGCCGCGCCGGGCACTGACGGTGACGATGCCCCGCGTGGACAAGCGCGTAAGTGCCTCGCGCACGATGGTGCGGCTGCAGTCGAACAGCATGGCCAGCTGCTGCTCGCCCAGGCGGGAGCCAGGCGCGAGCTTTTGCGCCATCACGGCTTCGATGATGCGGTTGCTGATCTCGGTGGCGGTGGTCATTGCCTGCGGTGTCGCAGGTTCCGTGCCAACTGGTATACAAGCTCAATGCACCAGCCTGGCGCACGGACACAGTGCACCACCGGGTCTGCTTGCCCTGCAACGATGCACACCGCTGCGGGGCACCCGCCGAAGTCGGCCGATGTGCATGCATGTGGTGCACGCACAAGCCCTGGCAGGTCATCCGCTGTTTGGGTCAGCCGGATGGCCGTAAAAAACCATCACCCAACAAAAGCGGGAGATACAAAGGCACCAAGGCCCCGAGGGCCCGGCAAGCCGTTACACCAGCCCGGCCAGGCGCGATAGCCAGGACACCACCACAACGCCGCCCACGGCAGTCAACACCGCCGGGTGCCACCACGGCCATCGTGCGAAGCGGCGGCGACCCAAGGCGCCTTCGACCACCGCCTGGCCCGCCAGCAGCGCCAGCCACAGCAGCAGCACCAGCGCGCCCGGATTGGCCGCCCAGGCGGCAGCCAGATCGCCCTGGACCAGGGCCGCACACGCATGGGTGCCACCGCACAGCGGGCAGGGCATGCCCGTCAGCGCCCGAAACCCGCAGCCCAGGCCCAGCCCGCCCTGCCCCAGCCACCAGGGTGTGGCGGCCATGGCCAGCGGCCAGCCCAGGCCAAGCACCAGCCGCAACCGCCGCGCCCCTCCATCGAGCGGTTGCCAAGCAGGCGTTGTGCCTGCAGGCGCCACCGCAGGGCCGGGCTCAGAGCGGAGGGAGGGCCAACGGCTCATCGCCCACCAGCTGGCGTGCCATGTAGTAGGAGCCGATGGTGGACAGCGGCAGCGTCACCAGCGCGCCCACCCAGCACAGCAGGAAGCCCAGCGAGCCCACGATGCCCAGCACCAGCGAACAGAAAAACGCCGATCCCAGGTTCTTGGTCACGATGCTCCAGGCCTGGCTGAAGGCGGCCACACCATCGCGCTCGCCGCGCGCCACGAGGAACAGCGCGACCGGGGGCAGCGCCATGACCAGCAGGCCGGGAATGAAGCACAGCATGAAGCCCAGCGACACCACCAGCGAGCTGATGAGCCCCGCCACAAAGGCGGGCACAAAGTCGTCAAAGCCCCGAAAGACGTCGCCGATCTGCACCGCTTCTCCGCGTGTCTCACGCTCGATCATGCGCATGTAGCCCACCACCATGGGGCCGGCCAGCAGGCCGGCGCTGATGCCGGCGACCACCATCACCAGCAAGGTGCACACCACGTGGGTGATGGCATTTTTCTTGAAGGTGCCCCAGGCACCGGACAGGCAATCTCCCACACTGGCTGAAGCCATGGCAATCCCTCTCTCTGTAGTTGGTTGGTCGCGCGCAAGCGCTGGCTCAGTGTAGCGAGCCAACGGCCGCTGTGGTACCCCTGACGGGTGAGCCCTGAGAGAGGGTCGCTACAGAACTCCCTCCCAGAGCGCAAACCGCTCAGGCTGCGGGTGGGGTGCACAAAACAGAGTCTCACCCAAGTGCTGGACCGGCGCCTGTGCACCGATGTACGGTGCCCATCCGGGGTTGCCATCCCGCGCAAACGCCACCCAGCGCTGCTGAAGTGCCTCGGCCAGCACAATGGGCGGCGTGGGCCCTGCAAGTTCCTGCGCCGTGGGCGTGTGGAGATTGCCAAATACAAACGGCAGCTCCACCCCATGCGCTGCGCCCAGGCGCCCACGCCACTGCGGCGAGGGCCAGGTGAACTCATAACCATGGGCGCTGCGGGCAAAGCGGCTGGCCAGCGCGGCAATGCGCTGCGCGGGCACACGATAGTAGTAATCGGACTGCAGCGCACACAGCCACTCCCCAGGCGTTTGCTGCGCGGACGGCAGCATGTTGCGCAGGGCCTCGGCGCTACTAGTGCTCAAGCCCACATCCTGCGCAAAGGCATGGACCTGCGCCTCCGTCACCCGGTCAATGGCACCGCCAGGCACGTGGTACAGGCGCATCTCCTGCGCGTTGCTGCCCACCAGCACCTGCAGGTCCGGCGGCTGGTCGGCCCACTGCTGCGCAAGCGCCTCCAACGGCGGTGCGGTGAGCACCCGTCCATCGACCACGGGCCGCAAGGGAAAGAAGTTGCGTCCGCCCAGCCCGTGCTGGTGCCGCAGGGCAGGCTCGGAGGCCAGCCGGTGTACGGCGTGCAGCACAGCTGCCTGCTGCGCCGCGCCCAGTGCAGCCAGGGTGGGCTCCACACCCGCAAGCACGGCCACGGCATGGCGCGCCGCAGCGGCCTCCTGCAAGGTCTGGCAGGCGACGCTGGGGCTTTGCAAAATGGCGCGCTGAAACAACCCACGCGACGCGGGCATGCCCATCAGACAGGCCAAGGCCCCGGCACCGGCCGACTGGCCGAACACCGTGGTGCGCGCCGCATCCCCGCCCCAGGCGTGGATATGGTCGCGCACCCACTGCAATGCCAGCAGCAAGTCCAGCAGGCCGCGATTGGCGGGTGCAGCATGCTCCTCGCCTTCGAAGTGCAAAAACCCGTCAATGCCCAAACGGTACTGCACCGACACCAGCACCACGCCCCGTCGCGCCAGCGACGCGCCGTCGTACAGCGGCTCGCTGGCCGCGCCGCGAAAGAATCCGCCGCCATGCACCCAGACCATGACGGGCAGGCGGGCGCCGGGCTCGGCGGTTGGCGCCCACACATTGACCGCCAGGCAGTCGTCGCCCCCCAGCATGGGCGCATCGGCACGCGCGGTGCGGGCCAGTTGCGGTGCCATGGGCGCAAACGCGGTGGCATCGCGCACACCAGACCACGGCACTGTGGGCAACGGCGCCGCAAACCGCAGCGCGCCACGTGGCGCTTGCGCGTACGGCATGCCACGGAACACACGCACGCCCTCCTCCCGCAGGCCGCGCAGTTGCCCACCGTGGGCCAGCGTGACCTGAGGCTCTGCAGTGCCCGCCGTCATTCCGTGGCCAGGCCCAGCTTGTCGATCAGCGGGCGCCACACGGCCGCATCACGCGCCGCCCAGGTGCGCGCATCGGCAGGTGCGGTGGCAGTGAGCGTGACGTTCATGGCTTCAAGGCGGGCCTTGTACTGCGAATCGCCACCCCGACACTTCTCGGTGACCGCATTGAGCCGGTTCAGCAACTCGGGGGGCGTGCCGGCCTTGGCCACCACGGCGATCCACGCGGGCCGCGCCAGGTCGCTGGCAGCGGGCAAGGCTTCAGCGATGGTGGGCACTTCGGGCAGCAACGGCGAGCGCTGCGCACCAAACAGCGCCAGCGGCACCAGCTTGCCCGCCTTGACCTGTGCTGCTGCCGTGCCAATCACCAGCGTCATCGCGTGGATCTGCTGGCCCATGAGCGCGGTGAGGCCCGCGCCCTCACCCACAAAAGGCACATGGGTGCCGGGCACGCCCAGCTTGTCCACCAGTGCCGATGTCAACAGGTGCGCTGGGCTGCCCTTGCCCGGCGAGCCGAAGTTGACCCCGCCGGGCGTGGACCGCGCCAGCTTTTGCAGATCAGCCAGGCTGGAAATGCCCTGCCCTGCCGGCACTGCCAGCACCAGCGGTGATGTTCCGAGCACAGCCACACCGTCAAAGTCGCGCAGCGGGTCGTAGGGCTGCTGTTTGTAGACATACGGTGTGATCGTCATCTGCGACATGCCAATGCTCAGAAGGTTGTAGCCATCCGCTGGCTGTGATTTCAAGTAGTTGACCGCCAGGATGCCGTTGGCCCCGGGCTTGTTCTGCACCACCACCGCCTGTCCAAGTTCACGCGCGGCGCAGTCGGCCCACACCCGGGTCATGGCGTCCGAACCGCTACCAGGCGGCTGCTGGGCGATGAGCTGAATGGGCTTGGTGGGGTAGGCTGCGGGCTGCTGCGCCAGCGCGCTGCCGGCCATGCAGGCAAGTGCCGCCAACCTGCCAAGCGCGACCATGCGCCGGGCGCGCGAAAAAGCAGAGGTCATGGTGTTGTCTCCTGGTGAATGGTTTGAATGAGGGATAGCGGCTGCGAGCACCGCGTGAAGCTTGGGGGCGCGCCTTACCGCCAGCCAAACGTCAACCTGCGCTTTTGGGGCGGCGGCGCCGGGGCGTCTTGGCCGGCACAGCCGCCCCCGTTGCCACAGCAGCTTCACAACGGCTGGCAATCCAGTCCGCCAGGCAGGCCAGCTGGGCCTGCTGTGCAGCATCCGGCGCCTGCGCAGGCGCAAACAGCTGCAGCAGCCCCAGCCCGCGCAGCGACGACAGCACCAGGCCCAGCAGTCCATCGCGGTCGGGTTCTGCTGCCAGCTCTGGGAAGGCCGTGAAGAAGCCTTCGTGCATGCGCATCTGCACACTCTGGCGCAGCTCGGCAATGTGGCCCAGCACCTCGGGCTGGTTGCGGCAGCCCAGGTAGATGTTCCAGGCCACGATGAAACGCGGCTGCGCGTAGACCAGGCGCCACACCGCCTGCACAAACTTCGCCGCCCGTTCACGTGCTGGCAGTGCCGCCCTGGGCCAGAGTTCGCCCGAGCGCACGGTGGACTCGATCAGCTCGCTGAGCACGTTCATCATCAGCACCGCCTTGGATTCGAAGTGGTGCTGCACCGCGCCCGAGGTCATGCCCGCCGACTTGGCCAGCTCGTGGATGGACATGTCCTCCAGGCTGCGGTGCTGGATCACGTCGATGGCCGTGGCAATCAGGTGCTGGCGCGTGGCGGCGCTGCGCTCGGCATGGGTGCGGCGCACCCCGGCCTTCGGGGAAACACGGTGGTTCATGGCGTTTTCACAATATACATTTCGAACGTAATGTATTTATCCCCCAGCCGACCAGCAAGCCCGTGAATACCCGCATCCCCACCCGGGCCCAAGGTCGATCACCCAGCACCCGGCCACAGGGCCGAACCTAGAATGCTTCTCACTGACCGCACCCACCGGAGACACACACCATGAACGCCCCCACCGCTGCTGCCCACCTGCTGCCCGAAATCCAACTGCGCGACGTGCCCCAGGCCCTCATCGATGCGCTGCAGGCCCGCTTCGGCGCGCAGTGCTCGCTGGCCCAGGCTGTGCGCGAGCAGCATGGGCGCGACGAAGGCTCGCTACAGGCCCCACCGCCCAGCGCCGTGGTGTTTGCCGAAAGCACGCAGGACGTGGCCGACGCGGTGAAGCTGGCCAGCCAGTACGAAGTGCCCGTGATCCCCTACGGCGCGGGCTCGTCGCTCGAAGGCCACCTGCTGGCCGTGCAGGGCGGCATCAGCATCGACGTGAGCCGCATGAACCAGGTGCTCAGCATCAACGCCGAAGACCTCACGGTGACGGTGCAGCCTGGCATCACGCGCAAGGCTTTGAACGAAGCCATCAAGGACACCGGCCTGTTCTTCCCCATCGACCCCGGTGCCGACGCCAGCATCGGCGGCATGAGCGCCACGCGCGCCAGCGGCACCAACGCCGTGCGCTACGGCACCATGCGCGAGAACGTGCTGGCACTGGAGGTGGTGACCGCCAGCGGCGAGGTCATACACACCGGCACCCGCGCCAAAAAGAGCAGCGCGGGCTACGACCTGACGCGCCTGATGGTGGGCAGCGAAGGCACGCTGGGCATCATGACCGAGATCACCGTGCGCCTGTACCCGCTGCCCGAGGCTGTGAGCGCCGCCATCTGCTCCTTCCCCAGCATCGAAGCCGCCGTGCGCACCACCATTCAGATCATCCAGATCGGCGTGCCGATTGCGCGCGTGGAACTGATCGACCACCACACCGTGCGCATGGTCAACGCGCACAGCAAGCTGACCCTGCGCGAGGAACCCATGCTGCTGATGGAGTTCCACGGCTCGCCCGCCAGCGTGAAGGAACAGGCCGAGATGGTGCAGGACATTGCCAGCGAATTCGGCGGCCAGGCCTTTGAATGGGCCAGCACCCCCGAGGAACGCACCCGCCTGTGGACCGCACGGCACAACGCCTACTTTGCTGCGGTGCAAAGCCGCCCCGGCTGCCGCGCCATCAGCACCGACACCTGCGTACCCATCAGCCGCCTGGCCGACTGCCTGCTCGAATCGGTGGACGAGGTGGAGGCCAGCGGCATCCCCTACTTTCTCGTCGGCCACGTGGGCGACGGCAACTTCCACTTCGGCTATCTCATCGACCCGAACAGCGCGGAAGAACGCACCCAAGCCGAAGCCATGAACCACACCCTGGTCGCCCGCGCCCTCTCCATGGGCGGCACCTGCACGGGTGAACACGGGGTAGGCATCCACAAAATCGGCTTCTTGTTGGACGAAACCGGCACCGGCGCGGTGGACATGATGCGTGCCATCAAGCGCGCGCTGGACCCGAAGAACATCCTGAACCCCGGCAAGATTTTTGCGATGTGAGGGCATGGGGCCGCACCCCAGGACGGGGGAGACCGACGGCCGATTGGGCCGAAAAGCCATGGCGGGACGGAAAACGTGTGTGTCTCCATCCACGCCAATGAAGAGCAAGAGAGGTCAACGTGAGTGCTTGGGGAACAGGTCTCTTTTCCAACGACACAAGCTGTGATGTTCGCGACGACTATGTCCAGAACTTAAAGCACGGACTCTCTGCCGAGGAGGCTTGCCAGAAGGTCCTCGCCCGCTACGGCGACCTGCTCGCACACACGGAAATCGCCTGCCTCGTGTACCTTGCCCTGGCCGACACCGCGTGGCGCTATGGGCGACTGGATCAGGCACTGAAAGACAAGGCCCTTTCGCTGCTGCAGTCGGGTGGGGATGTCGATGTGTGGGAGCGGGATGCACCCGACCACGTCGCATCGCGCCGCAAAGCCCTTCAGGCACTGGAGGCCCGCCTCCACACCCCCCAAACGCCTGAAAAACCTGTCCAGGTTTCACGACCCAAACCCCAAAAGATCCGGACCACGGCGCCTGTGGGAACTGTTTTGTCCTTGGACCTGCCCCAGGGAGGCTCGGCCTTGCTGGTGCTGGTGGGGTTTGCGGAGCTGGAAAAGAGTGTTGACCCCGTCTTTTCGGTCCTTGGCCAGCGCTTCGCTTCGCCGCCGGATATGCCCGTGCAGATCACTGAGACCGATACAACGCTGGTGCTTTCAAAGACGTCTTTTCGACCCTATCAGCACGTCGCCATTCTTCCCAAGGATGAAAGAAGAAACATTCTCTCCGGGCTGGCGCAAACCAATATCCCGGTGGCTGGTGCGATGCCTTACCAACGCGACAGCACGGTGTGGCTTGCTCAGGGACGCATTGCCAAAGAAATCGACTCGCACCTGGATACTTGGTCTGCACATCCATAGCCTCGTAGCCCATCAGATACGGCCTCTGGCTCCAGCACGAGCGGATTCTCTCGGTGCACCATACACCCGTGCCACTTGAGTTGAACGCCAACGGCATGCAAGAAGCCATCCCACACCAAGACAATTCCATCTTTGCACGGGGCGCCTGAAGATCACAAGGCAAAGCATGTACTTTCGGCCCACTGCAAAGACTTATGACATACCGGTTTCCAGCATGGCGCGCGAATCCGGCGGCGCTCCTTCTCGGTCGCGCATGCCGTAGTCCCGCACCACCGCCGCCACACGCAAACGGTAGTCATAGAAAATGCTGGCGCGGCCCAGCCGCTGAGTGGGGCGGTGGGCTTCCATCTGCCGCCAACGGGCAACAGCCTCTTCGTCGCGCCAAAAGGACAGCGACAGCAAACGGCCTGGCTCGGTCAAGCTCTGAAAGCGCTCAATGGAAATGAAGCCATCCACTTGCTCCAGCAGCGGACGCAGCGCTGCAGCAGCTTGAAGGTAGGCGTCCTGCTGACCGGGCGCTGGTTGAACTTCAAAGATCACGGCCATCATGCGGAAGGCTCCTGGCGATTGGCGGGCAAGCCCAACGTGCCTTCCACACCGTGGGTAAATGTGCGCTCCTCGCGCAGGATGAACCGGTTCTCCTGTGCCATCGCAAAGTTGGCGCGGCCTTCCGGGTCGGCGCGCAGGCGCGCGCGGTAGGCCTCGTAGGCGGCCAGGGAGTCAAAGCCGATCAAGCCCCAGGCCTCGTAGTTGCTGCCCTCATGCGGCAAAAAGTAGCCCAGCAGATGGCCGCCGCAGCGAGGAATGATCTGGCCCCAGCGGCGCGCGTATTCGGCAAACAGCTCGCGCTGAAAGGGATCGATTTCGTAGCGAATGAAGCAGGTGATCATGGAGTTCAGGAGTGGTTGGTGGACAAGGGCTTCACGATAGGCGGTTGACGGACCTCGATGGTTCGCCCAAGATCGAACCATGAAAGATGGACCCCATATTGCGCGCATTGCCGCGCTCATCGGAGACAGCGCACGCGCCGAAGTCCTCACGGCCTTGATGACCGACCGTGCACTGACCGCCACCGAGCTCGCCGACATTGCGGGCGTGACCAAGCAGACCATCAGCGCCCATCTGGCCAAGCTGCTGGATGCCGGTCTGGTCTCCGTGGAAAGCCAGGGCCGGCACCGCTACTTCCGGCTGGCGGACCGCGATGTGGCGCACGTGCTGGAGTCACTGATGAACGTGGCGTTTCGCGCAGGTGCCGTGCGGCTGCGCGCCAGCCCCCGGGAGCCTGCGCTACGCCGCGCGCGCATGTGCTACGACCACCTGGCCGGCGAAGTGGGCGTGCAGTTCTACGAGGCGCTGGTACACCAGGGATTGCTGCAGGCCACGCCCCAAGGTGCGGCCGTAACACCCGCCGGTGCGCACTGGTTTACCCAGGTGGGGATCGACACGTCCACGCTGGCACAGCAGCGGCGCATGCTGTGCCGCCCTTGCCTGGACTGGAGCGAACGCCGGCATCATCTGGGCGGCGCACTGGGCGCTGCGCTGCTGCAACGCCTCTTCGAAGGGGGATGGGCACATCGCGCGCAAGGCTCGCGCGTGGTGCACTTCACGCCCAAGGGTGAGCTTGCACTGCGCCAGTGGCTGGCCACCCAGCCGGACGCCTCCCGGGCGGCAACCACACACGACGCCACGCCATGCTGAAGACCGTGCTGCTCTTCATCGTCACCGCCCTCGCCGAAGTCGTGGGCTGCTACCTGCCCTGGCTATGGATCAAGCAGGGCAAACCGGTGTGGCTGCTTCTGCCTGCCGCCGCAAGCCTGGCGCTGTTTGCCTGGCTGTTGACGCTGCACGACACGGCCGGCGCGGGCCGCGTGTACGCAGCCTACGGCGGGGTCTACGTCGGGGTGGCACTGGTCTGGCTGTGGGCGGTGGATGGCATCCGCCCCACACCGTGGGATGTGGCGGGCGTGCTGGTGGCGCTGGCGGGCATGGCGATCATCATGCTGCAGCCCGAGCATTGAGAGCTGCTTAAGTCGCCTTCGGCGCCGTCCCCCAGGGGGGCCCGGAGGCCCGGCAAAGCCGGTTCCACGGGTGCACTGGCATGGGCTGCGCCCGCCTCAAAGGCTGCGGAGCCCAAGGCCTCAGTTCACTTTGATCAACCGCCAGTCAATCCGGTTGTCCGGCCGCTGCACCAGGTCCACGTTTTTCTTCATGGCCCAGGCCAGCATCTGGTTGTGCAGCGGGATGTGCGCCACGGTGTCGTTCTGCAGTTGCAAACCCTCCGTCAGCAGACGGTTGCGCACGGGCAGGTCGATCTCGGTCTTCACACGGTCCACGATGTAGTCCATGCGTTCATTGCTGTAGCGGCCGAGGTTGTAGTTGCCGTCGCCCCCCGTGGTCTTGGTGCGGGTGAGCGACTGCAGCGTGTACAGCGCATCAAACGTAGGCACACCCCAGCTCAGCATGGCAATGCTGGCCTCGTGCCGCTGCGCCATGGGGTAGTAGCTGACGGCTGGCTGCGTGCGCAGTTTGGCCCTGACGCCGATGCGCGACCACATGGCGGTAATGGCCTGGCACAGTTGTTCGTCCTGCACGATGGCGTTGTTGCTGCAGGCGAAGTCCACCTCAAAGCCATCGCTGTACCCCGCTTGCGCCAGCAGGTCTTTGGCAATGTTGACGTCATATGGCAAGCGCTTGTCCACCGCCTCGGTCCAGCCGTTGACCAGGGGCGACACGATGGCGCCCGTGGGCTTGGACATGCCGCGCATGGTCACACGCTGCAGGGTGGCGCCATCGATGGCCTGGTACAGCGCCTTGCGCACACGCAGGTCCTTGAGCGGATTCCTGCCCTTGATGTTGCTACCCGGCAGTTCGTCACGGAACTGGTCCATGGCAAGGTACACGGTGCGGTTCTCCACCATCTCCAGCACCTTGAGGTTCGGATTGGCCTTGACGCGGGCCAGGTCCTGGATGCTGGTGTCGCGCACCATGTCCACCTCGCCCGACAGCAGCGCGGCAATGCGCGTGGCCTCGGACTTGATGGGCAGGTAGCTGATCTCGGTCACGTTGCCCTCCACCTTACCCGCATTCCACCAGTTGGGGTTGGCGGCAAAAACAATCTTCTGGTCGGGCACCCACTCCTTGAGCACGAACGGGCCAGTGCCCATGGCATTGCGGTGGGAGAAGGTCTCGTCCTTGGCCTTGATGTCCTTGGGCTCCACTGAATTGTTCTTTTCGGCCCAGGCCTTGCTCATCACGCGCAGCTCGGTCAGCTGGTTGAGCAGCACGGGATTGGGGTTCTTCAAGAAGATGTCAATGGTCTCGCCATCCACCTTGGCGATGCGGTCCATGCCCTGGGTATAGATGGCATAGGTGGAGGTCTTGCTCATGGCGCGCTGCAGCGAATACACCACGTCGTCCGCCGTCATGGCAGAACCATCGCTGAACTTCACGCCCTGGCGCAGCTTGAAGCGCATCTGCGTGGGGCTGACCTGCTGCCACGACGTTGCCAGCAAAGGCTCCACCCTGAGGGTGCGGCTGTTGAACATCACCAGCGACTCGTACACCGCCGCGTGGATACCGTTACCCAGGGCGCTGTTTTGCGAATGGATATCCATGGTCTGAATGTCGCTGGAGCCGGACCACTTGAACGGTTTGGCCGACACGGTGGGTGATGCAACAACTGCCAGGGTCAGAGTGGCAGCCACCAGCAAGGAAAACTTGAATGGCATGAAGAAGTCCTTCGTGAATGAAGAATGACGAACCAGCAATATGCAGCAGGACACGCGCTAGCCCAAGCACTCCAACCGCAGTGTGGTGCCAGTGAGTCATCGCTGCCGCAAAGACCACTGCGCAATCACTGTGCCCGCGATCTGCGCAGCCATCTGGCCCCGCACATCAGGGCTTGTGCGGCAGGGCCAGCAGGTACCGCGTAGCCGCCGCATCCGTCCCGAGCTGCAACAAATTGATCACCCCCATCACATCGTCCACCAGCCACACAGCCTTCTCCAGCGCGTCGGACTGCGCTTGCGACTGCACGCAGCCCTTGAGCGTCACCAGCCGCCGCTCGCCCAGCACCCACACGCTGGTGTCGCCAAAGCGGCCGTCCTGCTGGATGTAGCGCTGCACGCGCGGGATGATCTCGGCGTCGTACAGGTAGGAGTTGGGCAGGCGACAGCGCCCCACGCGGTGGCAGCTGCCGCCATGCTGAGAGCGCACATGCGCCAGTTCGCGCACCTCTGCCTCGGTGTACAGAGGCCCTTCGGGCACGGGGCATTGCGGGATGGCGCGGGTGACTTGGACGAAGGGGTCGTTGAAGGCGTTGGTGCGCGGCGCGGCGCCGGGAGGGACCTGGGCGCCGGCTGATGCGGCCACGAGGCCCAAAACCGGGCCGTAGAGCAAGGCAAAAAGCGACCGATACGACGGATACAAGCGCATGGATGAGTCCCTGGCTGCGGGTCTGGGCCGCAGGCGACCGCCATCGTACGGGCATGGTTTTCTGCCGTAAAGGCAGCCGCCCGTGCGCAGAACGCGGCGCAGTCCTGCAGACGGCGCAATCGATGGCGGGATGATGGAGAGGGACGCGCCTTCAGCGGCACGGCCCAGCAGGCCAATACGCTTCACTATTGATAGCAATCGAGGCATACAATATCGGCGCTTGCGGCAGATTGGACGTCAAAAGCGCCTGCAACCCCCTACCGGGCAAACCCGGGCAACCCCACCGGCTTTGCCTTGCCGCCTACGATGCCACACGCATGTCCAGCAACGAACTGATCGTCCACCGCCCCGAAGGCCTGTACTGCCCGCCCGGCGACTTCTACATCGACCCCTGGCGGCCCGTGGAGCGGGCCGTGATCACGCACGCACATTCGGATCATGCACGCATGGGTTCGGCCCACTATCTGGCGCACCACGACAGCGCGGGCACGCTGCGCAACAGGCTGGGGGCGGACATCGCGCTGCAGACGCTGGCCTATGGCGAGGTCATCGACCACCATGGCGTGCGCGTGTCGCTGCACCCGGCCGGGCATGTGCTGGGCTCGGCCCAGGTGCGCATCGAAAACGGTGGCCAAGTGTGGGTGGCCTCGGGCGACTACAAGCTGGAGGACGATGGCACCTGCCTGCCCTTCGAGCCGGTGCGCTGCCACACCTTCATCACCGAATCCACCTTTGGCCTGCCCATCTACCGCTGGCCTTCGCAGCCCGTGCTGTTCGCCGACATCAACGCCTGGTGGGCCGCGAATGTTGCTGCGGGCAAGGCCAGCGTGTTGTATGCCTACGCCTTCGGCAAGGCGCAGCGGCTGCTGCACGGGGTGGATGCCAGCATCGGGCCCATCGTGGTGCATGGCGCGGTGGAGCCGCTCAACGCCGTGTACCGCGCGGCCGGTGTAGACCTGCCGCCCACGCTGCGTGTGACGGACCCGGGCCTGACCCAGGCGGACCTGAAACGCGCGCTGGTGCTGGCCCCGCCCTCGGCAGCGGGCACACCCTGGCTCAAGCGGTTTGGAGAACACTCCGACGCATTTGCCAGCGGCTGGATGCTGGTGCGCGGCGCACGCCGCCGCCGGGGCGTGGACCGGGGCTTTGTGATGAGCGACCACGCTGACTGGCCGAGCCTGCAGAAAGCCATTGGTGCCACGGGCGCGGAGCGCGTCATCGTGACGCACGGCAGCACGGCGGTAATGGTGCGCTGGCTGTGCGAGCAGGGGCTGGACGCCCAGGTGTTCGCCACAGAATACGGCGCCGATGACAACGAGGACGATGCAGGCGCTGTGCCCGAACCAAGCAGCCAACCCGCACCCGAGCGGACGGCATGAAGGCCTTTGCCCAGCTGTTCCAGGCGCTCGACGCGACTACAGCGCAGTCGGCCAAACTCGCGGCACTGGTGGCTTACCTGCGCGTGGCACCGCCCGCCGATGCAGCCTGGGCCACGTACTTTCTCGCAGGCGGCAAACCCCGCCAGATGGTGCCCACCAAGCGCCTGAAAGCGCTGGCGCAAGAGGCTGCGGGCCTGCCCGAGTGGCTGTTTGAAGAAAGCTACCAGGCCGTGGGCGACCTGGCCGAAACGCTGGCGCTGCTGCTGCCGCTGCCCACCCAGCCCACCGAGCTGACACTGGCCGAATGGATGGCTCAGCTGCTGCCCCTGCGCGCCCTGCCGCAGGGTGACGCCGATACCCGTCTGCGCACGCAATGGAACATGCTGGCGCCGGAGCAGCGCTTTGTGTACTTCAAGCTCATCACCGGCAACTTCCGCGTGGGGGTGTCGCGCCTGCAGGTGACGCAGGCGCTGGCCACGGTGAGCGCGCTGGACCCCAAGCGCATCGCACACCGGCTGATGGGCTACACACAGATCGGCCGGCAACCGCAGGCCAGCGATTACCAGGCGCTGATCGCGCCGGTGGACGACGATGCCAGTACGCAGGATGCTGCCGATGCAGGCCAGCCCTACCCGTTCTTCCTGGCCCACCCGTTCAACCAGCCCGTGGCCGAGATGCCTGCACTTCTGGGCACGCCCGGTGACTGGCTGGTGGAATGGAAGTGGGACGGCATCCGCGCGCAGATCGTGCGGCGTGCGGGCGCGGTGTGGGTCTGGTCGCGCGGGGAGGAGCTGGTGACCGACCGCTTTCCCGAACTGGCCGAGGCCGCACTGGCGGCTCTGCCCGACGGCACGGTGGTCGATGGCGAGATTCTGGTGTGGCTGCCCAATGAGCCCCAGCCCCGCCCCTTTGCCGACCTGCAAAAGCGCCTGGGCCGCAAGACGCTGACCCCCAAGCTGCTGCGCGATCTGCCCGTGGTGCTGGTGGCCTACGACCTGCTGGAGCACGCAGGGCAGGACCTGCGCCAGCAGCCCCAACAGGCACGCCGCGCGCTGCTGGAGACCACGCTGCAACGGCCTGATGACGCAGCCATCGCTCCCCCACCCCACAAAGCCCTGCGCCTGAGCGCGCTGCTACATGGCAGCGACTGGCAAGACCTCGCACGCCAGCGCGAGGCCGCGCGCAGCATGGGCACCGAGGGTTTCATGCTCAAGCACCGCAGCGCGCAGTACGGCGTGGGCCGCACCAAGGATGTGGGCGTGTGGTGGAAGTGGAAGATCGACCCCATGAGCGTGGACGCCGTGCTCATCTACGCCCAGCGCGGCCATGGCCGCCGCGCCAGCCTCTACACCGACTACACCTTTGCCGTGTGGACCGGGCCGCAGGACGCCCCAGAGCGGCAACTGGTGCCCTTTGCCAAGGCGTATTCCGGCCTGACCGACGCCGAGATTGCGCAGGTGGACGCCATCATCCGCAAGACCACGCGCGAGAGCTTTGGACCCGTGCGCAGCGTGGACGCGACGCTGGTGTTTGAGCTGGGCTTTGAGGGCATTGCGCGCAGCCCACGCCACAAGAGCGGCATTGCGGTGCGCTTTCCGCGCATGCTGCGCTGGCGCCAGGACAAACCCGTGGCCGAGGCCGATACCTTGCAAACGCTGATGGCGCTGCTGCCAGGGCAGGACGCGGCCGCATGAGCACGACACGCCGACCGCGCAAGCCCCTGCCCCCGGTGGCACCGAGTGCCGCTGCCGCCTGGATGGCGGCGCGCGGGTGGCAGCCGTTCGGCTTCCAGCAAGACGTGTGGCGCGCGATGGGTGAGGGCCGCTCGGGCCTGCTGCACGCCACCACGGGCGCGGGCAAGACCTATGCGGTATGGCTGGGCGCGCTGCAGCACTTGGCGCGGGCCGATGCTGCACCGGCGCCAGAAGAAGCCCACAAAGTCCCCAACGCCCGTACCGCCCTGCGCACGCGCCGCGCTGCGGCACCGCCCCTCACCGTGCTGTGGATCACGCCCATGCGCGCACTCGCCGCCGATTCGCTGCGCGCCCTGCAAGAGCCGCTGCCCGATCTGGCGCCCGCGTGGACCAGCGGCCTGCGCACCGGCGACACCGCCAGCGGCGAACGCGCCGCGCAAGACCGCCGCCTGCCCACGCTGTTGGTGACCACGCCCGAGAGCGTGTCGCTGCTGCTGGCCCGCGCCGATGCGCGTGAGCGCCTGGCCAGCGTGCGCCTGGTGGTGGTGGACGAATGGCACGAGCTGGTGGGCAACAAGCGCGGCGTGCAGGTGCAACTGGCGCTGGCGCGCATGTCGGGCTGGAACCCCGCGCTGCAGGTGTGGGGCATGTCGGCCACGCTGGGCAACCTGGAGGAGGCCCTGCACACCTTGCTGCCGCAGCCCGTGTCCAGCACGGCAAAAGCGCCACAGCCGCCTCCCGCCGTGCTGGTGCAGGGCCGTATCGACAAGCGGCTGGAGGTGCAGGTGATGCTGCCCGCGCGGGCCGACCGCTTTGCGTGGGCGGGCCACATGGGGCTGAGCCTGCTGCCGCAGGTGGTGCAGTCGATCGAAGCGGCGGCGTCCACCTTGGTGTTCACCAACACGCGCTCACAAGCAGAGCGCTGGTACCAGGCGCTGCTGGAGGCACGGCCCGACTGGGCGGGCACCATCGCACTGCACCACGGGTCGCTGGGGCATGAGGTGCGCGACTGGGTGGAACAAGGCCTGAAGGCCGGGCAGCTCAAGGCCGTGGTGTGCACATCGAGCCTGGACCTGGGCGTGGACTTTTTGCCGGTAGAGCAGGTGCTGCAGATCGGCTCGGCCAAGGGCGTGGCGCGGCTGGTGCAGCGCGCGGGCCGCTCGGGCCATGCGCCCGGGCGCAGCTCCAGCATCACGCTGGTGCCCACGCACAGCCTGGAGCTGGTGGAGGCCGCCGCTGCGCGCCGTGCCCTGGCGCAGGGCAGCATCGAAGAACGGTACACGCCGCGTGCGCCGCTCGATGTGCTGGTGCAGCACCTGGTCACCATCGCGCTGGGCGGCGGCTTTGTGCCCGATGCGCTGCTGGCCGAGGTGCGCCGCGCACCCGCCTATGCCCAGCTGGCCGATACCGACTGGCAATGGGCACTGCAGTTCGTGCGCCAGGGCGGCGCGTCGCTGGCCACCTACCCGGACTTTCACCGCGTAGTGCCCGACGACGAAGGTATCTGGCGCGTGCCCGATGCCCGCCTGGCGCGCCGCCACCGCAGCAACATCGGCACCATCGTGAGCGACGCCAGCATGCAGGTGCAGTTTGTGAGCGGTGGGCGCCTGGGGTCGGTGGAAGAGAGCTTTATCGCCCGGCTGCGCAAGGGCGATGTGTTCATGTTTGCGGGCCGCCTGCTGGAGCTGGTGCGCACGCAGCAGATGACGGCCTATGTGCGCATCGCCCCCAAGGGCAGCGCTGCACTGCCGCGCTGGAGCGGCGGGCGCATGCCGCTGTCGAACACGCTGGCCGATGCGATGCTGGAACAGCTGGCGCAGGCCGAGCACGGCCAGTTCGCCACGCCCGAGATGCGCTGCGCCCGGCCACTGCTGGAGCTGCAGCAGGCGTGGTCGGCCCTTCCCACCCCGGGTCGCCTGGTGGCCGAGACCCTGCACACGCGCGAGGGCTGGCACCTGTACCTGTACCCGCTGGCAGGCCGCCTGGTGCACCTGGGCCTGGCCGGGCTGCTGGGCTGGCGCGCGTCGCAGCAGGTGCCCAACACCTTCTCCATCGCGGTCAATGACTACGGGCTGGAGCTGCTGTCGGCCAAGCCAGTGGACTGGCCCGCGCTGCTGCCGCGCCTGATCGGCGAAGGCACGCACACCACCATCGGTAGCGGGCTCGAAGAGGAAGTGCTGGCCAGCCTGAACGCCACCGAAATGGCGCGCAGGCGCTTTCGCGAGATCGCGCGCATTGCGGGTCTGATCTTCCAGAGCCACCCCGGCGAACAGCGCAGCAGCCGCCAGCTGCAGGCCTCGTCGTCGCTCTATTACGACGTGTTTGCCCAGTACGACCCCGACAACCTGTTGCTGGCCCAGGCCCGTGCCGAGCTGCTGACGAACGAGCTGGACATGGACCGGCTGGCACGCACGCTGCGCGGCATGCAGGCGCAGACCCTGTCCATACACGCCTTGGATCGCCCCACCCCGTTTGCGCTGCCGCTGATGGTGGAGCGCTTTCGCGAACGCCTGAGTACCGAGACCCTGGCCGACCGGCTGGCGCGCATGGTGCAGGCGCTGGAGCTGGCGGCCGACGCCACCACGGGCACCCACCTTGCGCAGCACCCAGTCCATTCCACGGACATGGCGTGGGACATCCCTGAAGGCTCTGCCACTTCGGCACGGCGCACGCGCAGAGACCCGGCCGGAGAGGCACCCCGCAGCGCCCGCAGACGCCACGGATTCTGAGCACGATGCACTCCTCCCTGCCCTTCAATGCCGCCACGCCCCCCACAGGTGCGCACGCCATCACCCTGCCCTGCGGCACCGCACTGCAGCTGCTGCCTCAGCGCGCGCTGTGGTGGCCCGCCGCGCGCATGGTGCTGGTGGCGGATGTGCATTTCGGCAAGGCGGCCACCTTCCGCCGCGCGGGCCAGCCCGTGCCGCACGGCACCACGGCCGACAACCTTGAACGGCTGGATGCGGTGCTGGCCGCCACGGAGGCCGACCACCTGGTGTTTCTGGGCGACTTTCTGCATGCGCGCAGCGGCGCAGCCGATGCGCTGTGGCAGCAGCTGCTGCCCTGGCGCCAGCGCCATGCGCATGTGGCGATGACGCTGGTGCGCGGCAACCATGACCAACACGCGGGCGACCCGCCGGCCGCGCTGGCACTGGCGCTGGTCAACGAGCCCTGGTTGCCTTGCGCCGGTGTGCCAGTGCTGGCCTGCCACCACCCGCAGACGGTTGAAGGCCACACGGTGCTCGCGGGGCATCTGCACCCCACGTTGCGGCTGAGAGGCCCGGCGCGGGATGCGCTGCGGACGCCCTGTTTTGGCTGGGGCAACGGGCAACTGGTCCTGCCTGCCTTTGGGGCTTTCACCGGCACCGCGCCCCACACGCTGCCCTATCACTGGACACGGTTCGTGGTCACCCCAGGCCGGGTGGTGGCAGTTCCGGCAGGCTTTGCGTAGCGCCCGCCAGGGGGTGCCGTGCACGCGTCCGAGCCGTCAAACTGCGGGAGGCAGCAGGGTGATTACCACTTTTTTGGTGAAAAAAAGTGCCCTGACCTTATGATAATTTTGCATTGTGAGATTCGATTGCAAAAACAGCGGGCGCAGACAGCCCCGAGCAAGGAGAATGAGAGAGCATCCGCGTTTAGCCCCGCTGCGACGCAGCCGGGGGCATCTACCTACTCTGTTTCGTGAGACAAGCCATGACGACCCAGCAACCTTCCATCATCTACACCCTGACCGACGAAGCACCCCGTCTGGCCACGGCTTCCTTCCTGCCCATCATTCGCACGTTTGCGGCACCGGCAGGCATCAACGTGCTGGAGAGCGACATCTCGGTGGCAGCGCGCATCCTGGGTGAGTTCCCCGATTACCTGACCGAAGAACAGCGCGTGCCCAACAACTTGGCCGAGCTGGGCAAGAAGACGCTTCAGCCCGATGCCAACATCATCAAGCTGCCCAACATCAGCGCATCCGTGTCGCAGCTGAAAGCTGCCATCGCCGAGCTGCAGGCCAAGGGCTACGCCCTGCCCGACTACCCGGACCAGCCCAAGGACGACAAGGAAAAGGAAATCAAGGCCCGCTACAACAAGTGCACCGGCTCGGCCGTGAACCCCGTGCTGCGCGAAGGCAACTCCGACCGCCGCGCGCCCAAGGCCGTGAAGGAATACGCCCGCAAGAACCCGCACAGCATGGCCGAGTGGAGCCAGGCCTCGCGCTCGCACGTTTCGCACATGCACGCTGGCGACTTCTATCACGGCGAAAAGTCCATGACGCTGGACCGCGCCCGTGACGTGAAGATGGAGCTGATCACCAAGAGCGGCAAGACCATCATCTTGAAGCCCAAGGTCAGCCTTCTCGACCGCGAAGTGATCGACAGCATGTTCATGAGCAAGAAAGCCCTGCTGGCCTTCTATGAAAAGGAAATCGAAGACGCACGCAAGACCGGCGTGATGTTCTCGCTGCACGTGAAGGCTACGATGATGAAGGTGTCGCACCCCATCGTGTTCGGCCACTGCGTGAAGATCTTCTACAAAGACGCGTTCGAGAAACACGCCAAGACCTTTGAAGAGCTGGGCGTGAACGTGAACAACGGCATGGTGGACCTGTACACAAAGATCGAGACCCTGCCACAAAGCCAGCGTGACGAGATCAAGCGCGACCTGCACGCCTGCCACGAGCACCGCCCCGAGCTGGCCATGGTGGATTCGGCCAAGGGCATCACCAACTTCCACTCGCCCAACGACATCATCGTGGACGCGTCCATGCCCGCCATGATCCGCAACGGCGGCAAGATGTGGGACGCCAACGGCCGCCTGAAGGACGTGAAGGCCGTGATGCCCGAGTCGACCTTCGCCCGCATCTACCAGGAGATCATCAACTTCTGCAAATGGCACGGCGCGTTCGACCCCAAGACCATGGGCACGGTGCCCAACGTGGGCCTGATGGCCCAGCAGGCCGAGGAATACGGCAGCCACGACAAGACCTTCGAGATCGCCGAAGACGGCGTGGCCAACATCACCGACCTGGCGACCGGCGAAGTGCTGCTGAGCCAGGACGTGGAAGCCGGCGACATCTGGCGCATGTGCCAGGTCAAGGACGCTGCGATCCGTGACTGGGTGAAGCTGGCCGTGAACCGCGCCCGCAACTCTGGCATGCCCGTGGTGTTCTGGCTGGACTCGTACCGCCCGCACGAGGCGCAGCTGATCACCAAGGTCAAGATGTACCTGCACGAGCACAACACCACCGGCCTGGACATCCAGATCATGAGCCAGGTGCGTGCCATGCGCTACACGTTGGAGCGCGTGATCCGTGGCCTGGACACCATCAGCGCCACCGGCAACATCCTGCGCGACTACCTGACCGACCTGTTCCCCATCATGGAACTGGGCACCTCTGCCAAGATGCTGTCGATCGTGCCGCTGATGGCTGGTGGCGGCATGTACGAGACGGGTGCCGGCGGCTCGGCCCCCAAGCATGTGCAGCAGCTGGTGGAAGAAAACCACCTGCGCTGGGATTCGCTGGGCGAGTTCCTGGCGCTGGCCGTGTCGCTGGAAGACCTGGGCCTGAAGACCGGCAACGGCAAGGCCAAGATCCTGGCCCAGACGCTGGACGCCGCCACAGGCAAGCTGCTGGACAACAACAAGAACCCCTCGCCCAAGACCGGCCAGCTCGATAACCGTGGCAGCCAGTTCTACCTGGCCCTGTACTGGGCGCAAGAGCTGGCCACGCAAACGGCCGATGCCGAACTGGCCCAACTGTTCGCCCCGCTGGCCAAGCAGCTGGCCGACAACGAGCAGGCCATCGTGGCCGAACTGGCTGCCGTGCAGGGTGCACCCGCCGACATCGGTGGCTACTACCTGCCCGACGTGGCCAAGCTGGACGCCGTGATGCGCCCCAGCAAGACGCTGAACGAAGCCCTCAAGGCTGTGGCTGCCTGATACCGGCCCCCGATGCTGCGGCCCTGCGCTGCAGCAGCACAAAACAAAGGCCCCGCAGAGCGGGGCCTTTTTTCATGGCGCGGCGGGAACCGCAATAGAAAACAACCTACGGCCGCTGGCGGTCGGCCACGCGGGTGTTCAACGACGCCGGCACATAGCCGGGCAAGAAGGCGCAGCCCTTGCCGAACGTGGCCTCCATGCCTGCGCACTGCTGCGCAATGCCTTCGGGCGTTGGCTTGTCACCCTGGCCCACCCAGCGCAGCAGCGCGGTCATGAGCGTGGGATAGGTCGGGTCGCTCAGGTAGCTGTGGGTGTTGTGCTGGGTGAAGGTCTGCACCAGGCGCGCCGCGCTGCCGCCTTGCACCATGGTGGCCCGGAAGGCCGCGTCCAGCTCGACAAAGGCCGTGGGGTCGTCCACGCCTTTCACGGTGAGCACGGGCACGGGGATGCGGCCGGTCAGGTCGGTGTCCTGCGCAAAGCGGGCAACGGCGGCAGGGTCTGCACGGTAGCGCAGCACGGCGGCGTTCAGCGCGGCATCGTCGGGCGAACCTCGGTATTGCACACCCCGGTTGCCAAACGGACTGGCGCCGCCCGTGCGGTGCTGCACCACGTCGCGGAAATGGAAGGTGGCCCAGTTCATGTGGCCCTGGATGGAGCTGGCGGGGATGCGGACCACATCCACGATGGTTTTGACTTTGCGCTGCTGCTCGGGCGTGCGCTCGGCCACCGGCTTGTTCAGCGCCAGGCATTCGTTCACGCGTGCGGCCAGGTCGGCCTGCGTCATCGCCGCATCAGCAGGCAGGCCGATGTTCAGCGGATACTGCACCTCGGTGGGCCGGGGGTGGTTGTTGCACAGGTACTGGTAGACCACGCGCAAGTCGGTGCGAAAGTCGTAAGAGCGCGTTCCGCCCGCCAGCACGCCGCTGGTGAGCAGCACGGCGTCGTAGGGGCGCTTTCCGTCCGCCGTGGTCTGGAACATCTCGGCCCCCTTGGCCGCCACGCTGGCGCCCCAGGACTGGCCGTGCAGGATGGTGCGCTGCGGCTGGGCCACGTGGCGTACAAAAATCTGCCGCAGGCGCTCGGTGTCCTCGGCCGCTGCACGCACCTCCACACCGCCCTGGCGGAAGGTGCTGCCCGCCCAGGCATACCCCGCGCGGACCATGATGGCCCAGCGCTCCAGGTCCTCCACCGACCGTTCCATCTTGGGCGCGCCCAATGCCGGCCCCCCGTGGGCGTGCAGCACCAGGTGGCCGTTCCACTGCTGCGGCAGGGCCATCAGGTAATACGCGCCGGCCAAATCCTGGCCCGACAGGCAGCGGGCAATGGGTGCCAGGTCCTTGGGACATGGGGTGGCTGTGGGCGCAGCCTCTGCCGCCGCACTGGCCTGCGCAGAGGCCTGCACAGAGGCCACAGGCTGCGTGGGCACCGGGGCACAAGCCGCTACCAGGCAGGCCACCCCGGCCAGCACCAGGCACGGCAGGGTGCGTTGTGTTGCACAAAGGGTCTTCATGGGTCAGGTCTCCGTTGGAATTTTCTGGTGCCCCCGGCACTGTTCGCCGACACTATAAATTTAATAGCTATTCAGGCATGTTTCACTAGCGCTACCAGCCCTTTGGGCCACTATTTGCGGGGCAGGGCACCCGGTCAGTACTTGCCCATGTAGTCGCGCTTGCCCAGCTCCACGCCGTTGTGGCGCGCGATGGCGTAGGTCGCGTTCACATGGAAGAAAAACTGGGGCAGGCCGTAGTGCAGCAGGTAGTGCTCGCCCACAAACTGCTTTTCGCGCGGCGTGCCGGGCTGGATGGTGATCTGGCGCGTGGCAGCCTCGGCAAACGCGGCCTGCGGCAGGCCTTCGATGAACGCCAGCACGGTGGTGATGCGCTCGTTCAGGTCAGCAAAACCGGGGCGCTCGGCGTCGGGCAGCGAAGGCACCTCCACACCGGCCAGGCGCGCGGCCACGCCCTTGGCAAAGTCGCAGGCGATCAGCACCTGGCGGGCCATGGGGAACATGTCGGGAAACAGGCGGGCCTGCAGCAGGGCGTCCGGCTCGATCTTGCGGGCCGTGGCATGGGCCTCTGTCTTGGCCAGAATGTCCTGGAGCGAGCCCAGCATCTGGCGAAAAACGGGGACGCTGGCGTTGTACATGGGGTTCGTCATGGGCGATGTCCTGGAATTGCGTTGAAAACAAAGGGCGCCGTTGCGAACCCTGCCAACCAGGGTCCCGGCGCCACCGACCGCGATTGCAACACAGGCCCGCGCGGAGTGCTGGGCGCCGTGTGGATCCCCTGCCCCGTGGGCCCTTCAGGCCGCTGCAGGCACAGGCCGCGCAGCCCGCGCCGCCACGCCCACCCCCACGAGTGCCGCCGACACCACGCTCAGGCCCAGGGTCACGGCCGAGCCGTAGAAGATGCCCGCCGTCATGCCGTGGTCCAGCATGGCGCCGAACACAGGCGCCGCCAGGCAAAAGCCCAGGTCCAGCCCCGAGTACACCGTGCCATACACGCGGCCCGTGGCACCAGGGGGCGCGGCGCGCTTGATCAGCATGTCGCGCGAGGGGCCAGCCAGGCCAGTGCCCAGCCCCGCCACCGAAGCCGCCACCAGCGCCGCCATGCCCGGCAGCAGCCCCGATGCGACCACCACCAGCAGAGCGGCCGAGCCCAGCAGGCACACGGAGATGATCTTCTCCAGCCGCTGCACACGCCCCACCAGGAAGCCGCCCACCAGCATGCCGGCCGCACCGCACAGCATGTATCCCGTGACCACCATGGCCGTCACTCTCAGCGGCAGGCCGTACATGGACTGCAGCGCCGGGCTGGCAAAACTCTGGATGGCGCTCAGCGCGCAGGTGCTCCAGAAGAAAAACGAGAAACACAGCCACACCGACGGCAGCTTGAGGAAGGCCATGGGGTGCTCGGGCTTGGCGGCCGCTGCACCGCCCTTGGCCTGGTGCGCCCAGCTACCTTTGCGGTCATCGATGGCATCACGGTTCCAGACCATGATGGCCAGCACCGTGAGGGCCAGCAAACCGCCGCACAGGCAGGCCGTTCGCCACGAGCCCGTGGCCGTGGCAATGCCCGCCATGAACACGGGCGCGGTGGCCCAGCCCAGGTTGCCGCTGATGCCGTGCACCGAAAACCCATGCCCCAGGCGCTGCGGCGATACGCGCTTGTTGAGAATGGTGAAGTCCACCGGGTGGAACGGCGCATTGCCCAGCCCGGCCAGCGCTGCCGCCAGCAGCAGGCCTGTGTAGCCCTGCGCCGTGCCCGCCGCCAGGCCTGCGGCGGCAAAACTGGACAACGCAAAAAACATCACCGGCCGCGCGCCCACGCGGTCCACCAGAAAGCCCGACAGCGCCTGGCCCACGCCCGAAATCACAAAAAACACCGACACCAGCAGGCCCAACTCGGAATAGCTGAAGCCAAACTCGCCGATCAGCCACGGAAACAGCGGCGGCAGCAGCATGTGAAAAAAGTGCGAGCTGCCGTGGGCCAAACCGATGAGGCCGATGGTGCGGGCGTCCTGCCGCAGCGGGACAGGGTTGGCAGTGGGGGCGGTAGCGCCAGAGGTGGAAGCAGTCATGGGCTTGATCTTAGGCAGCATGACCTCGGCAGGTTTACGATAGGCAGACAACTTCTATCGCAAACATGCCAAACCCGCCCACCGAACCCGCAGCGCCCGCCGAACCGGGGGTGGAACACTTTGCGGCCCAGCTCGTTCCCCGTGCGCCCGCCGGCAAGCCGCGCGGCATGTCATACGTGGACTCACTCACGCCCGAGCTGTTTGTGCCCACCGCCGCCCGCCCGGTGCGCGCCAAGCTGCGCTGGCTGGCCGCCGACACGCAGGTGATGCCCCACAGCCACCCCTGGGCGCAGGTGGCGATATCGACCACGGGCGTGATCCGGCTCACGGTGAACCACGGCACCTACATCGTGCCGCCCTCGCGCGCGCTGTGGATTCCGCCCGGCGTGGAACATGCCGTGACCATGGTGGAAGACGCCGACCTGCGCACGCTGTACTTTCACCAGCCCCGCGGCCGCTGCGGGCCCGGCGTGCCGCGCGACCACGAAGACGCCTGGCGCCAGTGCCGCGTGCTGGAGGTGTCCGACCTGCTGCGCGCCCTGGTGCGCGAGATGCCCACCACGCCCGATGGCGGCGCCGCGATCAGCCCCGCCGACCTGCGGCGCGAGCAGCATTTGAGCGCCCTGGTGCGCGACGAACTGGCCCGCGCCGCCGCCGTGAAGCTGGGCGTGGACCTGCCGCAGGACAAGCGCCTGCGGCACCTGTGCGAAGCCGTGCTGGCCGACCCCACGCGCCACGACACCCTGGCCGACTGGGCCCAGGACACCGGCGCCAGCCCCCGCACCGTGGCGCGCCTGTTCCGCTCCGAACTGGGCAGCACCTTCACGCAGTGGCGGCAGCAGGTGATCCTGGCCAAGGCCGTATCGCTGGCCGCCGGGCGCATGCCGATGGGGCAGATCGCCGCCGAGCTGGGCTACAGCCCCAGTGCCTTCAGCGCCATGGTGCGCAAGTCGGTGGGGCAGCCGCCGGGGCGTTTTCTGGGGCAGCAGCAGCCGGTACCGGCGTGATGGAGGTGAGCGCGGGGTGTCAGTACCATGCGGACTCCATGACCCTCTTTCGCGCTCCGCGCATTCTTCCTTCCCTGATGTGGGCAGCGCTGGCGTGCGCCACCATGGTGGTGGCCCACGCCGCGCCGCTGGACGTCACACCCGACACGCTGATCGAGCGCGCCAACCTGTTGCGTGACGCCCGCGAGCGCCCCTGGAACCCGGGCACAGGTCGGCTGGGGAATCTGCGGCATGTGCACATCATCGCTAACGACTGCACGGTGCGCGTGGTGTCGGGCGCGGAGAACCGGCTGTTCCTTGGGCGGGGGACGTTCCAGGTGGCCGACACCACCTACGGCGCGGACCGCCAGGGCGGCAACCGGCCCAGGCTGTACGACGTGACGATCAGCGCTGCACAAGGCGCTTCAACCATCCCGCGCGTGGGCGCTGACAACGCTGCTGTGTGCTTCACGCTGCAGCTGGCCACAGCCCACGAACTGCTGCTGCGCGGCGACCACCTGAAGGTGCTGTTCGACCAGGTGGACCTGCCGGCGTTGCGAATCAGCCTGAACCCCAGCCACGGCATGAAGCTGTGGTTCCATGGGGTGCGCCTGGGCCTGCTGAGCGTGAGCTCGAACGCATCGGTCGTGGCGGGCGGCACGGGCCAGGTTCAGTGGCTGCAACTAGCCAGCGCGCAAAGCAGCACAGCGCTGCTGTTCCAAGACATGGATGCGCGCCACGCGCGCGTGTCAACCACTACCACCCGGGCACGGTTCTCCATTCGCATTGGCGCAGACACAGATGCCGGCTACTACCAGCCGGCAAGCGCGCCGGGCCAGATCGCATTGGAGTACCCGATCTGGATCGATGGCCCCGTCAGCGCGCTGAAAGTGCCTGCGGGCCGCGTGAACCCCATGCCCCTGACCAGCGCCCTGCGCGATGAAACCCGCGCCCTGCAACTGGACGTGATGGGCCCAGCGGGCCCCCGGCCGGCGCTGCCAGCGCCGGACCCTGGCTCTCCACCGCCCCCGGGCGCGCAGGCTGCAAGCGGTGAGCCCGTCTCACCGCGCCAGCGGGTCAGCGATGTGCTGCAACCGCTGCTGCCCAGCGGCGTGACCCTGGGCAAGATCGACCTGTGGAAGGACGGCGCTGCGCTGGAAGGCCGCGCCCCCGATGACGCGACCGTGCGCCAGTGGGTGCAGGCGCTGCAGCGCTCGGGCGAAGTCCGCAACCCGCAGGTGGCCTGGGTCCGCCGCGAGGCCGATCAGGTGGCCTACCGCGTGCTCGTCACCTTTCTGTGCGCGGCGCCGGGGGACCGCAGCGTATGCCTTGCAGCGCCGGGCAGCGCCTACACAGCACAGCAGGTGGAAGACGCACTGCGCCCGGTGCTGGGCAACGACGTGACGCTGACGCGGCTGGCCCTGCATGACGGCAAGCTGGTCGAGCTGGAGGGGCGTGGCAGCGAGGCAGAGGCCCGCGCGGCGCTGGAGCGCGTGCGCCAGCAAGTGCCGTGGCTGGAAGCGTCGAGCTCCGGCATCGGCCAGGGCACGTTCTCTGCCCGGCTGCGCATGGTCTGTGCCGCGCCGCCACGCGCAACCCCCGGCATCTGCGCCGCCCCTGACCAGCGCCGCTGAGCTACGGATTAAAGCTCCAGTGCTCCAATCTCCCCTGAGCGTTAGAACAATATGCCTGAGCAGCTATCAAATAGTGAGCATGCAGATATCCTGATGACTGCAGCGCGCCGCGTCTGCCGCTAAGGTAAGGGCTTGTTCGCCCTACGATGCCGAGCCCCATGACCACTCCACAGCCCCCACGCACCTTCCACAGCTACGAACCCCGCCTGGGCCATGGCCTGCCGCACGACCCGTTCAACGCCATCGTCGGGCCACGCCCCATCGGCTGGATCTCGACCCAGAGCGCCACAGGCGCGACCAACCTGGCGCCCTACAGCTTTTTCAACGCCTTCAACTACGTGCCACCCATCGTGGGATTTGCCAGCATTGGCTACAAGGACACGGTACGCAACGTAGAGGCCACGGGCGAATTCGTGTGGAACCTGGCCACGCGCGACCTGGCCGAAGTGATGAACCAGAGCTGCGCCGCCGTACCGCCCGATGTGAGCGAGTTCGCCCTGACGGGCCTCACCCCCCTGCCCTCCACCCGCGTAAGCCCGCCGCGCGTGGCCGAAAGCCCGGTCACCTTTGAATGCCGCAGCACGCAGATCCTGCAGCTGCACGGCGTGGACGGTGCCCAGGTGGACACCTGGCTGGTGCTGGGCGAAGTGGTGGCCGTGCACATCGACCAGGCGTTGCTGAAGGACGGCGTGTACGACACCGCGAACGCGGGGCACATCCTGCGGGGCGGTGGCCCGGCGGACTATTTCACAGTGGGGCCAGAGCAATTGTTCAAGATGTACCGGCCGCGCTAGGAGCCTGCTGCTGCTCTCGCAGCAGTTGCAGCGGCGCACACAGTCCGGCGGCTGGTTGACGAGCCCATTGTTCGGTCCAGGCCCACACTTGCTGCACGCCGTCCACCCGTGCGGCGGCACGCTGCAGACCGTGATCAGCACCCTCGATGCGTTGTGCACAGTAGGGCGCGGTGCGCAAGGCCGCCAATTCCGCAAAACGCGTGTAGGCAACGGCGGGCACCAGCGCATCGTCGGCGCCCCACACCTGCAACAGGGGCCAGGGGCCTCGCAGCAGTGGCAAGGTCAACGGCCAGTTCCACAAGTCGCGCCAGTAGCCGAGGCTGCGCCCCTGCACCACCACGGTGTCGGGTGGCGCGCCCGCCACGATCCGCGACAGCGCGGTCCAGTCGGCCTCCGCGCCCAGGCGGTGTGCCTGCAGCGCGCCGGACTCTTGCGGGTCCAGGCCGCTGGCGCCGATGAGCACCAGGCCCGCCAGGTGCGGCACTTCAGCGGCGAGCTCCGGCAACAGCTCTGCCCCCTCCGAGATGCCCACGAGCAGCTGCGGCACCACGGGTTGCCCCTGGCGCAAGGCCGCGTCGGCGCGCAAGGCCACACGCGCGTGTGCCAGCCAGGTGGAATGCCTGTCCCGCCACACAAAAAGGTGCGGGCAATCGGCGGGGGCTGTACGCGCCTGAGGGTCCACCCCAGGCTTGTGCAGCACCAGCACCTGGGCGTGCAGCAGGCCCGCAAAGTAGCGGTCCGCGATCGGCCCCATGCCTGCGCAGCCCGAGCCGGGGACAACGATCACGCGGTAGCGCAGCGGCGCCGCACGTTCCTCGCGCCGCAGGGCCTGGAGCACGGAGTCGCCGACTCCGGGCAGGCTCCGCAGCGCAAACCCTGCGCCCTCCACAGGCGCTGGCTCGTTCGCGCCCAGTGGTGACGCTGATGCAGCATCGGTCGCGCCATTCGCAACCGGGCGCGCAACCACACAACCGCCCAGCACCAAGGCCACAGCGGCGGACGCAAAAAAGGCCAGCACAGAGCTGGCCTTGGGACACCACACGGCAGCAGCTGGAGCTGTCGCCGGGGAGCGGTGCGTTGTCTGCAATGGCCTACCTCGCACGGTGGGTGGCATGCACTGCGGCTTACTTGAGGATCAGCACCTGCTCAGGCTGCTGGGGTTGCGGCACGGGCATGGACTGGCCGCCCTGCTGGTACACCACGGGCGGGCGCACGCCGCGCGCCAGGTTGGCGTCGGTGTAGCCCAGTTGAATGGCGAGCTGCTGGTACACGTCCTGCGCCAGCGACAGCGAGGTTTCACGCATCACCTTGGCCCGGTTGGGAGGCGCGATGTCGCCACGGATCGACAGGATCTTGGTGTCGTTGCCCTCGCCCTGGGCGGAGAACGCAGCCTTGATCTCGTACGTCTTGGTGTTGATGAGCGAGAAGTCGGCCAGCAGCTGCAGGCCGTACTGGCGCGTGGCGCTGGTGGTGCCCTGCAGGGGCGAGAGCGCATCGGTGAACTCGATGCTGGAGACCACGCCGAACAGCACATAGTCGGCGCCGTTGAACTCGCCCTTCTTGATGCGGGTGATCACGTCGTTGACCTGGGGCTGTGCCTGGGGCGTGGCCATCTTGCCGCCCTGCACCTGGTTGAGCACCTGCTCGGCCTTGCTGGGCTGGGGCTTGCCAGCGTCAAAGCCCTTGCCCTGCACGAGGCGGAAGTACGTGCCCTGCAGGATGGCGCCCTTGATGTCGTTGGTGTAGCCGCCCAGCTCGCGCTGCTCGATGTAGCTGTAGCGCCCGGCCACGTAGGTGCCGCTGGCCTGCTCGGACGCCTGCATGGACTGCTGGCCCGAGTACGAGCCCCCGCCGCCGTACATGCCGTGGCTGTGGCTACCGCCCTGGCTGCCTTGGGCGCTCATCTGGCTGCTGCGCTGGTAGGTGCCGGCCATGAAGTATTCGGACACGCGCTGGGCATAGGCCAGGTCGGTCACGGCGATCTTGGGCGCGGCGCCGGGCTGCTGCGCCTGCGCGCCCGTGCCCCAGGCCAGCGTGGTGGCCGCGATCACGGCCAGGGCCGTGTGGAGGGTGATTCTGCGTTGCATGGTGTGCTCCTTGGGGCAGATCAGCGCTTGCTGGTCTTTCTGATTTCCTTTTCGTCCTGCCATTCGATCGTGCCTTCCTGCACATCAAACAGCTTCAGCGTGAACTTGTAGTACACGTCCTTGGTGCTGTTGTTCTGCTTGACGATGCTGGTCAGCTCACCTTCCATGCTGTACTTGGCGGCGGTCATCTGACCGACCTTGGCGGTGGTGCCCTGCTTGTACAGGCCGCTCTGGTTCTGGCGCTGCAGCTCGTCCACACCGGCCTGCATCTCGTTGATGGAGCGCACAAAACGCACCTTGCCGGACTTGACCAACGCGGTCTGGATGGAGTTCATCACGTTGGTGGTGTCGATGTACTCGCTGGTCTTGTTCTTCACGGTGGAGATCGTCACCGTGGGGCGGCCCTGGAAGATGCCGGTTTCGAGCAAACCGCCGGTCATCTTCTCGGCAATCATCTGCAGGTCGGTGGAACCGAACTCGTTGGTCACCAGCTCGACGGCCTTGGCGTCGCCGTAGTTGACCTGGCGGTCAAAACGCACGGTGGGGGACGACAGGTTCTGGCAGGCCGACAGGGCCAGGGTGCTGGCCGCAAAGGCCAGGATCAGCGCGCTGCGCTGGATGCGGTTCTTGGTGTTCATGTTGGTTTACTCCTCACTCAAACAGGGATTGGCGCGGCGCGATCAGCGCGGCTCCACATTCATTTCCAGGCGCAGGTCCACGGCAGCGCTGGTGGGCGCCACGCTCTTGACGGTCTGCTGGCCCAGGCCCAGCACGCTCATCTGCTTCCAGGACTCGCCATCGCCCACCTGGTTGCCCACGTTGTCCAGCCACTTGAAGCGGTAGAACACAGTGCGGTCGGTGCGGCCCATGTTGGCCATGTCGGCCTGCACCACCAGGATGTCGTTCTTGCGCACGATGCGCATCTCGCGCACGGCGATGCTGTTGGCCTCGCCGCGCAGCGCCACCTTGGCCGCCACGGCCAGCGGCGTGGCGGGGTCATGCAACTGGGCGCTGGCGTTGCCAGCCAGGGTCATCAGGGCCGCGCACAGCACTGCAGGGATCGCGGCGGGGACAAAACGGGTTCTCATGCCAGAGGCTCCTTGAATGGGGTCAGAAACAGGGGTCAGTTCTTGGCAGCCGCTGCAGGCTGGGCGGCCGTGGGCTTGACGGTGGACGAGGGCACGGTGCGGGCGCGGTTGTTGTTGGTGGTGCGCACCGGGGCTGCGGGGGCCGCTGCTGCGGCAGGAGCCGGCTGGGGTGCGGCCGCTACCGTGGGCAGCTGGCCCAGCATGGCCACGTCGCCGATCAGCACGCTGTTGTCGTACATGCGCAGGGGCACCAGAGCGTACTGGCCGTCGATCTTGATCGGCTGAGGCAACTGGCGGCCATTGATGGTGACGGTGTGCTCGCCAGGGGGCAGGTAGCCACGGGCCACATACACGCGGCCGGGCAGCATGCGCCACAGGCGGTCGTCGGCCTGCTCGGTGGCCACCGAGGCTGCGGCACCGATGATGCCGCCGATCAGACCGCCACGCTTTTGCAGCTCGTTCTGCAGCACGCCCTTGGCCACGGCGCGGGTGAAACCACGCAGCACCATGCCCGGCATTTCGTCCTTGAGGGCACGGCGGGCCATCACGTTCACGTCGACCACTTTTTCGAGCTTGAGGTCGGTGCCAGCGGCCGAGACCACCGTCAGGGGCGCGTCCTTGGAGGGTTCGATCACGGGGTACGAAATGCTGGCGGTGACCAGGCCACGGCCGGTGGGCACAGGGATGGTGAAGGCCTTGGGCTTGCGTGCAGGCGCGTCACCGGCTTCGACGATGAAGAGCACGTCGGTCATGCGCTGGCGGCGCTTCCAGGTGAAGCCGGTGCGGTTGTCCAGGCCGCGCAGGCCTTCTTCGAGCACGGGGGTGTCGGGCTTGAGCTCGATGGCCTTGCGGTAGCCGGGCGCTGCCAGGCCGGGCTCGTTGAGCATTTCGTACAGGAAGCCTGCCAGATAGTGGCTCAGGGCGTTGGAGTAGCCGTTCTTGAGCGCCAGCACCTCGGGGTCGTTGAGGGTCTCGACAGGGTAGCCATTCAGCTCCTTGCCACCCGATGTGGCGCCCTTGGACTTGGCTTCTTCTTCGGCGGCCAGGGTTTCCTTGGCGCGGAACTCGGCAATGATGGCTTCGCGCTCGTGCGTGCGCTTGATGTCCACGCGGGCGTTTTCAAAATCGCCCACGGCCATGCGGTTGAGCGCCAGGCGCGTGGTCACCCACACTTTTTCGTAGTCCTGGCCTTCGTAGACCTTCAGGCGTTCGCTGATCAGCGCAGCGCCCACGGTGCCCATCAGCTTGGAGGGGTTGGTCTTGGCGGTTTCTTCCCATTCCTTGACCTTGTTGTCGGCCAGCAGGAAGGCGTTGGTGCTGTCGGGGTAACGGCGGTCCATGCGCAGCAGCTCGCCGCGTTCCATGTTGTAGAGCAGCGCCGTTTTTTCTTCTTCGGTCTTGGCCGTGCTCTCCAGGCTGGCCAGCGCGGCGGGGATGCCGCCACCGCGCCCGGCGGTCTGCATGTCGGTGGCCACCTTGTCGTGGCTTTGCATCGTGGCACAGCCGGTAAGGGCAGCACTCAGCGCCAGTGCCCACAGCAGGCGCGGGCGGAAACGGGATGGGTGGGCGGTCATGGATGCTCCTTGCAGATCGGTCAGTTGCTCACCAGAAACACCCCGCGCTTACCACGCGCAGCCGTACAACACCCCGCCAGAGGGAGGGTGCTGTGAATACGGCATGCGTGGTGGAAGTCCGGTCAAGGCGGGTGCTGGCAGCCCGTGCGCCCCCTCCCGGCGCGGATACTTGCTGTGTGCGGCCCCCTCTGGCTGTGAGTTTCTTGGTTGTTATGTATGGGGTTGTAGCCAGCCGCGCAATGTAGCAAAAGCTTGTATCTTTTCTGTAACCGTGTGGGGCCCGCGACACAGACGGACACAAACACTGGCGCATGGAGTGCATGGCATGCATGTCATCCCTCCTGCTGCTGGCGCGGCATGCGGTACAGCCACACCACCCGCCCGCCGGGCGCACGCAGCTGGGCGCTGGGCAGCCAGCCAGGCACCGCAAACTCCAGGCTCACCAGCCATGCACCGGGGGCCAGCTCGGCCTGGGCCTTGGCGGCTGCGCGGGCCATGCTCTCGGGCCGCTGGAACAGGTACACCATCTGGTAAGCGCTCCAGTCGGCCTTCCACATGTCGGCACGCCGCACTTGGGCCCAGGGGCAGCGCAAGGCACACAGCAGGCGCAGCGGCCAGCTCCACTCCAGCCCGTCGAGCTGGGCTGCGGGGTAGGCATGGCGCAGGGCCTTGAGCCCATCGCCCAAGCCACAGCCCGCATCGAGCACGCGCGCACCCAAAGGCAGCGGTGCCTGCACGGCCAGAGACTGCAGCGCATGGCGCGGGGTGGGAAACAGGGGCGCATCGCGCCACGCATTGAGCGGGTAGACCAGCAACAACAACGACAGCGGCACCAGCCACGCCCAGGTGGGCAGGCTGGCCGCCCCCAGCAGCGCCAGCGACAACGGGAACCCGGCGGCAATCAGCCCGCGCCGCCACCAGCTGTCGCCCAGCACGCTGGCGGCTGTGCCGAGCAGGCAAGCGACCAGCAAGGCGGCCACTGGAGAAACCGCACGCTGCAGCGCCACAAAGATCAGCCACGCGCACGCCCACGCCGCCAGCGCGGGCAGGGGCCAGGGCATGCGAAGAGCCAGCATGGTTCAGTTCTCAGCGGCCAAAAATACCGCGCAGCAGATTGACGGGGTTGACCACGTTGCCAGCATCCGTGCCACCGTCATCACCAGCAGGCGGCTGGCCTGCGGGTGCACCGCCCATGCCGCTGGAGTAAGCGCCTGTACCACCCGACGGTGCGCCGGGTGCCGCGCCCATGCCACCACGGCGTCCCTGCATCTCTTCGCCCAGCATGGCCATGGTATGCGACTTCACACGCACGCGCACCGCCCATTCAGGCTCCCACGCGGCCTTGGGGTCGGTCGGGCGGGGTGGGTACACGATGTGGCTCTCGCCACCGTAGGCCATCATGCGCAACATGGGCGTGGCATCGCGCCCGCCGCCTGCAAAGATGCCTTGGGGGATCGCGCATTGCGTGGTCTCGGGCTGCAGCAGCACGCGCTCCTTGAGCCAGCGGTCAATGGTGGCAGGGGAGAGGTAGTCGAACAGGCCCATGCCCGTGTCTGGCGTCTCGGCGCTGGACCACATGATGAGGTCGTCCCCGCTTTGCGACATGGCGTGCAGGTAATAGGCGCGCGCATTGCGCACGGGCTGCCAGCTGGTTCCCATGCTGTCCTGCGGCTTGCCTGTGGTGCGCAGGTCGATGGCGGGCATCAGGTCCTGCGCCGCGCCCAACGTGAATTTCATGGAGGCAGGCACGCCGTCGCCACGCACCTGGTGCTCGCCCACCACCGAGCTGTCCCGCGACAGGCTCACCTGGTTGCGTTCGTTGGGGTACAGCGCATAGGCCGGGCCCACGCGCGGCCCCCGGTCGGGCACGGCACGGCCCGCGAAGGCCTGGGCGTAGTCGGAGGGCTTGGCACGCGCCAGGTCGATGACACGGGGCTGGCCCGCGCGCACCGTGGCGCCACAGCCCCAGTACAGCAGGATGCGGCCCTTGGGCTGCTGTTGCTGGTACTCACGCGGCACCTCGCCCGGCTCGGTCTGGGTGGGCTGGGCGCGCGGGGGAATCAGCGGCAGGGACTCGCCCATGCGCATGCCGGGCGGGATGGACTGGCTGGCTTCGACGCCGGGGCGCAGCGTGTTGTGCAAGGCGATATCGATGACACGCGGCGGCATGATGGACATGGCGCGGGCGTTGCCATACGACGTGTTGCTGCCGCCCCCCATGCCCGGCGCAGCGCCGCCGCCCATGCCCCCCATGAGGCCGCCCAGCATGCCGCCGCCACCGGGCAGGCTGTCCATCTCGGGCATGCCGGCCATGGTGCCGGTGGACAGGTCCATCCACAGCTGCACCTTGGGGGCCTTGGTGTTTTGGGCCTGGGCGCCCAGGCTGGCAATGCACAGGCCGGCGGCCAGGCAGGCGGGGGTCAGATAGCGCAAAGGGGTCGTCATGAGGTCTGCTCCAGGAGATACGTGGATCACCCGGCAAACCATCATGGGCCGCAAAGCAGCGTCGTCGCCGCCCTGTGAAGAGGCCTTGCGGTCAACCCGGGTGTGTTGAACGCAGCGCAGTGTAGGCCCCGCAAGGACGCATTTTGCCCCTGCAAGTTACTTGTGGAAACCGTTTGTGTGCGCTATTTCACGCCATCTTGCGCGGCAACAACGCCGCGCCCCGGAGCGATGAGAGGGTCAGCCGCGCAGGCGGTCGATCAGGCCGTTCAAAGCCTCCAGCGACCCGAACTGGATCGCCAGCTCGCCCATGTCCTCCACCCGGCCGTTGCGCTTGACGCGTTTCTTGACGCGCACTTCGACCTCGGCCATGAGCAGGTCCGACAGTTCTTCTTCCACACGCTTGAGGTCGCGCGACTTTTCCTTCTGGGGCTTTTGCGGCACCAGGCTGAACTCGGCGCCGATCTTTTTGACCAGGGCCTCGGCCTCGCGCACCGACAGCTTCTTGGCCGCGATCTGGTTACCCGCCGTGATCTGCGCGGCGCGGTCCAGCGACAGCAGTGCACGCGCATGGCCCATGTCGATGTCGCCCGCCATCAGCATGGTCTGCACAGGCTCGGCCAGATTCAACAGGCGCAGCAGGTTGCTGGCGGCGCTGCGCGAGCGGCCCACGGCCTGGGCAGCCAGCTCGTGCGTCAGGCCAAACTCCTTGACCAGGCGCTGCAGGCCCTGGGCTTCTTCCAGCGGGTTGAGGTCTTCGCGCTGGATGTTTTCGATGAGCGCCATGGCGGCGGCCGACTCGTCCGGTACATCGCGCACCAGCACCGGCACCTCGGCCAGGCCCGCCAGGCGGGAGGCCCGAAAACGCCGCTCGCCCGCAATGATTTCGTACAACGCACCCTCTTTGCTGAGGGCGCCCATCGCAGGGGAGGGCCCCTGCGATGCTCGTTCCTGCCGGCGCAGCCGAGCTTGTTCGTCGCTCAGGCGACGAACAAGAATCGGCTGCATGACGCCCTGGACCTTGATGGACTCGGCCAGCTCGTACAGCGCGCCCTCGTCCATGCGCGTGCGCGGCTGGTACACACCCGGCACCAGCTCGGAGAGCGGCAGGCTGCTGGGCAGGCCCGCTTCGGCGGCCTGGGCCTGCTCCACTTTGTCTTCGACCTTGGGGCCCAGCAGGGCTTCCAGGCCTCGGCCGAGGCCCTTGGGTTTTTTGGTGACCATGAAATGCGTCTCGCGAAAGGAAAAAGGGAAAGGGGGGAAGAATCAGCGGTCGATGATGACCAGCGTGCCGTGGCTGCCGGGCGCCACGGCGTGGGGCACGCCAGCGGGCACGATGAACACCTCGCCCGCGTTCACCTCGGTGACCTGCCCTTGCAGGGCGAGGCGCATGCAGCCGTCCAGCACCAACAGCGCTTCGTCAAAGTCGTGCGATTCGTCGGGATAGGCCGCGTCGTCCATGCGCAGCACCTTGACGTTGGCGCCCGCAGCCTGGCCCACCACCGTGGAGTTCCAGGCGCGGGGCAGTTGGTCGGCAATGGCGGGCAGGCTGATCTTGGTCATGGGTCGGCAACAAGGGTTCAAAACATCAACGCGCAGAGCGGCTCGCCACGCGGCGTCGCTTGCGACTGCGCCACAGGCGCAGCCACACACCGAACCCGAGGGCCAGCAGCACCAGGGCCAGCATGAACTGCCCCAGCGCGCCCACCACCACCGCCCCGCTGGGCAGCAGCCAGGCCAACACCACTTGCAGCGCATCGAGCGGCCAGTAGAGCGCCACAGGACGCTGCGCCATCGTGGGTGATTGGCTCTGTGCAGCACCCGCCGTATCCGGGCGCTTGCGCCAAAAGGCCCATCGGTTCATACCGGGGTGGCGAGCTGCATCAGCCAGCCGCGCCCCTCGTCCCAGTCGCCCAGCCCGGATTCGGCATTGATGTGCCCGCGCTCGCCATAGTCCACAAACCGCGCACTCCAGGCCTGGGCCAGCCCTTCGGCGCGCTCGAAGCTGCAGTACGGGTCGTTGCGGCTGCCCACCAGCACGGCCGGAAACGGCAGCGGCTGGCGCGCAATGGGCGCCCAGCCGTGGATCTGCGCAGCCAGGTCGGGCCGCTCCACATCGCCCGGCGCCACCAGCAGCGCGCCGCGCACCTTGGCAGCGTGGCGGGTGTGCGCCGCCCACCAGGCGGTGAGGATGCAACCGAGGCTGTGCGCCGCCAGCAGCACGGGGCCCTCGGCATCGGCCACAGTTTCTTCCAGGCGGGCCGACCAGTCGCCGCGCAGCGGACGCATCCAGTCGTGCTGCTCCACACGCTGGTAGCCGTGCGCAGCCTCCCAGCGGCTTTGCCAGTGGTCGGGGCCAGAGTTCTGCCAGCCGGGCAGCAGAAGGATGTTGGATGCCTTCATTACTATTAATTTGGTAGCTACCAGCGCATATTCCTCATGCGCCTGCGGCCATTTTTGTCATGGAAGAGGCTGCTGCAGGCATGGTGTGCACCCGCTCGACCATCTCCTGCGCAAACTCCACAAAGGCCTGGCTGCCCTTGGCGGCCGGGTCAAACACCACACCGGGCAGCCCGTAGCTGGGCGCCTCAGCCAGGCGCACGTTGCGCGGGATCACGCTGTTGAACACCTTGTCGCCAAAGTGGCCCTTGAGCTGGTCGCTGACCTGCTGTTGCAGCGTGATGCGCGGGTCGAACATCACGCGCAGCAGGCCGATGATCTGCAGGTCGGTATTGAGGTTGGCGTGCACCTGCTTGATGGTGTTGACCAGGTCGGTCAGGCCTTCCAGCGCAAAGTATTCGCACTGCATGGGCACGATCACGCCGTGTGCGCTGCACAGGCCGTTGAGGGTGAGCATGGAGAGTGACGGCGGGCAGTCAATGAGCACAAAGTCGTAGTCGGAATCGGCCTCGGCCAGGGCGGCCTTCAGGCGCTTTTCGCGGTGCTCCAGCGCCACCAGCTCCACCTCGGCACCCGCCAGTTCGCGGTTGGCGCCCAGCACCCAGTAGCCACATTTTTCCGACAGCACGGCCGCCTCTTTGACCGAGGCGGATTCGAGCAGCACGTCGTACACCGTGAGGTCGAGGCTGCGCTTGTCCACGCCCGAGCCCATGGTGGCGTTGCCCTGCGGGTCCAGGTCCACCATCAGCACACGCTGGCCGATCTTGGCCAGCCCGGCGGCGAGGTTGACGGTGGTGGTGGTCTTGCCAACGCCACCCTTCTGGTTGGCAACGCAAAAGATTTTGGCCATGTGGGTGTTGCAGTCCGTGTTGTTGTCGTTGTTGTTTTATTTGGAGATGGCCAGCTTGATGCCAAAGCCGATCAGAAAGACGCCCGCCACTTTCTCCAGCACGCGGCCGATGCGCGGGTTGGCGCGCATGCGCTCGGCCAGGTGGTGCGTGAGCAGCACGGCGACCAGCCCGTAGACAAACGTCAGCACCGCGACCGTGGCCGCCATCACACCAAAAGTCAGCAGCCCCTGATGCCGGGCCGGGTCCACAAACAGCGGAAAAAACGCCATGTAGAACACGATGGCCTTGGGGTTGAGCAAGGTGATGAGCCCGGCCTGCTTGAAATAGTGGCGCGGCTGGATGTTGAGGATGGGTAGTGCGCCGGGTTTGGCCGTGACCATCTTGAAACCCAGCCACGCCAGGTAGGCGGCCCCCAGCCACTGCACCGCGTGGAAGGCCGTGGGGTAGGTGGCGAGCAACGCAGCCACACCAGCCACTGCCGCCCACATCAGCACCTGGTCGCCCGCAATCACGCCCATGGTGGCCGCTAGGCCGCCGCGAATACCGCCCTTGCTGGTGGAGGTGATGAGCGCCAGATTGCCAGGGCCCGGAATAAGCAGGAACAACACGATGGCGGCGACAAAGGCGCCGTAGTCTGCGATGCCGAACATGGTTTCTCCTGGTGCGCGGGGAGGGTGCGACCGAAAGATGCACCCGGGTGAGGAGCCGAGTTTACGCGAGCCCCCTGCCCCACCCGCCGAAAAGTCAGCGCCCCGAGATCAGGCGGGCTTCATCCAAATGATGCAGCGCTCCGCGTCCAGGCCCGGCACCGTGAGCTGTTCCACGTGAAACACCGCCACATCTCCAGGTAGCGCAGCGATTTCCTCATGGGGGTGTTTGCCCTTCATAGCCAGCCACGCGCCGTGGGGCACTGCCAGTGCGCTGCGCGACCATGTCACGAAGTCTGGCAACGAGGCAAACGCGCGGCAGCTGATGACATCGAACGGCGTGCTCAGCGTCTCGACCCGTGCATGCACGCCGTGCAGGTTGCGCAGCTTGAGCGCCACTGCTGCCTGCTGGATGAAGGCCGCCTTCTTGCCCACGGTGTCCACGCAGCTCACATCCACATCAGGGCAGCAGATGGCAAACACCACACCGGGCAGGCCGCCGCCCGATCCGACATCCAGCAGCTTCACCGCCGCCAGCCCACCCTGCTGCAGGCCCGCGACATGCCGCCGCAGCGGCGCCACGGCGGCCAGACTGTCCAGCAGGTGGTGCGTCATCATCTCCTGCGGGTCACGCACAGCAGTCAGGTTGTAGACCTTGTTCCACTTTTGCAGCAGCGCCAGGAAGTCCATCAACTGCGTGATCTGGGCATCGGTCAAACCCAAGGACAAAGCCTCTGCACCAGCCTGCAATTGCTGACGCAAGCTGTCATTGCTCACGGCCATCATCATGCTGCCACTTCGCCTTCTGCCTTGGATGGCATGGCGGGTGCCACGGAGAACTCCTTGAACCCACCCTTTTTCAAATGCACCATCAGCAGCGAGATCGACGCAGGCGTAATGCCCGTGATGCGGGAGGCATGGCCCAGCGTTTCGGGCCGGTGGCGACTGAGCACCTGACGTGCCTCGATGCTCAAGGCCGTGACCTGCATGTAGTCCAGATCGGGTGGAAGGCGCAGTTTTTCGAAATGCGCAGCGCGCTCCACCTCGCCCTTCTGGCGGTCAATGTAGCCTGCGTACTTGGCGGCAATCTCCACCTGCTCCACCACCGGGTCACTCAGGTCACCCAGGGTTTCACGTGAAACATCGGCAGATGCGTACTTGCCATCATCCATGGACATCAGGTTGGCGTAGCTCACATCCGGGCGGCGCAGCAGCTCGAACAGGTTGTATTCGTGCTCGATGCTCTTGCCCAACACCCGCTCCGATTCGGCGGCAGGCAGGTTGCGGGGGTTCACCCAGGTGGCCTTCAGGCGTTCTGTTTCACGTGAAACCGCATCGCGTTTGCGGCTGAACGCATCCCAGCGCGCGTCGTCCACCAAGCCCATCTTGCGGCCCGCTTCGGTCAGGCGCATGTCCGCGTTGTCCTCGCGCAGCTGCAGGCGGAACTCGGCCCGGCTGGTGAACATGCGGTAGGGCTCGGTCACTCCCTTGGTGATCAGGTCGTCTACCAGCACGCCCAGGTAGGCTTCATCGCGGCCGGGCAGCCAGGCGACTTCCCCCCGGCACTGCAGCGCAGCGTTGATGCCCGCAAACAAGCCCTGGGCTGCCGCCTCTTCGTAGCCCGTGGTGCCGTTGATCTGCCCAGCAAAGAACAAGCCCTGGATCTGGCGGGTCTCGAAGCTGCTCTTGAGCGAGCGCGGGTCGAAGTAGTCGTACTCAATGGCATAGCCGGGGCGCAGGATGTGCGCGTTCTCCAGCCCAGGCATGCTGCGCACCAGCGCATACTGGATGTCGAACGGCAGGCTGGTGCTGATGCCGTTGGGGTAGAACTCGTGCGTGGTCAGGCCTTCGGGCTCCAGGAAGATCTGGTGGCTGTCCTTGTCAGCAAAGCGGTTGATCTTGTCTTCCACACTCGGGCAGTAGCGCGGGCCCACGCCCTCGATCTTGCCGGTGAACATGGGGCTGCGGTCAAAGCCGCTGCGGATGATCTCGTGCGTGCGCTCGTTGGTGTGGGTGACCCAGCAGGGCACCTGCTTCGGGTGCATGGCGGCACTACCCATGAAACTGAAAACGGGCACCGTGCCCTCGTTCACGCCGCCGGGCATGCCGTCTCCAGGCTGCTCGGTGCACTTCGAGAAGTCGATGCTGCGCCCGTCGATGCGGGGCGGCGTGCCGGTCTTGAGGCGGCCCTGCGGCAGCTTCAGCTCCTTGAGGCGCGCCGACAGCGACACCGCCGGCGGGTCCCCTGCCCGGCCGGCCGCGTAGTTGTTCAGGCCCACATGGATCTTGCCGTCCAGAAAGGTGCCCGCCGTGAGCACCACGGTGCGGCTGCGGAAGCGGATGCCCACCTGCGTCACGGCGCCCACCACGCGGTCGCCCTCCACCATCAGGTCGTCCACCGCCTGCTGGAACAGCCACAGGTTGGGCTGGTTCTCCAGCATGCGGCGGATGGCGGCCTTGTACAGAATGCGGTCGGCCTGGGCGCGCGTGGCGCGCACCGCAGGGCCCTTGGAGCTGTTGAGAATGCGGAACTGAATACCGCCCTCGTCCGTGGCCAGGGCCATGGCGCCACCCAGCGCATCCACCTCTTTCACCAGGTGGCCCTTGCCGATGCCACCAATGCTGGGGTTGCAGCTCATCTGCCCCAGCGTCTCGATGTTGTGGGTCAGCAGCAGCGTTTTACTGCCCATGCGCGCGGCGGCCAGCGCGGCCTCGGTGCCTGCATGGCCACCGCCGACAACGATCACATCAAATTCCTGGGGGTACAACATGGGGACACTCCGGGGCTTGGCGGGCCCGACAATCAAAACACCCGGTGCGCTAGGGTGCCCTGTCAAAGGCGCCGCACACCGGCCTTGCTGGCGGCGGGCGCACCTGGCGCCCAGCAGGCAACCCGCGATTTTCCCACTTTGCGCAGACCGTGTCTGTTTCTACGCCCCTCACCCTCTTCCTGACCCAGGTGCTCGGCCCGCCACCGACAGCCGTAGAGACATGGTGGACCAGCGCTCAGTGCCTGCAGCTGCAACGCAGCCAGCCACTGCCTCGAGCCGGCGAACACTGGCGGCACCTGTGGAGCGCGGCGCGCGGCGACTGTACTACCTGGACCGCGACAGGGCGGAGTCCAACAAGAAATTCTTTCTGGACGGTGCCCTGTTCTGGCCCATCACCCCCACACTGCGCCAGCACCCGGCGATGTTTCACGTGGAACCCATGGAAGACGGTGTGGTGTGGGCTCTGCCCTTGCCCACTGATCAGGAAGTACCACGAACCTGCGCAGGCTGGACACCATGGATAGCACTGGACCACCGCGCGCAGTGCACCCTGCTCGACGGCAAAATGTAGCGCGTGCAAGAGTTTCTGCAGTTCCGCTGCCCGCCAGCGCTACACCAGTTTGCTGGACTAGACCACCGAAGCCTAGCCCCCAAGGCCCTGCCAACCGATTGGGCCCAGGTGCGCGATCAATGGAATGCTGCCAACCTGTGGCGGGCTCTGCTCAGTCTGGTTTTGTTCATCACGGCACTGTGCACTCTGGCAATTCGCTCGACGTCTCTAGCCCCCCGCCGACACCATCAGCCGTCGCTGCTGAATCGGTGCGGCGTACGCTATCCAGATCGGCAACCCAAGCCACGAAGGAGCATTCGTAGCTCAGCGGAATTTCTCGAGCGGTATGCTCTCCACCATTCGCGCATAGCCGAGATCATTCAGATGCAGGCTGTCTGCATCGCGGTATGTAGCGAGGATGCGCGAGGGCTCGGACGGGTCACGCACTGCAGCATCAAAATCAAACACACCTGCAACTTCGGTATTGGTCCGAATCCAGGTATTTACCGCCTGGCGCATTTCCTCCCCCGCGTCAGAGAAATACACGTGGCCCTTGAAAGGCGTCAACGTAGCAAGGTACACCTGAACTCCTGCAGCCTTCCCAGCGGCCACCGCCGCCGCAAGACTGGCGATAACCTCCGCCGCATTCGCCTTCTCATCCGGTGTCCAGGCCTGCTGAAAACCAATGTCGTTGATGCCCATCTGTACGATGGCATGCGTCACGCCCGACACCCCCAGCACATCGCGCCGAAAGCGCTCAACGCCCTTCAAGCCAAACCGGTCATGCAACCAGCGGTTACCTCCCAGCCCTGCGTTGACCACCGACACCGGAGCGCCTGTGCCAGCCTTGAGCAAGCGCGAAGACAACAGATCGGGATAACGTTGGTGTGCGCCCAAAGTGGAGCCATTGCCGTCGGTCAGCGAATCGCCGAAAGCCACCACCACGCGGGCGGGGCCCTTCTTGTACACATCAATCGCGCTCATCCAATGCCACGATGTGAGCAGGTTATCAGCGGCGGACGGCATGGTCGCCGCACTGCTCAAATCACCAGAGGCCAAGTGCTGGACTGCGTTCGCGTACCTGTGCGCCGTGGTGGAATCGGCCACCTCCCGCACATACACACTCACTGCCAAGTTGCCGCCGTCGGGCACGCGGATCGATACCCTGTCACTCCAGACCTCGCCACCGGCAGGGATCGAAACAGACTCTCTCCCCTGGAAAGTTAGTGCCACATCAGTCGCTACGTCCACCGATCCCTCCCCGGTGCTCAGGGCCACTCGCACACGCGCCAACGGCACAGACGCCTTGCCATGCAGGTTGCTAAACTTGATGCGCACCTGGTCACCGCCCAGCGACAGGTGTGCGGTCTGCCGCAACGTCTGATTCTGGAAAACCGTACTGGCGGGCGGCGGTATGTCAAGAAAGCGCACGTCTTCCTTCAGGTCGCTCACAACACCCAGCCATGTTCCTACAGGCTTAGCCTCTTCAGGCGGGGGCGCATCGCCACCGGAACCACCCCCGCCACAACCGGTCAGCCCGCCTGCGGCCAGGGCCCCGAGTGCCGACAGAACAAATCGCCGATTGGTACGCATCCAGTTTTTCACAGACTGCATTGCAAGTGGTCCTTTATATGATCACCGTGAATCGGTGTGCCCGAGTCTATGGCGTGTTGCGCACCATTTTCCTCGCCCCGTCCATCCCGCAGGATTCCTGCTGCGCGCCTGTGATTCAATCGCAGGCACCATGCCCCAGACCACCACCCCCTCCCTCCTCATCTTCGCGGGCAGCACCCGCCAGCAATCCTTCAACCGCAAACTGGCCCACGCCACCGCTGCCATTGCGCGCGATGCGGGTGCGCAGGTCACGCTGATGGAGCTGTCCGACTTCAATATCCCGCTGTACAACGCCGACCTCGAATCCCAGGGCACACCGGCCGATGTAATCCGGCTCAAGGAAATCCTCTGGCAACACCCGGCCTGGATCATCTGCTCGCCCGAGTACAACGGCAGCTACACCGCCCTGCTCAAGAACACCATCGACTGGGCCTCCAGCCCCGTCAAGGGCAACCCCGATTGGCAGGACGGTGGCAAGAGTTTTCGCGGCAAGGTCGTGGGCATGCTGAGTGCCTCGCCGGGCGCCCTGGGCGGCCTGCGCTCGCAAAGCCACCTGGCGCCCCTGCTGATCAACGCCGAATGTTGGCTCGCACCCAAGGCGTTTGCGCTGGGCTCGGCCGGCAGCGCGTTTGACGACAGCGGCGCCCTCATCCAGCCAGCCCACCGCGACCGCGTGCGCGCCGTGGTGGACCAAGTGCTGTGGGGCGCCAGCCGCCTGCAGCCCGCTGACGGCCAATAAGGCGGCCCGCCCGTGGACTGCCGCCCCGGTTGCGGCGCCTGCTGCACCGCCCCCTCCATCAGCTCGCCCATCCCCGGTATGCCACTGGGCAAGCCGGCCGGGGTGCGCTGCATTCAGCTGGGGGACGATGCGCGCTGCCGCATCTTTGGGCAGCCCGGGCGCCCGGCGGTGTGCGCGGGGCTGATGCCCTCTGCCGAGATGTGCGGCAGCAGCCAGGCGCACGCCATGCACTACCTGTCGAGGCTGGAATCGCTGACGCAGCCAGCCCCGCGCCCGTAGCCTGTCCCCCGGTGCCTCGGAGGGACACTGCAGGCGTTTCAAGCCCCAAAGAGAACTCAAGCGCTAGTGCCACATGCACTAGCAGCTATAAAAACGATAGTTCCAAGCCTGGCTGTCACAAACCGCAGGTGTGCGCCGTCTGTGCTTCACTGAAAGCACTCCACCGCCGTTGCCATGACCACCACCGACCCGTTCACCACCCTGCGCCCCCGCCTCTTCGGCATTGCCTACCGCATGCTGGGCGTGCGGGCCGATGCCGAGGATGTGCTGCAGGACGCCTGGCTGCGCTGGAGCCGCACCGACGCCAGCACCCTGCAATCGGCCGAGGCCTGGCTGGTGACCAGCGTCACTCGGCTGTCCATTGACCGGCTGCGCGCGCTCAAGGCCGAGCGCGAGGCCTATGTGGGCTGGTGGCTGCCTGAGCCGCTGGTGGAGCTGGACGCGCACACGCCCGAGTCGGCGGCGGAACTGGCGGGCGAGCTGTCGGTGGCCTTTATGTATGTGCTGGAGCGGCTGGGGCCGGAGGAGCGCGCGGCCTTTTTGCTGCGCCAGGTGTTCGACTACGACTACCCCGAGATCGCCGCCCAGCTGGGCAAGACCGAGGCCAGCTGCCGCCAGATGGTGCACCGCGCCAGCGAGCGCGTGCAGAAGGCGCGCACCCGCTTTGAGGTGCCGCAGGCGGTGCACCACCAGCTGCTGCAACGCTTCATGAATGCCGCCCAAAGCGGCGACCGCCACGCCATCGAGGCGCTGCTGAGCGAAGACGCCCAGCTCATCGGCGACGGCGGCGGCATCGTGCCCTCGTTCCCCAAGCCGCTGGTGGGGCCGTTTCGCATCACCAACCTGTACTGGGCGCTGTTCCGCCGCCTGGGCGCGCAAGTGGTGTACCGCATGGCACTCATCAACGGCGAGCCGGGCCTGCTGCGCTATGTGGACGGGCGCATCGAGTCGGCCCAGGCGTTCGTGACCGATGGCAAGCGCATCGTGGCCATCTACGCGGTGCGCAACCCGGAGAAGCTGGCGGGCATTCCGGCCACGCTGCCGCTGTAAAGGCACGCGCACACCACCATGCGGGCAACTCAGGCGAGTGCGCCAGGGCAGAAAAAACGCAGGCCCCCTGTCACAACCCGGCACGGCGCAGCGTCTTGAAGGGTATGGAAGACGGCATCAAGGCGACACGCCCGCGCCGTCTTTCACGCCCGTTTTCAACCCACTGCCATGACCCAGGAGTTATCCATGTCGCAACACAGCGCCCGCCTGCCCTACCACCAACTGTCGTCCAAGGCCTTCATGGGCCTTGTCAACGTCTCTGAAACCGTCAAGAAAGGCCCCCTGGGCACACGCCTGGCCGAGCTGGTCTTCTTGCGTGTTTCGCAGATCAACGGCTGCGCCTACTGCATGGACATGCACTGGAGCGCGCTGGTCAAGGACGGCGCCGACCCGCGCCACCTCAACGCCGTGGCCGGCTGGCGCGAGGCACCGTTCTTCAGCGAACGCGAACGCGCCGCCTTCCGCTGGGCCGAGATCATCACCGCCACGCCCCACAGCGACGCGAGTGATGACGAATACGCCAAGTTGAAGGCCCTGTTCTCCGACGCCGAGATTTCCGACCTGGGCTTTGCCATCGCCGTCATCAACGCCTGGAACCTGCTGAACGCGGGCATGCGCGCACCGATTCCGCAGGCCGCCTGACCGCTGGCCGATGAGGGATACGGGCCGATGAAGGACCCATCGGCCCGTGAGCCCAGCCGAGGTGATCTGAATCATAAAATTTGTGCCAAAACGGCCGATTGCGCTAGTGAAACAAGCTCATGCCGCTATTAATAGTGGAGCAAAGAGCCCTCTGTATCTGGTCCCTGGTGTAGCCTGCCTGACAGACCCGGCCGTCGCCCCGCCCTACAGTGGAGCCTTCTCACCCCACAACAACGGAGACTCCACACCATGCTCAATATCCCCTCGCTGCAGGACAGCGTCAGCCCCGAAGAATGGCAACTGCGCTGCGACCTGGCAGCGTGCTACCGGCTCGTCGCGCTGTACGGCTGGAGCGACCTGGTTTTCACCCACATCAGTGCCAAGCTGCCCGAGTCGGTGTCGGGGCCCGAGCACCACTTCCTCATCAACCCCTACGGCCTCATGTTTGATGAGATCACGGCATCGAGCCTGATCAAGGTGGACATGGCGTGCAACAAGCTGCACGACTCACCCTTCCCCGTCAACCCGGCAGGCTTCGTGATCCACAGCGCCGTGCACGAGGCCCGGCCCGAGGCCGGCTGCGTGCTGCACACCCACACACGCGCCGGCGTGGCTGTCAGCGCGCAAAAGGGCGGCGTGCTGCCCATCAGCCAGCAAAGCACCTTTGTGCTGGGCTCGCTGGCGTACCACGAGTACGAAGGCGTGGCCTTCCGCGACGAGGAGAAGCCGCGCCTTCAGGCCGACCTGGGCGAAGCCAACTTCCTCATGCTGCGCAACCACGGGCTGCTGACGGTGGGCAAGACGATTGCCGACGCATTTTTGTCGATGTACACCTTCGAGAACACCTGCCGCATCCAGATCGACGCGCAGGCAGGTGGCGAGCTGACGCAGGTGAACCCAAAGATCGTGACCGGCGTGGCCCAGGCCATGCGCGTGCAGACCGGTGGCCTGGGCGGTGCCTTTGCCTGGCCAGCGCTGCTGCGCAAGGTGCAGCGCGACCTGCCAGGCTACGACACCTAACCCCCTCTGTGTCGCCTTCGGCGCCCCCCCTCCCAGGGGGACGCCGTCCGTGCGGCGGGGCGGCCCTTGCACGTCGGCACTGGCTTGGGCCGTGCCAGTTTCCGACCCCAGGGCCTGTGCAACGTAGGCCGCCAGCAAAAAAGCTGCGCAGCGCATAGGATCGGCGGTTTCCGACCGTTGTTTTCAAGGACCGATCCATGAAGCTCTACTACTCCCCCGGCGCCTGCTCCCTGTCTCCCCACATCGCCCTGCAAGAGGCCGGCCTGGCCTACACCCCCGTGCTGGCCAGCACCAAGAGCCACAAGCTGCAGGACGGCACCGACTACTACACCATCAATGCGCTGGGCTACGTGCCCGTGCTGGAGCTGGACAACGGCGAGCGCCTGCGCGAAGGCCCGGCCATCGTGCAATACATTGCTGACCAGGTGCCCGACAAGCAACTGGCCCCCGCCAATGGCACCCTGGCGCGCTACCGCCTGCAGGAATGGCTGACCTTCATCGGTACCGAGCTGCACAAGGGCTTCAGCCCCCTGTTCAACCCCGCCACCCCCGAGGAGTACAAGCCCATGGTGCGCGAGCGCCTGCTGCAACGCCTGCAGTGGGTGGACAGCCAGCTCGCCGGAAAGCAATACCTGATGGGCGACCAGTTCACCGTGGCCGACGGTTATCTGTTCACCGTGACCAACTGGACCCAACCCACCAAGCTCGATATCTCCGGTTTGGCAAACCTGGCGGCCTACCGTGAACGCGTGGGTGCCCGCCCGGCAGTGCAGGCGGCCATGAAGGCCGAAGGGCTGCTGAAATAGGGACACCCCCCTGAGGCGCTGCACGCCCTCCCCCCGCTCTCGCTACGCGGGCAGGGGGACAACGCCCTCGCTGCGGGGCGGCCCTTGCTCGGCGTTCCTGGCCTAGGCCCCGCCAGTATCGATTGGGAGCGCGCAACTCGACGCGCGGCCAAAACTCCAGTTGCGCTACAGCGGCTTCTGCCGCCAAGCCACCAGCGCCCCCACCCACAACGCGCAGGCCGAGAACACCAGCCCGCGCGCCAGGCCCCCGGGCCCATCGGCAATCCAGCCCACCACCGTGGGCCCCACGATCTGCCCGGCCGCAAACACGATGGTGAACGCGCTGATTCCGCTGGCCCACAGCGCCTGCGGCAGGTTGTGCCGCACCAGCGCTGTGGTCGATGCCACCACCGACAAAAACACCCCGCCAAACAGCAGCCCTGAGGTCAGCACCACCGGCCACGCGCCCGTGATGGCGGGCAGGATGGTGGCCACGCCCAACAGCGCATTCAAGCGCGCCAGTGCCTCGCCGCCCCGGCTGCGGTCCAGCAGCCCGGCCCAGATGCGCGACGACAGCACCACGGCCAGCCCCAGCAGGGCATAGAACAGCGTCACCTCGCCCGCACCCCGACCCTGCTCGCGCAGCAGCGCCACCACAAAGGTCATGTAGCCGATATAGCCCACGCCAAACAGGCCATAGCCCAGCAGCGCAGGGGCCAGCGCCCGCCAGCGCACCCGCTCGGGCACTGCGGCCGCAGGTGTGGTCCCGGGTGCGGCCGCCACGGGTGCGGACAGCCCGTTCAACACCCGCGCAGGCCACAGCAGCGCCACCGTGGCCGCCACGCAGGCCAGCGCCAGCGCCCACCAGGCCCAGGTCCAGCCATGCGGCGCAGGGGCCACTGCCAGCACCGCAGGCACCAGCAAGGCCGACAGGCTGATGCCCCAGCCCGTGCCGCCGTAGTACAGGCCCAGCAGCAAACCGCTGCGCCCCGGCACCTGGGCGCCCAGCCGTGCCGCCAGCAAGCCACCCGCAATGAACACCAGTGCACTGGCACCACCGGCCAGCAGGCGCTGCACCAGCAAGGGCACCGCCTGCGTGAAAAATCCGCTGAGACCCATGAACACCGTGGCCATCACCGCACCTGCCACCAGCACCGCCCCCGGGGCCACACGCCGCAACAGCAAGGGTGTGGCCAGAGCGCCCAGCAGATAGCCCAGCGCGTTCACCGTGTTCATGCCGCCCGCCAGCGTGTACGACCAGCCCAGGTCTTCCCGCATGGGCGGCAACAACAAGGCATAGGCAAACCGCGTGATGCCCAGCGAGATGGCCGCACCCATCGACAAGGCCACAGCCAACCACAGGCTGCGCAACGGGGAGACGGGAAACGGTGCGGGGGGCGGTGGCAAGGGCATGGCGGTCCATTCTCGTTCAACGGCCCCAGCGCCGCTGGCGCGACAGACTGAGCGATCAGCTAACACAAAACCTGTGCCCTTGTTGACGCAAGTGCGCTGCACGTTTTGCGCTGCAGCATTAAGCTGTAAGGCTGCTTTTTTTGCACATCGTCTTTCTCAGGACTCTCACCATGACCTCTTTGTTTGAACCCACCCGCGCAGGCGACCTCCAGCTGGCCAACCGCATTGCCATGGCACCGCTCACGCGCAACCGCTCACCCGAGGCCATTCCCACCGACCTGGTAGCCACCTACTACGCACAGCGCGCCAGTGCCGGTCTCATCATCTCCGAAGCCACCGCGATCAGCCCGCAAGCCCAGGGCTATGCAGATGTACCGGGCCTCTATGGCACCGAGCAACTCGACGGCTGGAAGAAGGTGACCCGCGCCGTGCACGACGCTGGCGGCAAGATCGTGGTGCAGCTGTGGCATGTGGGCCGTGTCTCGCACACCGACCTGCAGCCGGGCAACGCCGCACCCGTCGCCCCCTCGGCCGTGCAGGCCAACACCAAGACCGTGCTCATCAAGGACGGCGTGCCCACTTTCACACCCACGTCCATGCCCCGCGCGCTTGATGCCGAAGAGATCCCCGGCATCGTGCAGGACTACCGCCATGCCGCACGCAACGCCATTGCCTCGGGCTTTGACGGTGTGGAGATCCACGCGGCCAACGGCTACCTGATCGACCAGTTCCTCAAGACCGGTGCCAACCAGCGCACCGACGACTACGGCGGCAGCATTGCCAACCGCGCCCGCCTGCTGCTCGAAGTGACCCGCGCCATCGTTGAGGAAATCGGCGGCGGCCGCACCGGCATCCGCCTGTCGCCCGTCACCCCTGCCAACGACATCGTGGACGCCGACCCACAGCCCCTGTTCGACCACGTGGTGCGCCATCTGGGCCCGCTGGGCCTGGCCTACATCCACATCATCGAAGGCGCCACCGGTGGCCCGCGCGAGGTGGAAGGCCGCCCGTTTGACTACGCCGCCCTCAAGGCCGCCTACCGTGCGGCGGGTGGCAAGGGTGCATGGATGGTCAACAACGCCTACACCCGCGAACTGGCCGATGCCGCCCTGGCCAACGGTGCCGACATCGTGGCCTTTGGCCGCCCCTTCATTGCCAACCCCGACCTGGTGGCGCGCCTGAAAGCCAACGCCCCACTCAACGAGGTGAACCGCGCCACGCTGTATGGCGGCGGTGCCGAGGGGTACACGGACTACCCGGCGCTCAGCGCCTGAGACTGCGGGATAAAGCCAAAGCTGCTGTGCTTGGCACACGCCGGGTGAAACTGGCGCTGCCCGGGCACGCGGCCACCGCGCAAGGGCCGCCAAGCGGCTTAGGCAGCGCTGCGCTTGCGTGCGCTGGCGGCGTCCCACTGCCCGCGCAGCGCAGCGTAGCGAGAACGGGGGGAAGCGGCGAAGCCGCTCAGGGGGGTGAACCCAATCCTATCGGGCTCGGCGCCCGCATCACGATGCGCGTGAACAACCGGTCGTACGCCGCGTCGCGCGACTTGCCCGGGGCCAGCGGGTTGGTGTTGCTGGCAAAGGCCGCGTCGATGGCGGCCCAGTCGCCCGGCTGCAGGGTCTCCTGGGCGGCGGGCAGCACCACGGTTTCTTCCAGGCGCATGTGTTCCAGGTAAAAGCGGATGTAGCGCTCCAGCGCCTGCGCAAACGCCTCGCGGCGCGCATCGCCCATCAGTTCCCAGCCCAGCAGCAGGTGCTGCAACTCGCGCACCGCCGCCTCACCGCCCGCGTGGTCGCGCTCCAGCTGCGCAATGGCCTCTGCCGCCTGAGGTGAGCGCTCCGCCACCCTGGGGAACAGCCACTGCGACTCCTTGGGGTGGTGCTGGCGCTCGGGAAACTCGTCGATGTAGAACAGCATGGCCCGCATCACGTCAAAGAACGCAGCAGGTTCGTCACCCGGGCCCTGGTCCAGCATCAGGCGCAGCGAATGCAGCACCGCCGCGAGCGACGCATGCTCCTCGCGAATGGTTCGCAGACTGATCGACGGCATGGCGCACTCCCCAGGTTCAACAAGACCACAAGGGTGCCACGCGCGCACGGGCGCGCCCATGACGCATGTCAATAAGAGTGGCTGACTAAACCCAGCGAAGCGGCCCTGGCGAGGCGTTCCGTCGCAGGCAGTGCAGGCGGTACGGCAAGACGGCACAACGACGCCAGGAGAGTTTTGCTAGCCACTCGCAACCGCCGGGCAGCGCCGCCCACAAAAAAGCCCCGCAGACCAGGCCTGCGGGGCTTGTGGGAGAGACGCTGAACAGGGCCCGCGCCAATCAACGGCGCACGGCCCGCAAGCAATCAATGACTCGGTCAGTGCGTCAGGCGCGCCTGCGCGGGGCCTGATGCCAGCGCCTGGGGTTGCTGCCCTGCATACGGTGCGGCCACTGCGCCGCTGTGGCCGTAGCCGGCCGCCGATTCGGCCAGACGGAACTGCTGCACCACGTGCGACAGGCGCGCCGCCTGCTCGCGCAGCGACTCGGCCGCAGCGGCAGACTCTTCCACCAGCGCGGCGTTCTGCTGCGTCATGCGGTCGATCTCGCCCACCGAGCTATTCACCTGGCCGATGCCGGCCGACTGCTCGGACGCTGCCGCCGTGATCTCGCCAATGATGTCGCCCACGCGCTGCACGCTGCTCACGATGTCCTTCATGGCCGTGCCGGCTTCTTCCACATGGCGCACGCCGCCGTCCACGGCCGTCACGCTGCTCTGGATCAGGCCCTTGATGTCGCTGGCCGCCGCTGCGCTGCGTTGCGCCAGGCTGCGCACCTCGCTGGCCACCACGGCAAAACCCCGGCCCTGCTCGCCCGCACGGGCGGCTTCCACCGCCGCGTTCAGCGCCAGGATGTTGGTCTGGAAAGCAATGGAGTCGATCAGGCCGATGATGTCGCCGATCTTGCGGCTCGATGTCGAGATCTCGTGCATGCTGGCCACGGCCTGCTGCACCACGCCACCGCCATGCGTGGCCATCTGCGAGGCCGAAGCCGCCAGCTGGTTGGCCATCTGCGAGGACGATGCCGTCTGCTGCACCGTGGACGTGAGCTGCGACAGCGAGGACACGGCCTCCTGCGCGTTGCTAGCCGTCTGCTCGGTGCGCTGCGACAGGTCCTGGTTGCCCGTCGCGATCTCCTGGCTGGCGGTGGCGATGTTCCCGCTGGCATCACGCACCTGCGCCACCAGCGCGCCCAGGCCCTGCTGCATGTCGCGCAGCGCGCGCTGCAGGTCAGCCACCTCGTCCTTGCCCTCGGCCGCAATGTGCTGCGACAGGTCGCCACCAGCAATGGCCTGCGCCATCTTGCGTGCGTCTTCCAGCGGACGGCAGATGGAGTTCATGTTCATCAGCGTGGTGGGCACCACCACCACCACCGTGATCAGCACGGCCAGCACAAACAGCCACTTGGTCTGGTTGGACACCTCACCTTGCTGCGCCACGGCCTTGCTGACCTCATTGCGCAGCACGGTGTCCAGCTCGGTCATCAACTTGTCGGCCTCGGCAAACTCGGCCACAGCCTTGCCGCTCATGCGGTTGGCAATGGTGGCCGTGTCGTAGCCACCGGCCTCCAGCTGGCGGGCAACATGCGCAAACAGCTCGCGATAGCTGTCGAGCTTGGTGATGATGTTGCGCACCACCACGTTGTCGGCATCGTCCGCGCCTTCCAGGAACGTCCCTGCGATCTTCTTGGCCTTCTCATGGCTCGCCAGCCACTTGGTGTGCGCAGCCTTCACCGCCTCGGGCTTTTCGTAGCCGATGATCATGTCCTTCTCGAACTGGCGGATGGCCCCCATCTCGCCACGCAGCTCGGCCATGGTGCTCACCTTGACGAACGCGTTGTCCATGAAGTTCTGGCTCATGTCATGGATGCGGAACATGCCCAGCATGCCCGCCCCCCCCAGCAGTCCCAGCAGGCCCAGCACCACGCCAATAGCACCCAGCATGCGCAAACGTATGGTGAACTGCCGCATGAGCGAGAAGAGATTCATGATCTGTCGTCCTTGATATAGCTATGCCAATGCGACTGCAGCCAACCCCCCCGGGGCCACAGATTCGCAACAAATCGTTGCAGTTTGCCAGACATCGATGACCGCGCTGTACGTATTTATCACATGCGCCACCGCTTGAGTAAGAGGGCATTCGCCATCACGCTCACCGAACTCAGCGCCATGGCCGCCCCTGCCACCACCGGGCTCAGAAAGCCCAGCGCCGCCAGCGGAATGCCCGCCACGTTGTACGCAAACGCCCAGAACAGGTTCTGGCGGATCTTCATCACCGTGCGGTGCGAAATATCGAGCGCTGCGGCCACCAGCATCGGGTCGCCCCGCATCAGCGTGATGCCCGCCGCGTGCATGGCCACGTCGGTGCCGTTGCCCATGGCCATGCCCACATCGGCAGCAGCGAGCGCCGGGGCATCGTTAACGCCGTCGCCCACCATCGCCACTTGATGGCGCTTGCCATCAGGCCCTTGTTGCAACGCCACCACCTTCGCGGCCTTGTCGCCCGGCAGCACCTCGGCCATCACCTCGCCCGCGTCGGGGTCCAGCCCCAGGCGCCGGGCCATCGCCTCGGCCGCGCCCCGGTTGTCGCCCGAGATCATCACGGTGCGGATGCCACGCGCCTTCAGCGCAGTCAGCGCCTCGCGTGCACCGGGCTTGGGTTCATCACCAAAGGCCATCAGTGCACGAAGCGCCAACCCTTCGGTCACGCGCTGGGCCACAGCCGACACGGTGGCGCCATCGTTCTGCAACTGCTGTGCCCGCGCTGACAGCGCCCCCATGTCCACCCCCAGCTCCTGCATCCAGCGCAGGCTGCCCACCAGATAGCTCTGGCCATCCACCTCACCCTCGGTGCCGCGCCCAGGCACGGCGCGCACGTCCTGCGCGGTGGCCACGCGGATCTTCCGCTCGCCCGCAGCCACCACCACGGCACGCGCCAGCGGGTGTTCGCTGCCGCTTTGCACCGCAGCCACCGCCGCCATCACGGCCGTAACGTCCAGGCCGGGCACCACCTCAAACGCCGTCAACCGGGGCTGCCCCACCGTCAGCGTGCCGGTCTTGTCAAAAGCCACCACATCCACCTTGTGGGCCAGCTCCAAGGCTTGCACATCCTTGATCAAAATGCCGTTCTTGGCTGCCACGCCCGTGCCCGCCATGATGGCCGCCGGTGTGGCCAGCCCCAGCGCACAAGGGCAGGCAATCACCATCACGGCCACAGCGTGGATCAGCGCGGCCTCCATGCCCACGCCCATCCACAGCCAGCCCAGCAACGTGGCCAGCGCCACCACCAGCACCACGGGCACGAAGATGGCCGACACCTGGTCCACCAGCCGCTGGATGGGCGCCTTGGCCGCCTGCGCGTCTTCCACCAGCCGGATGATCTGGGCCAGCACCGTCTCGGCGCCCACGGCCGTCACCGCCATCACGATGCGGCCATCGCCGTTGATCGAGCCACCCGTCAGCGCCGCGCCCACATCGCGCGCCACGGGCAAGGGCTCACCCGTCAACATGGATTCATCCACCTGCGTGTGGCCCTCGTGCACCGTGCCATCCACGGGGATGCGCTCGCCGGGCCGCACCACCAGCTGGTCGCCCACCAGCACCTCGGCCACCGGCACATCCACCTCGCCATCTTTGCCCAGCAGGTGCACTACATCCGGCCGCAGCGCATGCAGCGCGCGGATGGCGGCCGTGGTCTGCCGCTTGGCGCGCGCCTCCAGCCACTTGCCCAGCAACACCAGCGTGACCACCACGGCCGACGCCTCAAAGTACAGATGCGGCACATGCCCTGGGTGATCGGTGGGCGCCGTGAGCCACAGCCACATCGACAGGCCCCAGCCCGCACTGGTGCCCAGCGCCACCAGCAAGTCCATGTTGCCGCTCAGCGCCTTGGCCGCATGCCAGCCCGCCTTGTAAAAGCGTGCCCCCAGAATGAACTGCACCGGCGTGGCCAGCACAAACTGCACCCAGGCCGGCAACATCCAGTGCTGGCCGAACAGGTCACCGATCATGGGCAGCACCAGCGGCGCCGACAGCAGCAGCCCGATGCCCACGGGCATGAAGCCCGCCCAGGGCGGCAGGTCCTCAGGTGCATCCTCCTGCCCCGCCGCACGCGGCTCGTAGCCCGCGTTGCGCACCGCGCGGCGCAGCAGTGCCTCCATGGCGGCAGCATCGGCGCCCACGCTGGTGGCAAAGGCAATGCGGGCGGATTCGGTGGCCAGGTTTACCGAGGCCTCCTGCACGCCCGGCACCTTGCGCAGCGCACGCTCCACGCGGCCCACACAGCTTGCGCAGGTCATGCCGGAAATGCCCAGGTCCAGCGAGTGGACGGGCTCGGGCGCGGTGTTGGGGGTTGTGGTGATGGTGTTCATGGCGGGGATAGTGATCCTTGACGTGATGGCAAGGTCAAGCATTGATATTGATCAACCCTCACACCATGAGTGTCTTGAACGGCGTTTGACTCTGCCACGATGTCAAGCTTCAACATTCGCTTCGGTCGCATCAACGGCCGTACTCCAACCACCACAAGGACACACCATGGCAACCACCACCACATTCCAAGTGCAGGGCATGACCTGCGGCCACTGCGAACGCGCCGTCACCCAGGCCGTGCAGCAGGTAGACCCAGACGCCCAAGTCCGCATCGACCGCGCCAGCGGCAAGGTGGACGTGGACAGCACCGCACCGCGCGAAGCCCTGGCCGCCGCCATTGCCGAAGAAGGCTACACGGTCGCGGCCTGAGCGCCATCCACCCACCCAGCGAGGGCCACACCATGACCACGCCCCATTCCACGCGGACCACGACGGGCCAAGCCGCCAAAGGCAGTAAAGGCAGCACCAAGGCCGCCACAGCGCCCCGCGCCCTCTCCTGGCCCGTGCCCATCGGCGTCGCTGCCCAGCGCGCGGGCATCTCGGCGCGCATGGTGCGGCACTACGAATCGCTGGGCCTCATCAGCGGCGTAGGCCGCACCGACAGCGGCTACCGCCAGTACACCGAGGCCGACGTGCACGCCCTGCACTTCATCCGCCGCAGCCGCGACCTCGGCTTTTCGATGGAAGAAATCGCCGAACTGCTGGGCCTGTGGCACGACCGCAGCCGCGCCAGCAGCCAGGTCAAGCGCATCGCGCAGCAGCACATCGACGACCTGAACGAACGCATCGCCCAGATGCAGGCCATGCAGCGCAGCCTGCAAACGCTGGTGTCCTGCTGCCAGGGCAACGACCGGCCGGACTGCCCGATATTGGATGACCTGGCGGCAGGGCAGGCAGAACACCAAGCACCCAGGGCACCGCGCAAAACTCTATCAAATCAATAGCTATTAGCGCAGATTTCACCGGCGCTTCTGGTGGTTTTTGTTTGATATCTGTGCTGGCAGGCCCGTCAAACACCACCAGACCGTGCTGAGGGCTTGGTCTTGCCAACCGCGGTCTTTCGGCGGGGAGAGGGCGCAGGCGCAGCGCCAGCAGGTGGAACCAGGGCCTGCCCAGGCCGCCGCAGCACCCCCTCACACAGCGTCGCAATGCACTGTTGCGCCACCTGCTCGGGCGTGTACTCGCCGCCGGGCTGGTACCAGCGGCCGATCCAGCTCAAGGCGCCCGCAATCACAAAGGCCGTCATCTTCGGGTCGCACGGCTGCAGCGATCCTTCTGCCACGCCCTCGGCCACCAGGCGGCGAAACTCCTGGTCGATGGCGGACTTGAGGCGCCGCAGCTCCTTGCGGCTCTCAGGCGGCAGCTGCTCGTCGCCCACGCGGATCAGGCACATGCCGAAGTCCATGGTGACGATGCGCGCGTACACCTGCATGCAGGTCATGAGCTGGTCAATGGCCTTGCCGCCAGCGGCACGCGATGCCTCGATGCCCTCCAGCATCATGTCCAGGCCCTGGCGCACGCACTGCAGCAGGATCTCGTCCTTGTTCTTCACGTAGTAGTACAGCGTGGGCTTGGTCACGTTCAGGCGCGCTGCGATGTCGTCGAGCGAGGTGGCGTGAAAGCCGCGTTCGTTGAACAACTGGGCCGCCGCCTGCAGCACGGCGTTGCGCTTGGCCTCGCGCTGGCGCTCGCGGTGCGACACCGGAGGCCAGGGCGAAGCCGCTGCGGCATGGGCGGGCGCAGGCACGGCCTTGGCCTGCTTGGCCGCTTTGACCGGCGCAGCCCGCTTGGCAGCGGGTGAAGAAGACGGCGCTGCGGCGGTGGAGGTGGCGCTGCGGCGGCGGGGTGCCACTTTGGCGTGGGGCATGGATGGCAGTTCCTCGGGAAAGTACGGATGCTGATGAGGGTCGCGGCTTCCAGAATCTACTTGCGAGTAAACAGTTTACGCACAAGTAGGAAATTTGCGCTGGGTTCCATCGAAATTTCTGTCAAAAGCTGCAGTCAACCCGTATTAGAAAGCCAATGGAGACAACCCCTTCCGGCCCCACTGCTGCCACGCCCCTGCTGCAGGTGCAGGGCGTGACCCTGGCGTTCGGTGGCGTGAAGGCGCTGACCGGTGTGGGGTTTGATGTGCAGCCGGGCTCCATCACCGCCGTCATCGGCCCCAACGGCGCGGGCAAGACCTCGCTGTTCAACACCATTTCGGGCTTTTACCGGCCCAGCCAGGGCTCGATCCGCTTTCAGGGGCAGGACATCACCCGCGTGCCCGCGCCGCAGCGCGCCAAGCTGGGCCTGGGCCGCAGCTTTCAGAACATTGCGCTGTTCCGGGGCATGACCGTGCTCGACAACATCAAGCTCGGCCGCCACGCGCACCTCAAGACGAACGTGCTCGACGCCCTGTTCTACCTGGGCCGCGCGCGCCGCGAAGAGGCCGAGCTGCGCCGCGACATCGAGGAGCGCATCATCGACTTCCTCGAAATCGACCACATCCGCCACGCGCCCGTTTCGGCCCTGCCCTACGGCCTGCAAAAGCGCGTGGAGATGGCGCGTGCCCTGGCCATGCAGCCGCAGATTTTGATGCTGGACGAGCCCGTGGCCGGCATGAACCGCGAAGAGACGGAAGACATGGCGCGCTTCATCCTCGACGTGCGCGAGGAGTGGGGCGTGACGGTGCTGATGGTGGAGCACGACATGGGCATGGTGATGGACCTGTCGGACCACGTGGTGGTGCTCAACTTCGGCCAGGTTATCGCCCAGGGCACACCGGCCACCGTGCAGGCCGATCCGGAAGTCATACGCGCCTATCTGGGCGCAGGCGACGTGGGCGACCTGCGTGCCAAGCTGCGGGCCAGCGGCCACACCACCAATGCACAGGGAGCCGCATGATGGATTGGGCCTACCTGTTTGAAATCAGCCTCACCGGCATTGCGGGTGGCGGGCTGTATGCGCTAGCGGCGCTGGCCTTTGTCATGGTCTACAAGGCCACGCGCGTGGTGAACATCGCCATTGGCGAGCTGCTCATGATGGGCGCCTACCTGTTCTTCACCTTCGCTGCCACGTTTGCGCTGCCGCTGTGGCTGGCCATTCCGGCTGCAGTACTGGGCACAGGTCTGCTGGGCGCGGTGATCGAGCGCACCATGATCCGGCCACTGCTGGGTGAACCGCCGATCTCGGTCTTCATGGTCACCGTGGGCCTGGCCTCTGTGCTGGTGGGCCTGGTCGAAATGATCTGGACGGCCGACCAGCGCCGCCTGCCCGACTTCATGCCGACGCAGCCCATCATGGTCGGCGATGCGTTCCTGGCACCCAAGGTGTTCTGGGGCGCGGTGATTGCCATCGTGTTCATCGCAGCAGTGCTGGTGGTGTTCCGCTTCTGGCGCGGCGGTGTGGCCCTGCGCGCTACGGCCAGCGACCAGGCGGCCGCGTATTCGGTGGGCATCAACGTGCCGCGCGTGTTCTCGCTGGCGTGGGTGGCATCGGCCATGATCGCCGCGATCTCCGGGATCATCGTCGGCTCGATTGGTGGCATCTCGTCCAGCATGGGCGTGTTCGGTCTGTCGGTGCTGGTCGTCGTCATCGTGGGGGGGCTCGACAGCGTGCTGGGCGCACTCATCGGTGGTGTGCTCATCGGACTCATCGAAGCGCTGGCCGGGGCCTACCTGGGCGGCGAATACAAGCTGCTGGCCACCTTCATCGTGCTGGTCGCGGTGCTGCTGGTGCGACCCTACGGCCTGTTCGGCACCCACGAAATCGAGAGACTGTAAAAACATGAACCCCCACGTTCATCACCTCGTGTATTCACTGCCCCCCAAGGGGGCGCAGGCCTCCCTTGGGGCGGCCCGGCGGCGGGCCTGACCTATGCGCATCGGAACCCTCAAGGAAACCTACATCGCCGACGCGGCGCTGTTCGACTCGCGCACGCAAAAGGTGTGGCTGGCCGTGGGCGCTGCGCTGCTGGTGCTGTTCCCGTTCATGGCCAGCGACTACTGGCTGTACCTGGCCTGCCTGGTCAGCATCAACGTGGCCAGCGCCACGGGGCTCAACATCCTCACGGGCTACACAGGGCTCGTGAGCCTGGGGCAGGCAGCCTTCATGGGCCTGGGCGCCTACACCGTGGCCGTGCTGGAAACCAAGGTGGGCACGCCGTTCATCCTGAACCTGCTGGCCGGTGGTTTGGTGGCCATGCTGGGTGGCATCGTGGTGGGTATCCCATCGCTGCGCGTCAAAGGTCTGTACCTGGCGATTGCCACGATTGCCGCATCGTTCATTGCGCACTTCATCTTTGCCAACTGGAAGTTCACCGGTGGCACCGGGGGCCTGAGCGTGCCGCCCGCCAAGCTGTTCGGCATGGAGCTTGATACCTCGTTCCACCTGTACTGGCTGATCGTGCCCGTCACCCTCCTCATGCTGCTGGGTGCGGCCAACCTGTTTCGCACGCGCGTAGGCCGTGCGTTCATCGCCATTCGCGACCGCGACATTTCGGCCGAGGTGCTGGGCATTCCGCTGCTGCGCTACAAGCTGCTGTCGTTCGGGCTTTCGTCGTTCTACGCGGGTGTGGCAGGCGGGCTGTGGGCGTACTTCTTTCGCGTGGTCACGCCCGAGAGTTTTCCGCTGCTCATGTCCATCTTCTTCCTGGCGGCCATCATCGTGGGCGGCATGGGCTCCATCCTGGGCGGCATCCTGGGCGCAGTGTTCATGACCATGGTGCCCGAGCTGCTCAAGCTCGTCGTGGGCCTGCTGCCCGGCGGCACGGAACTCACCGTGTTCCTCTCGCCCGTGCGCACCGTCATTTTTGGTCTGCTCATCATCGGTTTTCTCGTCTTCGAGCCCCATGGCCTGGCCGAAGTGTGGCGGCGCGTCCGTCGTTTCTTCCATCTCTGGCCTTTCAGAAACTAAACCACCAGGAGACACGCATGCACAAGACCCTCACCTCACCACGCCGCCGCACACTGCTGGCCGCCGCTGGCGCCGCCGCACTCACCAGCCCGCTGTCGGTGCTGGCGCAGTCGGGCGAAGACATCGTGATTGGCGGCTCCATCCCGCTCACCGGCGTGTTCGCGTTTGCGGGCGTGGGCATCAACGCAGGCATTGGCGACTACGTGAAGATGGTCAACGACGCGGGCGGCATCAAGGGCCGCAAGCTCAAGTACGTGCCCGAGGACACGGGCTACAAGGTCGACGTGTCCGTGGCCGCGTACAAGAAGATCACCAGCCAGAACAAGGTTCATCTCTACTACGGCGACTCCACAGGCTTCTCCAAAACCATCAACCCCGAGCTGGACCGCGCGGGCACCACGCTGATGGCCGGGGCCTCGTTTGCATCAGAGCTGAACGACCCCGCCAAGTACCCGAACCAGTTCCTCGTGGGCCCCGACTACACCGAGATGTTCGGCATCCTGCTCAAGCACATCGCCAAAGAGAAGCCCGGCGCCAAGGTGGCCTTCGTGTATTCCGACTCGGAATTCGGCCGCGACCCCATCGAGAAAAGCGAGGCCGAAGCCAAGAAGCTTGGCCTGTCGGTGCCCGTCAAGATCATGACGCCCGCCGGCAGCGTGGATGTGTCCACCGAAGTCATCAAGCTGCGCCGCGCAGCCCCTGACTACACCATCTTCCACGGCTACATCCTCGCGCCCATCCCCGAGTTCATCACCCAGGGCAAGCAGCAGGGCATGACCAGCAAGTGGATGGGCACCTTCTGGACCATGGACAGCTCCACCGTGATGAAGATGGGCGACGCCGCCGACGGCTTCATGGGCGTGATGCCCTACCGCTATTACTACGACACCGAGAAGGCGCCCATGCTGGAGAAGATCCGCGCACTGCGGCCCGAGTACCAGAGCACGGCCTACATCCAGGGCTTCCTGGCCGCCATGCTGTTCACCGAGGCGGCCAAGCGCACGCTGGATGCGGGCAAACCCCTCGATGGCAAGAACCTCAAGGCTGCACTCAACAGCATCAAGGACTTCGACACGGGCGGACTCATCGGCGTGCCGATCACCATCAGCGGCAACTCCATCCCCGTGGGCCGTGTGTACCGCGCCGACATGAAGGCGCAAAAAATGGTCGCAGCATCGGACTGGATCAAACTCTGACCTCGCCTTTGCCATGACCCAGCCAACCCCGGCCCACGTCCTCGAAGTCAACAACATCGAGGTCATCTACAACAAGGTGGTGCAGGCCCTGCGCGGCCTGTCGCTGGCTGTGCCGCGCGGGCAGATCGTGGCGCTGCTGGGCAGCAATGGGGCGGGCAAGAGCACCACGCTCAAGGCCATCTCGGGCCTGCTGGCGCTGGAGGATGGTGTGGTCGAAAGCGGCAGCATCCACTTCAATGGCCAGCCCACGGCCGCCGTGGCCCCGCAGCAGCTGGTGCGCAACGGCCTGAGCCACGTGATGGAAGGCCGCCGCGTGTTTGAAGACCTCACGGTCGAAGAGAACCTAGTGGCCGCCACCTATGCACTCACGGGCCGCAAGGATGCAACGCCGGATTTCGACCTGGTCTACAGCTACTTTCCACGTCTGCATGAGCGGCGCAAGGGCCTGGCCGGGTACCTGTCGGGCGGCGAGCAGCAGATGCTGGCCATTGGCCGCGCGCTCATCGCGCAGCCCCAGCTCATCCTGCTCGACGAGCCCTCGCTGGGGCTTTCTCCGAAGCTGGTGGAAGACATCTTCACCATCATCGCGCGCATCAACGCCGAGCGCGGCACCAGCATGCTGCTGGTGGAGCAGAACGCCACCGTGGCGCTGGCCGTGGCGCACCGGGGCTACATCATGGAGAACGGCAAGATCGTGATCGATGGCACGGCCGAACGCCTGGCCAACGACCCGGATGTGCGCGAGTTCTACCTCGGCATGGGTGGCGGTGGTGAGGCGAAAAGCTTCAAGGACATCAAGCATTACAAGCGTCGCAAACGTTGGCTGTCATGAGCACACTTCCCGAACTCACCCTGCCCCAGATGCTGCGCGAACGCGAACGCACTGATTCGCAGCGCATCGCCATCCGGCAAAAAGACTTCGGCATCTGGAAGCCGTTCAGCTGGGCCCAGTACCACCTGCGCGCCAGCCACTTCGGCCTGGGCCTGCGGGCACTGGGCCTGCCTGCGGGCGGGCATGTGGGCGTGATCTCCGAGAACCGCATCGAATGGGTGCTGGCCCAGATGGGCGCGGGCCTGGTAGGCGCCGTGACGGTGGGCGTGTACCCCACCAGCCCCACCAACGAGGTGGCCTATGTGGTGGGCCATGCCGACATCGAGATCATGGTTTGCGAAGACCAGGAACAGACCGACAAGCTGCTGGCCGCGCTGCCCGAGCTGCCGCGCCTGAAAAAGATCGTGGTCATGGAGACCAAGGGCCTGCGCAGCTTTGCGCCCCAGGTGCGGCAGTTCATCACCACGTTTGACGAGGTGGAACGGCTAGGCGCGGCATCCAATCAACAAACCATCATCGACGACGCGCTCGGACACCAGACGCTGGACGATGTGGGCCTGATGATCTACACCTCGGGCTCCACCGGTAAGCCCAAGGGCGCGATGATTTCGTACCGCAACATCCGGGGCGTGGTGCCTGGCATCGTGGACCGGCTGGAGCTATCGCGGGACACCACCCACCTGTCGTACCTGCCGCTGTGCCACGTGGCCGAGCAGATGCTGACCAGCTTTGTGCCCGTGTACCTCGGCTCGCAGGTGAACTTTGGCGAATCCATCCGCACCGTGCAGGAAGACCTGCGCGAGGTCGCGCCCACCATGTTCCTGGGCGTGCCGCGCATCTGGGAAAAACTGCACGCCGCCATCCACATCAAGCTGCAAGAAACCGGCGGCCTGCGCCGCGCGCTGTTCCACAAGGCCTACAACGCCTGCAAGCCGCTGGCCGAAAAGCCGCGCAGCGCCTGGAGTGCTGGCGACAAGCTGACCTTTGCTGCCAGCTACTGGCTGGTGTTCCGCGCGCTGCAGAACTTCATTGGCCTGCGCAATGCCCATGTGGCACTCACGGGCGCCGCGCCCATTCCGCCCGATGTGGTGCGATTCTTCCGCGTTCTGGGCGTACCGCTCATCGAGGTGTATGGCCTGACCGAATCCACCGGCATGGTCACGGGCCACCGGCCGGACCATGTGGTGGTGGGCACCGTGGGCGTGCCCACGCTGGGCGTGGAGCACCGCATTGCTGACAACGGAGAGCTGCAGATCAAGGGCGACATGGTGTTTGTGGGCTACTACAAGAATCCTGAGGCCACGGCCAGCAGCATCATCGACGGCTGGCTGCATACGGGTGACGTGGTGCGCGAGGAGCAAGGCCAGATCAAGATCGTGGACCGCCTCAAGGACATCATGATCACGGCCGGCGGCAAGAACCTCACGCCGTCCGAGATCGAGAACACGATGAAGGGCAGCCCCTTCATCAAGGAATGCATCATCGTGGCCGAGGCGCGCAAGTTTGTCGGCGCGCTGGTGATGATCGACTACGAGACCGTGGGCAAGTGGGCCGAGGCACGGCGCATTCCGTTCACGCACTTTCGCTCGCTGGTGGAGCACCCCGAGGTGCGTGGCCTCATCGACGCCGAAATCAACCAGGGTAACCAGCGCTTGGCGCAGGTCTCGCAAATCCGCAAGTTCCACCTGCTGACCAAGGAGCTGGACCACGACGACGGCGAGGTGACCGCGACCATGAAGGTGCGTCGCTCCAGCATCTACAAGACCTATGCGTCCGAGATCGAGGCGCTGTACCAATAGCCCTGGGCTCAGCGCATTGGGACCCACTTACTATCAAAACAGGAGCTGATAGCGCAATATCCACTAGCGCTTGAAGCGGATTTGACATGAAAAAAACCGCCACAGACCCTGCAGCGTCCTCCACCGCACCGTCCGCGCCCGCCCCACAGCCGCCCCTGCTGCTGGAGCGCATCGGCGCCATCGCCACGCTACGCTTCAACCGGCCCGATGCACTCAACGCCATTGACGTGCCCATGGCCAACGCTTTCCTCGCAGCCGTGCAGACCCTTGCCGCCGACCCTGGCGTGCGGGCCGTGGTGCTGTGTGGCAACGGCCGGGGCTTCATGGCCGGGGGCGACCTGGCCACGCTGCGCGCTGACCCAGTGCAGGGCGCCATCGACATCCTCACACCGCTGAACCAGGCCCTGCTGCTGATGGCGCAGATGAATGCCCCTGTCATCGCGCAGGTGCACGGTGCGGCCGCAGGTGCGGGCTTGAGCCTGGTGCTGATGGCCGACTATGTCATCGCCGCCGAAGGTACGCGCTTCAACCTGGCGTACATCAACCTGGGCACCAGTTGCGACGTGGGCGCATCGTGGGCGCTGCCGCGCATCGTGGGCGTGCGCCAGGCGCTGGAGATTGCGCTGCTGGGCGAAGCCTTCACGGCCGACGACGCACTGCGCCTGGGCCTGGTCAACCGCGTCGTGCCTGCCGCCGAACTGGACCGTGCCACCACCGCCCTGGCCCAGCGCCTGGCCAGCGGCCCCACGCTGGCTTACGGCGCGATGAAGCGCCTGATGCGCGCGTCGATGGACCACACCCTGCCCGAGCAACTGACCGCAGAAAAAGACGCCTTTGTGCACTGTGCGAGCACCGAAGATTTCCGCGCAGGGGTGGAGGCTTTTCACCAACGCCAAAGCCCGCAGTTTGTGGGGCGCTAGTCCGACATCCCTTTTCTTTCATATTCCCTGTTGTGCCATGGCCGCCCTGCGCAGGCATTGGTCACGGTTCCAGAACACACCGTTTGCCCGCCCCCGGTTTATCCCGGCGCCGAGGCCGTCTACAGTCCACACAGTGTCACCACTGGATGCGCGAAAGACAAATCCCCATGATCACCGTCCGTCCCTCCTCCGAACGGGGCCGGTCCTCCACCGGCTGGCTGCACAGCGCCCACAGCTTTTCGTTTGGCGATTACTTTGATCTGCGCCACCAGGGCCATGGCAACCTGCAGGTGCTCAACGACGACACCGTGGCGCCTGGCAAAGGCTTTGGCACCCACGGACACCGCGACATGGAGATCGTGAGCTATGTGCTCGAAGGCGCCCTGGCCCACCAGGACAACCTGCACGAACGCACCGGGCAAGGGCCCGTCACCACCACTGCATCCAAACCACCAGATCCTGATCCTGCAGCGGCCCCCACGGGCATCCTGCGCCCCGGCGACGTGCAGCGCATGAGCGCGGGCTGGGGCGTACGGCACAGCGAGTTCAATGCGCTGCACGACCAGCCCACCCATTTTCTGCAGATCTGGATCAAGCCCCTGTTCACAGGCATCCGCCCCAGCTACGCGCAAAAACACTTCCCACCCGCAGACCGCAGGGGCCGCCTGGCGCGCATTGCCTCACGCAGGGGAGACGACGGCTCCGTGAGCATGAACGGCGACGCATCTATCTGGGCAGGCCTTTTCGATGGCGACGAAACCGCCACACAGGTGCTGGACCCCGAGCGCCTGGCCTATGTGCATGTGGCCCGGGGCACGCTGCAAGTCAACGGCGTTGTTCTGTCCGGCGGCGATGGCGCCTTGCTGGACGGCGAGAGCACGATGACGCTGCACGACGGCAGCAACGCCGAGGTGCTGGTGTTTGACCTGGCGCGGCGTTAAACCGCCTGATCAAAGCGCATGGAACTGGCGGTATGACCCCCGACAACGCATTCCTTCACTTGCCCGAGCTGCAGGGCCGACTGACCCCCGCCCATGCCTCGGGCCTGCGGCTTACCGACGAGGTGCTGGCCGAATGGGACGCACAGGCGCGCTGCCAGGGCCTGCCCGCCCACTGGCGCCTGCCCGACAGCGAGGTCGAGCGCTCCCGCCGCGAGGTGCTGGCGACCATCCACGCGCAGCAAGACCCCCTGTGGGTGTTTGCCTATGGCTCGCTGATGTGGAACCCCGGCTTCCATTTCGACGAAGTGCGCCGCGCCCGCCTGCCCGGTTTTGCACGCCGCTTTGCGCTGAGCACCACCATCGGCCGGGGCACACCCGATTGCCCGGGCCTGGTGCTGACCTTGCAGCGCAGTGGCGACGCAGACCCGCAAGGCTGCGAGGGCCTGGCATTTCGCATCCCGGCCCCCTTGGTGGATGACGAATCCCGCCTGCTATGGCGGCGCGAAATGATCACCGGCGCCTACTGCCCTCAACTGCTTCCTTTGCCCACCCCCCAGGGTGAGGTGCAGGCTCTGGTGCTGGTGGCCAACACGGCCCATATCCATTACCAGGGCGATCTGACGCTGCAGGCAACGGCCGCGACGATTGCCACCGCCTGCGGGCGCATTGGCAGCAACCGGGACTACCTGGAGCAGCTGGTGCGGCAGCTAGATGTGCTGGGAGTGAAAGACGGGTATGTAGAAGTGCTGCACAAGCGAGTGGCACAAGAGAAACCAACTACCTGAAATCTGCGGCAGTCCGTGCCCAAGGGTACAACCCTTGTAACCACCGGGTTCGTCCCCGACAAATGCGGGCATGGTCCATGAAACAATAGTGAAGAAAACGTCTATGCCCATAGTTCTTCCTTCTCCTAACACTAGGCGCTCTTCGCGTGAAAGTATTGCTCAAACCTCTTGAGATTCGGAATACAGGGGCAGCGCCTCAAATTTATTCATAGCCCCTCCCATGAAAAAAATTATCTTTATCGCAGCATTTCTTTTTTCTTCTATCGCCTTTGCCAACACTCTCTCGTCCAAGGGACCTGTCTCAAGCATCATTGTGATGCCTTGGGATATCAATCAGGATGCCAATTTACTGAAAAGCATCAAAAAACATGGCTTTAGTCATGTGACTTTCTATCTGAATTGGTCCGACATTGAGAATCAAAAAGACCAATATCAATTTTCCCACTATTACAAGTATCTTGATGCAATTGTCAACAGCGGACTTTCTCTGATACTGGTCCTCGACATGGGGGGGCGATCATATCTCGATGAAAATGGAAAAAAAATACCGGATACATCCACGGTACCCGCATGGATCTATAAGAATCATCCAGACTTAGTAATGAAAAATTTTTCTGGAGACTATCAATGGCAATTAGATTTCACCGACGAATTGATTAAAAATAAATCAACGGAATTCGTTGAAAAAACAGTTCTCCATTTCTCCAATCGCTACCCTAGAAAAATACTTGGCTTTGCAATAGGCCTACAGGAGGAGCATGAGATCAAATATGGACAAACTGGCTACCAATGGCGTGACTACAAGGAATCTACTCAGCGGGATTTTTTAAAAAAGTATGGCACATCCCAACCTAGGATCGACTACAACAACAACATTCAACTTGGCCCCCAAAAGATCGAACCGCTTCTCCACGCGCACAAGGAATACCGAGAAAACCGACTCCGTAATGCCACATGTCTATATGCCAAAGTAATCCAAAAAAGTGGATCCTTGGCAATAGGTTACTTCGCGGAGACCTTCACCTCGCATGACGCCATCTATGCAACTGGTGTTGTGGAAAAATTGGCAGACTGCATCGATATTGCCGTTATAGATTTCAATTTCTATGATGGATATAAACTTATTCCAGACACGGATGTTCTTCCTACGCTCGCCAACTACCTGGCTTCATTAGGATATAAGCAAATCATGGTAGGAGCCTATGCCGAAGTATGGGAAAGGCAAAAGAAAACTCATGAGCTGATTCCTTACATCAACCACACTATCACTCAAGCGCTTTCTCAGGCTAACGTCATTGGCTTCGAAGTGGGAGGCTTTCAGCGCCAGGCAACTGCAGGTCAGTCAGCAACTATCGATACGGAAAAGCTCAGTACCATTTCGATCAAGTCGCCAAATGACAAGTCAGCGCCTCAGAAACAAAAGATCAGGATTGGTATTCTGGGCTCCTCCACAAATTTCTATGTCTGGCATGGAGAACGAAGTGCAGGCCGGAACATCCATCGGGACGCGCTGTTTGCGGCGTACAAAATCCTTAGTAGCCAGCCAGAACTGGATGTTCATGTTATTGGTGAAAAAAATCTGCTTCAGGAAGACCCCATCATTCAAAGTTTTGATGCCATCTTGGTTCCGCACCAAGCAGCGCTACCGCAAAGCATCAAATCCAAACTGACCACCTATTGGAAAGAAGGGGGTACGCTTATTCAGGACATGCGCCTTGGAGAGTTTGATGAAAATGGGGCAGCAACTGCCGACTGGATGAACGAGGTTTTTGGTATTTCCAAGATAAAATGGAAAAACAAAGGCGGCGTATTTTTGATCGAAAATGAAATCTACCGCCTCAAACCGTCGTCTCGCCTCTACACCAGCTACGCTTCCATAACCCCCCGCCAGGGTTACAAGCTGCTGGCGACAGACATCCTGCATCGCGATACGGGCATCATGGTGCGGGGCGAGCGCACCCTGGCCTTTGGGTTCATGCCGCAGTTGGTCGAAGACAAGACAAAGGAAGCCTGGAGAAAACTGTTCCTCCGCGAAATCATGAACGTAGTGCCTAAAAAATCAGCCCCCATGCAAGCGAAGTAGCGTTTTTTAGGGCGCGATGATTTGCACAATCCACCGACTTGATCAGTGCACCCCGCGCAACGGGCTCACACAGGCCCCTTGCTGACAAGGCTCAAAGCGCAAGGTTCCAGGGCTCTCCTTGCCCTGCTCAGAACGGCGCCGACTCCGGGTCCGTATCCACCGGTACCTCTTTGGGCCCGGTCACCACACCACCGCCAACGGTTTTGTGTGCGGGTGTGGATGGGGAAGGCGCTGAAGGTCGCGCGGCAGGAGCTGAGCTTGTCATAGCCACCGCCTTTGCCGCGCTGGCCACCCCACTCTCAGACTCCCCCCCCAGCGCCTCTATCAGATCCGGAATCAGCTTGACCAGCTCGCCCGTGGCAATGGCAACGTCCGTGTCAAAACCGCCGTCGTCCGCCTTGGTGCCTTCAAACACCGTGTCCAGGAACGACACCTTCTTGATCTGAAGGCCTTCGGTGAGCATGAAGCTCACACGGTCGTCCCAGGTGAGGGCGAGTTTGGTGGGCAGCTTGCCAGCGTCGATGTGGGCCTGCACCTCCTCGATGTCCAGTGGGTGGCGGGCGTAGCGCACCACGGCTTTTTCTTCGTTGGCGCTTTTCAGTTCGCACTCGCGGTCCACAGTGAAGCCTACTGGGGGCTCCTGTTCCTTGAGCCAGTGGGCCATGGCGGCTTGCGGGCTGGTCTGGGTGTCGAGCAGCGATACCGACAGGCCAGGCAGCGATTCGACCAGCAAGGTCACCACTTCATCGGCGCGGCCCTGGCTACCGGTGTCCAGCACCAGCAGACGCGAAGCGGTGTCGATCCAGATCCACATGGACCCCTGCTTGGTGAAGGCCATGGGCAGCAGGTCCAGCTTGGCCTCGTCTTTCAGCTCCTTGCTTTCCTTCTTGCCGGGTTTGCGGCCAGTTTCCTTTTCGATGCGTTCGGCCTTTTCCTTCACCTTGCGGGCCAGCACGCTGCCGGGCAGCACCTTGGTCTCGACCATGAAGCGCAGGATCCACTGCCCGCCCACAGACTCGACCAAGGGGCCATGCAGTTCGCCCCGGGGCGGCACCCAGCCCAGCGACTTCTCCTGCGTGGCGCCACATTCCTGGAACGGGGCCTTGGCCAGGGCCTCTTCCACTTGCGTCAACTCGACCTGCCATTGCGGGGCAATGCGGTACACGATCATGTTCTTGAACACGGAAAACCTTTGGTTGGGGTCGCTGCGAACAACGACACAGACACGGAACCCGCCATTGTCGGCGGTCGCCACGCAGGCGCCGGGCCGGTGGGGCGCTGACAGCCTTTGAGGGACCTTCAGGGGACTATGAACGCTATGCTTTCAATAGCAAACAAGGCATAAGTGACTAGCGCATAGGCAGTGATTCGCCCAAATAATTGCCTGAAGCTGCTTTGCAAGCGTTCGCCACAACTTTACACAGCCTCACCCAACGCGCACGGTGGCGATACGTGAGCGGCAGACACTGGACCCCAATCGCTGAAACGGTCGTTGCAGCGAGCTCACCACCGTGAAAGGACTTCCACAATGGCATCCCGTTTCTCCCACCACATCTCTCACCGTATTGCCGCCACCGCCCTGCTCGCCGCCATGGCGTTGCCCGTGCTGGCACAGCAGCCTCCTGCCACGCCTCCTGCATCACCCGCAGCCCCGGCCAAGGCCGCCGAGGGCCGCCATGAACGCCACCATGGCGACATGGCACAGCATCACGCCAAGCGGCTGGCAGACCTCAAGGCCCAGCTCAAACTGACCCCCGCCCAGGAACCCGCCTGGACCTCCTTCACCACCGCCATGCAACCCGGCGAACGCCCCGCCCGCCTGGACCGCCAAGACATGGACAAGTTGACCACCCCTGAACGCATCGACCGCATGCGGGCACTGCGCGCCCAGCACGCTGCCGAAGCCGACCGCCGTGGCGAAGCCACCAAGACCTTCTATGCCACGCTGACCCCCGAGCAGCAAAAGACCTTTGACGCCAAGGCCCACCGGGGTCACCCCATGGGTGGCATGCGGGGTGGCGAAGGCCGCCACGGGCACGGAGACCACCACGGCGGCATGCGCGGGGGCGAAGGCCGCCCAGCACCCGCTCCGGCCAAGTAAGGCCCCAGGACAGGCCAACGCCTGACGATCGTGGGCGGCCAAGGCCCAGCCGGTACTCCTACACCGCCAACCCGGCGTTCTTCACAGAACGCCGGGTTTTTTTGTTGTGCGGCCAGCCCGATAGGGAGCAACGGACCGCACAACCCGACACGACTGTGGATAACTCTGGGCACAGTTCTGGCACAACCAGGCAGTTATCCACACAAAAAGCCGCCGCCCGAAAGTTGTTGTCGGTGAGCCCCGCACTTTGTGCAAGCCGCCCCACATACTTTGCCGCGACGTAAGTGCGCGCCAGCATTGAAGAAAAAGTGCTTGTCCACACAAACATGCGTTCTCTACTACTACTGCTATTTATATATAAAGCTATTAAAGAATAACCAGAACCCCAACTCCGGGGTACCGATCACACGGCTGTGACATGCCGTTCTGCCCATGGGGGGCCTGCCAGTAAGAACATCACCACCAGGCAGTGGTGACAACAGCTCCAACGGCTCTGCCGATCACTCATGCCCTCTGGGGTATCTACAGGAAGTTGTTGGCCGGTGAAAACGGCGTTCCTACCTGGTGCGGGGGATGCGCCACACCAAGGTGCACAGCGCTGCATTGACCGTCATTCGTACCGGTTGGAACGACCCCGCCAGCTTCCCCACCCTGCGGCGGTACAGGAATCGTTGCATCACAAACCCTTATTGCTATTAATTTATGAGCAAACAAGGCATGTATTCGTACGCTACCAGCCGTTTTGATCCAGATTTCTGCCACCTATGCGCCCGGTGCGTAAAACTGGGGACAGTTCTGGCACAACCGGGGGCTTATCCACAGAAAAGTGCGATCAGCACCTTTTGTCCCCGCTCGGACGACAACGAGAGCAGGGCTTGGTGCACAGGGTTGCTGGCAGGCTAAGTGCGCGCCAGTGCAGACAAAAATGCAGTTGTCCACACGCAAGACCGCCCTCTACTACTACGACTATGTATTTATAAAAGAAATAAGAAGAAGACAGAGGACAACCATGCAGGGGCTACCGGTCGGGAGTGGACCGAAGCGAAGCCGGTGCGCCAGAGGTACCTGCCCCATCACTCGAATGAACGGAAGGGCCTGAAAAGGTCGGGAAGGGCCGCGGACGAAAAAAAACAGGCCGGGGCCTGTGGTGTGGTGAAAAGCAGGCCCAGACAGGCCCCTGGAGGTCGCTTATCCCTGAGAGGTGCGCAGGAAGGCGTCCAGAACGTCCACAGACAGCGCTCGGCTGAAGAGGTAGCCCTGGTAGAGCTGGCAGCCCGCGCGTGCCAGCAGCGCGCATTGCTCAGGGGTTTCCACGCCTTCTGCGATCACTTCCAGCCCCAGGCTGCGCGACAGCCCGATGATGGTGTCCACAATCGCGGCGTCGTTGGGGTCGGTCAGCAGGTCGCGTACAAAGCTCTGGTCGATCTTGAGCTGGTCGAGCGGCATGCGCTTCAGGTAGCTCAGGCTGGAGTACCCGGTGCCAAAGTCGTCCAGCGAGAAGCCCACTCCGTAGGACCGCAGCGCAGTCATGGTGGCGATGGTGGTCTCCATGTCTTCCACCAGCAGGCTTTCTGTCAGCTCCAGCTTGAGCTGGGCCGACGGCGCACCGGTGATGGCGAGCACACGTGCCACGTCATCCACAAAACTGGCGTGGCGGAACTGACGCGAACTCACGTTGACGGCCATGGTCAGGTGCGACAGGGCTGGGTCGCTCTGCCAGCTGGCCAGCAGCTTGCACGCGGTGTGCAGCACCCAGCGGCCCAGCGGCAGGATGAGGCCGGTTTCTTCGGCCAGCGGGATGAACTGCGCGGGCGACACCATGCCGCGCTGCGGGTGGGCCCAGCGCACCAGCGCCTCCACCCCTACGCAGCGGCCCGACTGGTGGATCTGCGGCTGAAAGTGCAACAGGAACTCGTCCTGCGCCAGCGCAGAGCGCAGGTCGGTCTCCAGCCCGGCGCGCGCCGTGACCACGGCCTGCATGTCGGGGTCAAAAAAGCGCAATGTATTGCGGCCGGCCGTCTTGGCCTGGTACATGGCCAGGTCGGCCTGCTTGAGCAACTCGCCCACCGTGGTGTGCTCCCCGGTGAACGGCGCAATGCCAATGCTGGGCGTGCTGCGGTATTGGTAGCCCTGCAGCGCATAGGGTACGGCCAGCATGGCCAGGATTTTTTCGCCCACGCCCCGGGCGTGCAACGCCAGTTCATGCGGTTTGGGGCTGAGTTCTTCGAGCATGACCACAAACTCATCGCCGCCCAGGCGGGCCACCGTGTCCACGCTGCGCACGCAGGTGTTCAGGCGATGCGCCACCTGTTGCAGCAGCAGGTCACCCTGGTCGTGGCCCAGGGTGTCGTTCAGGGTCTTGAAGTTGTCGAGGTCGATGAACAGCAGTGCCCCGCCCTGCTGGCGCCGCTGCGCTGTGGCCAGTGCCTGGTGCATGCGGTCCATCAGCAGCATGCGGTTGGGCAGGCCAGTGAGTGCGTCGTAGAACGCCAGGCGCTGGATCTCGCGCTCGCTGGCCTTGCGCTGGCGGATATCGGTGTTGATGGCCAGGATGGACTGTGGCTGGCCGTCATCGCCACGCACCAGCGTCCAGCGGCCTTCCACCTCGATGGTGCTGCCGTCGCGGTGGCGCTGCACGATCTCGCCGGTCCACTCGCCCTGCTCCAGCACCGTCTGCGTGGCATGCCGGAAATGTGCAGGATCTTCATAGAGCAGCGTTTCAATCGACTGGCCCAGGGCCTGCAATTGCGACCAGCCGTACAAGCGCTCCGCACTCTTGTTCCAGAAGATGATGCGGTGTTCCAGGTCACGCACCAGGATGGCGTCCTGCGCCTTGTCCAGCAGCGATGCCTGGTGGCGAATGCGGGTGTCGGCCTGCTGCCGCTCGATCTCGGCCGATGCCCGCGAGGCAAAAATTTGCAGCGTGGAGGTGATGAAATCCGTATCCGCAATGGCCTGCCGGAACAGCACGAACACAATGCCCACCACCTCGCCGTCGGCGTTGCACAGCTGCTGGCCCACATAGGCCTGGGCGCCCACCTGGCGCAGCACGGGGGCTTCGGGGTAGAGCTGCTGCACCTTGTCAGTCACCACATGGGTGCGCTGGGACATCAGCAACAGGCTGGGCGTGCCGGCCAGGCTGTATTCGTCGTTGGGCAGCATCTGGCCATCAAGCACGGCAGCCAGTGTCATTACCCTGGGAACTTCGCCCAGCGGCTGGGGGAGCAACTGCACCACACAGCCACCCTGGGCGTCGAGTGCGTCGGCCATGTTGCGCACCAGCTGCACAAAAAACTCGGTGCCAGTGCTGGCTGACACCGCAGCCGCCACCTTGAGCACGGAGGCCTGCAACCGCTGCTGCGCCTTGTGTGCGCGCAGGCTGGTGATGCCGATGGCCAGGTCGTTGGACAGCTCCTGCAGCAGTGCCGCTTCTTCCGGGCTGATCTGCAGCACGTCGGGCGCGTACAGGTAGAGCAGGCCAAAGCTGCGTTCTTGTGCATGGTCGCGCGCATGTTCACGCAGCGGCAGGCAGATCACCCCGTGAAAGCCATGCTCCAGCATGCGCTCGGTCCAGTCGGCAAAGTCGCCTTCGGTGCGGATGTCCTGCACGATCACTGGCTGGCCGGTGCGCACCGCAATGCCCGCCGGGCCCCGGCCGTAGGGGTCGTCGGCCGACCAGCTCAGTTGCAGGTTTTCCAGATAGTTCTGGTTGTAGCCCGCATGGGCCACGGGGCGGATGGATTTGCGCTCGTCGTCCAGCGCAAACCCCACCCAGCCCATGCGGTAGCCACCGATGTCCACCGCAATCTGGCAGATGGCCTGCAGCAGTGCGGCCTCGGACGTGGCGCGCACCAGGGTTTCGTTGCATGCGCTCAGCAGGCGCTGGGCACGGCCCATGCGCGCCAGCTCGCGCTCGGTGCGCAGGCGTTCGGTCACGTCGGTGGCCAGCACCTGGCGGGCTGGGCGCCCGTTGAAGCTGATGCTGCCCGCCGTGATCTCCACATCCATGAAGCTGCCGTCTTTCTTGATGTGGCGGCTGATGACAGGAGTGTTGCGCTGCTCCATCGGAACGGCGCGGATGTTGGCCTCGACGTTGGGGCGACGCTCAGCGGGCCACAGGTCGAGCATCGACATGTTCAGCAGCTCGGCTTCGGTGTAGCCGTAGTGGCGCTCCATTGACCGGTTGACGGCCTGCAGCTGCAGGGTTTCACGGTCATACACCCACATGGGATGCGGGTGCTCGTCAAACAGCATGCGGTATTGCTGCTCGGACGCATGCAGCTGCCCGGCCACATGCCGCAACTGCACCATGGCACCCAGCGACTCGGTCAGGATTTCCAGGTGCGCCACATCGCGGCGTGAAAACGCATTGACCTTGTCAGACGTGACCTTGAGCGACCCCACGATGGCATCGCCGCTGCGCAGTGGCACGGCCATCACCGACCGCACGCCGTGGCGGTGTGGCATCGAGGCCATGTCCCAGCCCTCGGCCTCGGTGTCGTTGCACACCACGGTCTGGCCCTTGCTGAGCGCAGGCCACAGCAGGCTCTCATCCACCGCCAGAAGGTTTCCCACCGGGCGCACATGGTCGCCGGCCGACGCCTGCGCCACCAGCTGGCGGCCTTGCAGCAGCTCCACCATGGCGCCACGCGCTTCGGTCTGGCGCAGCACGGTGCTGGCCACCAGCTGCAGCACTTCGGGCAGCGGCATGTCCAGCGACGAGATACGTTGCTGCACCTGCAGCAGTTCGGCATGGTTTTGTGCGTCGCGCTGGGCGTCCAGGTCGGCCAGCTTCTGGGCGCTGATGTCGGTCATGCCACCCACCATGCGCACGGCCTTGCCCCGCAGGTCTCGGATCAGGAAACCACGGTCCAGCACCCAGGCGTAGCTGCCGTCATGGCGGCGAAACCGGTATTCGTCTGACCAATGGTTGGCAGTGCCGTTGATGGCAGCATGGATGCCTTCAAGCACTTTTTTACTCTCATCAGGGTGCAGCCGCAAGGTCCACGAGGTGCTGTCGGGCGGCAACTCGTCCAGGGGGACACCGAACAGGGTCTGTATGCCCTCGTTCCACCACATCGCATCGGTGTGCAGGTTCCAGTCCCACACCGCGTCTGCCGTGGCGCGCGAGACCAGGTGAAAGCGCTCTTCGCTTTCGCGGCGGGCCTGCCGGGCCTGGTGCTGGGCCGAGATGTCCTGAAACGCCCCCTGTATCCGCAAGATGCGGCCCTCGGTGTTGCGCACCGCCTGCCCGGTGGTGCGCACCCAGAAGTGACGACCCGCCAGTGTGACAAGTTCGCCCTCCAGGTCAAACGGTGTGCCGTGGCGGATGCAACTCTCAAACGCTGCCTGCATGGCCTGCCGGTGCGGGGGCAGGTACAGCTCCATGATCTGTTCCACCGAGCCCATGCGTCCCGCAATGCCGAAGGCGGCGGCGATCTCCTGCGACCAGTTCAGCTGCAGGCTGGGCAGCTCTACGATCCACCCGCCGATGCGGGCCATGTGCCCGGCCACGCGCAGGGTCTCGCTCTGGGCCACCAGCTCGGCATGCATCCTGTCGCGCTGCTGCACCAGGTCGGCCAGTACCTGCTTTTGGCGGCGCAGTTCCAGTTGCACCATGGCCTGCTCAGCCAGTATGCGCAGCCCCTGCAGCTGTTCGGCCTCGATGTGGCGGGGAATGGAGTCCAGTACCGCCAGAGTGCCCAGCGCCTGCCCTTCGGGTGTAATCAACGGCACGCAGGCGTAAAAGCGCACATGCGGGCTCTGCGTGACCAGCGGGTTGTGGGCAAACACCGGATGCTCATGCGTATCGCTGACCACCATAGGCTCACGGCTGCCACTGAGTGCATGCGCGCAGAAAGCAATCGCGCGCTCGGTCTCCCTGAACGGCACGCCCACTGCGGCCTTGAACCACTGCCGGTCGCTGTCCACGAAGTTGACCACCGCCATGGGGCACTGGCACACGCGCGCCGCCAGCGTGACCAGCTGGTCAAAGCTGTCTTCTGCCGGTGTGTCGAGGATCGCGTAAGACTGCAGTGCCTGGAGCCGTGCGGCTTCTGCGGTGGCTTGCGCTGGTGGCATGGTCAGTCCACCGTGACGCTGCTGCGTGCGCACACACCCAGCCTGGTCAGGGCGACCATGGCATAGGCAGCGGGGCGGAGCAACGTCGGCAAGGCAATCGGGCAGTAGGTGGATGCGTGCAATGCGGCCACACCGCACACGTGGGTTCACAGGGCCATGGCCACTGTGTCAAAGAGTGTCAATGCTACACCGCACAGCCCCTGCTTGCGACGTGTGCCCATGGGGGTTTCTCCCAAAAAACACAGTGTTATTGCTTGGGGCAGTCACCCAGGCAACCTTCGCGCAGCGCGAGGCTTGCTAATGTGGCCCCATGCAGATTTCCGAACTCGCACAGCAGGCTGCGGTATCCGTCCACGCGTTGCGCCACTACGAGCGGCTGGGGCTGATCCACCCCGAGCGCCGGGCCAATGGCTACCGCGACTACCCGGCCCCCATGCGGCGCGAAGTGGTGTTCATCGCCATGTCGCGCCAGCTGGGCTTCAGCCTGCCGCAAATTGCACTTCGCCTGGACGAATACCGCGCGGGCACGCTGGGCATTGACGACATGGTGCAGGCCTTGCAGGAGCGTGTGGACGCGATCGACCAGCAAATGACCGCGCTGCAGTCCCAAAAAACCACCGTGCAGGCGCACCAGGCCTGGTTGCGCGGCCAGTTGCTCACGAAGCAGCGATCAAAAACCCAGGGTCGGCAGACACCCTTGGGCGCAGCCACTGCATCTACCAAGCCCTGGCCGCGTGTGCGTGCCCCGTCAGCCCGCAAGCCCTAGACCACTCGCAGCACCCAAACACCCCCATCCCCTGGAGACCACCGCCATGACAGCCCCACTCACACCCGCGTCCCGCGATGCTTTGTCCAACGCACCCCATAGCAGCGTGGAAACCCTGAAGGCCGTCGTGTTGGCCATGCCGATGGCCCGCACGCTGGGGCTGCGCTTCGTCCATGCCGAGCCCGGCCGGGTGGAGGTAGAGATCCCGGTGAGCGAGGCCTTCAGCTTTCGCCCCGGCCAATTGCAGGCCACGGCGGTGTTTGCGGTGGCCGACTTTGCGGCGGTGGCGGCAGCAGGCAGCGTGTTGCCACCCGGCTGGACCAATGCCACCGTGGACACCACCTTGAAAATTGTGGCCCCTGCCCAGGGCGCATGCCTGCGGGCGCGGGGTCGCGTGGTGGATGCGGGGCGCCTGCTCACCGTCTGTGCCGCCGACGTGTGGGCGGTGGATGCCGCCGGGCAGGAGCGGTTGTGCGCCACGCTGCTGGCGACCGCGCGCAATGTCGACCTGGGGGCTACACGCCCACCCCGGGGCTGATCGCTTCGCAGCGCCCGTCAGGCTTTCTGGCGCCGTGCCCGCACCGCCGCCGCCAGTCCTTCAAGCACCGGCACGGTTTGCGCCAGGCTGATGCAGGCATCCGTCACTGACACGCCATGCGTCAACGGCTGGCCGGGCACGATGTCCTGTCGGCCTTCCTGCAGGTGGCTCTCGATCATCAGGCCGGTGATGCGTGCGTCGCCTGCGGCAATCTGTTGCGCCACTTCTGCCGCCACTGTGATCTGGCGCTGGTGCTGCTTGCTGCTGTTGGCGTGGCTCACGTCGATCATCACCTGTTCGCGCAGGCCTGCGGCCTGCAGCAGCGCACAGGCGGCGTCCACGTCGGTCTTTTGGTAGTTGGGCTGCTTGCCGCCCCGCAGGATCACGTGGCAGTCCTGGTTGCCACGGGTCTCAAAAATGGCCGCCTGGCCCATCTTGGTCATGCCCATGAAGGCGTGCGACGCCTGTGCCGCCTGGATCGCGTCGCTCGCCACCTTGATGCCACCGTCGGTGCCGTTCTTGAAACCCACCGGGCAACTCAGGCCGCTGGCCAGCTGGCGGTGGCTCTGGCTCTCGGTCGTGCGCGCGCCGATGGCGCCCCAGCTCACCAGGTCGCTGATGAACTGTGGCGAGAGCAGGTCCAGAAACTCGGTGCCCACGGGCAGACCGGTGACCAGCACGTCCAGCAGCAGCTTGCGCGCCAGCTCCAGCCCTTCGTTGATGGCGAAGCTGCCGTCCAGGTGCGGGTCGTTGATATAGCCTTTCCAGCCGACGGTGGTGCGGGGCTTCTCAAAGTACACGCGCATCACGATCAGCAGGTCGTCCTTCAGCGAATCGGCCTGTGCCTTCAGGGCCTGGGCGTATTCCATGGCTTGGGCATGGTCGTGGATGGAGCAGGGCCCCACCACCACCACCAGCCGGTCGTCCTGCCCATGCAGCACGCGCGAGATGGCGGCACGACTGGATTCAACCAAGGCCTGCGCAGCCTCGGGTGCGGGCAGCCATTCCTGCAGCAGCGCCGGTGTGATGAGCGGTCGCACGGCCTTGATGCGCGTGTCATCAATGCGCGTGGTGTCGTGGGTGGAGATGGGGGTGGCGGAGCGGTGTGCGTGGGTCATGGTGGCTCCGATTGTCGCGGAGCTGGATTGCAGCCCCTTTTGGCGACCGAACCAGGGCATGGCCGTCAGCACTGGCTGCGGGGGGGAAACTATCTACGGCCTGCGAAACGCCGCGTTCTGCCGCGCCCAGTGGCGCGACTGCAGGTGGTCCACGCGCACCGTGCCACCCGTGGAAGGCGCGTGCACAAAGCGTCCTTCGCCCACGTAGATGCCGGCATGGCTGGGTTGCCGGCCTGTGCCAAACACCACCAGATCGCCTGCGCGCAGTTCGCTGCCGTCGATGGGGAAGCCCCAGGTGTTGAGTTGCGCCACCGTGCGCGGTGGCGGCGTACCCACCTGGTTGCGGTACACATAACCGATGAGGCCGCTGCAATCAAAACCCGAGTCGGGGGTGTTGCCGCCGTAGCGGTACGGCGTGCCCACCAGGCCCAGCGCGTGGATGGCAATGTCATGCGCCTGCTCCGCCGTCAGCGGCGGCGTGGTGCGGATGGGGCCCGATGCATTGGGTGAAGAAGGTGGCGGCCGTGAGGTGCCGCAGCCGGCGAGCACCAGCAGGGCGGCAGTACAAGCGGCGGCAAGGCCCGGACGAAGAAGAGCGCGCATGCACGCGAGGGTAATGGATGGAGCGCGGGACCTGTACCTACCCCACCGGCGGTCTGGGGATATTGGCCAACAATGCCGCCAGCGCTTGTCCATCCAGCGCCAGCAGCTATCTTTTTACAACACCCCAAGGATCCTTGTCGCTCCGTTCGCGCAGAGGTTCCCGTGTGCCTGTCACGCCACTGCAGTTGCGATGGCGTCCGTGGCGGCGCGCCGCGCCATCAGCCGATTGGCCACGCTCACGATGGCTTGCACCGAGGCGGTCACGATGTTGTGGCTGGCGCCTGCTCCAAAAGTGGAGCCTGCCACGCCGTCCATGGCAGCTTCCACAATGGCCATCGCCTGCGCGTTGGCGCCCGTTCCGGTGGCGCGTTCCTCGTAGTGGTCCACCCGCAGTGGCAGGCCCAGTGCATCCACCGTGGCGGCAATCGGCCCGTTGCCCTGGCCGCGCAGGGTCTGCCGCGTGCCGTCGATGGTCACGTCCAGCTCGATGCCCTGGCCGTCTTCATCGATGCGGTGGCTGTGGCAGGTGATGGCGGCCTGTGTTGTGGCGTGTACGGGGGCCTGCAGGTAAGTGGCCTGGAACAGGCTCCACAACGCATCGCCTGTCATCTCGCTTTCGCTCGCGTCCGTCTGGCGCTGCACCACGGCGCTGAACTCCACCTGCATGCGGCGCGGCATCACCACGCCATGTTCACGTTCGAGCAAGAAGGCGATGCCACCCTTGCCCGACTGGCTGTTCACGCGGATCACGCTGTCGTAGGTACGGCCGAGGTCGGCCGGGTCGATGGGCAGGTAGGGTACTTCCCACAAGGCGTTCGGGTCTTGCGCGGCAAAGCCCTTCTTGATCGCGTCCTGGTGCGAGCCCGAAAACGCGGTGAACACCAGGTCGCCCGCATACGGGTGGCGTGGATGCACGGGCAGCGAGGTACATTCCTCGGCAATGCGCGCGACCGAGGTGATGTCCGAGAAGTCCAGGTTCGGGTGCACGCCCTGCGTGTACATGTTGAGCGCCAAGGTCACGATGTCCACATTGCCGCAGCGCTCGCCGTTGCCAAAGAGGCAGCCTTCCACGCGGTCGGCCCCAGCCATCATTGCGAGTTCTGCCGCCGCCACGCCGGTGCCCCGGTCGTTGTGCGGGTGCACTGACAGCACGATGTGCTCGCGCGGTGTGAGGTGGCGATCCATCCACTCGATCTGGTCGGCAAACACGTTGGGCGTGGCGTTTTCCACCGTGGTGGGCAGGTTGATGATGACGGGGCGGCCGGGGCCGGCGTTCCACGCGGCAATCGCGGTCTGGCAGGCCTTGAGGGACACGCTGAGTTCGGTGGCGCTGAAGGTCTCTGGCGAGTACTGCAAGGTCCACTCTGTGCCCGGCTGCACATCGGTGAGCTGCTTGAGGTAGCCCACATGGTGCGCGATGAGCTGCATCACCTGCGTCACGTTCATGCCAAACACGATGCGCCGCCACGCGGGCGCGGTGGCGTTGTACAGGTGCACGATGGCGCGGGGTGCGCCTTTCACGGCCTCCACGGTGCGTGCGATAAGGTCCTCGCGCGACTGGGTCATGACCATGATGGTCACGTCGTCGGGGATGAGGTTTTCGTCGATGAGGCGGCGCACAAAGTCGAAATCGATTTGCGACGCGGCCGGAAAGCCGACTTCGATTTCCTTGAATCCGATGCGCACCAGCTCATGGAAGAGCTTCATCTTGCGCTCGCCGTTCATCGGCTCGAACAGCGCCTGGTTGCCGTCGCGCAGGTCGGTGGAGAGCCACACGGGCGCGCGGGTGATGCTGCGGGTGGGCCATTGGCGGTCAGTCAATGCGACGGCGGCAATGGGCTGGTATTTGGTAGCGGGCTTGGCAATCATGAGGGGCTCCACGAACGGTGTGTGCGGTGTGCAAGACAAGCACGGTGCACGGGTCAGACGAAATCAATACGAATGACATCCCCTGCAGCCCTTTGCGTGTGCAAAGGCTGGTTCGCGGGCCGGGGTCAGGGGGAGATCAGGTGTTGCGCAAAACGGCAACGGTGGCGAACGCAGGCAGACCCCGGCCAAGCACTAGGCCTAGCGATAGGGTGGATAGGAACATGCTGCGTTGCATAGGGAACCAAAGATAGCACAGCCATGTTGCAGGGCGCAATAAACTTTGGCTAAATCAGCCATTGGCGCCCATATGACAAGCACTGAAAGCTATCAAATTCATAGTACTAGCCGCTGATACGATGGTGCTTTTTGCGCGTACCCGCACGGCCCGGCGTTACCCAAGGAGATCCCATGCCCTACATGCTGCTCATCATGGAACCCCACGGCCAGCGCGCCGAGCGCGGGCTGGAAGGTGGCCAGGAGGCCTATGCCAGCATGCAGCGTTTTGGCCAAAGCCTGCAGGCCCGCGGCCTGCTGCGCGCCAGCGAGTCACTGGCCTCGACCGAGCAGGCTGTGCGGTTGCAGGTGCGCGAGGGGCAGGCCCGCCTCACCGACGGACCGTTTGCCGAGACCAAGGAAATGGTGGGCGGCTTCTTTCTCATCGACTGCGCCACGCGCGACGAGGCCATTGCCATCGCCCGCGAATGCCCGGCCGCCGCCTGGGCCACGGTGGAAGTGCGCGAGGTGGCGCCCTGCTTTGTGTGAAACCGGGTGCGCTGGGCTAGGCTGGGCAGCGCCATGCACCCTTGCGGAAGCACTTGGCTCCACTCCGCCGAGTGGGCTTCCAAAAAATAAATCCGAACTCGCTCCCTTCGCTGTCGAAATCGCGTCTTCCCGTTCGTCGTGCAGAAGAAGGCCCTGGATTGCGCCATGGCCAGCCCCTTCTATCCACAACCTCTGGAGGACATTTCCATGCGATTCATGATCATCATCCAGGCCACCGCCGAATCAGAACAGGGCTGCAAGCCGACCGCAGCCCTGATGACAGCGATGGCCCGCTACCACGAAGAACTCGCGCGGGCCGGTGTGCTGCTGGACGCCAGTGGCCTGCAGCCCTCCTCCAAGGGCTGGCGCGTGGGCTACGGCACCAGCGGCACCCGCACCGTCACCGACGGCCCGTTCACAGAGACCAAGGAGCTGATCGCGGGCTACACACTCATCCAGGTGCGCAGCCGCGATGAGGCGCTGGAATGGACACGCCGCTTCCCCAACCCGCGCGGCGAGGGCCTGGATGCCGAGATCGAGGTGCGCCAGCTGTTCGAGATGGAAGACTTTGCCGGTGTGGATGGTGTCGAGCAGTTCCGCGACCTTGAAGCCCTGCGCGGCTGATGCCATGACACGAAAGGCATCCTCCATGGTCAAGACCATCGCCCTCGTGCTGCTGGCGGCCCTGGCGCTGCTGCTGGCGTTTGCCGCCACCCGCCCCGACACCTTCCGTGTGGAGCGCAGCCGCGTGATCCCCGCACCGCCTGAGCGCCTGTATGGGCTCATCCATGACCTGCGCCAGTTCAACACCTGGAACCCCTACGAGCGCAAGGACCCTGGCATCCAGGGCGAATACAGCGCCACCACCACCGGCCCAGGCGCGCGCTATGCCTGGCGGGGCGACAAGGTGGGTGTGGGCAGCATGGAGATCGTGGACGCCACCGCTCCCCGGCGTGTGGGCATGAAGCTCGACTTTGTGAAGCCCTTTGAAGCCCACAACGAGGTGGAATTCACTTTGCAGCCCGAAGGCGCGGGCGCCACCCGCGTCACCTGGTCCATGCAAGGCCCCGTGCCCTACCTGGCCAAGATTGCGCACCTGGTGTTCAACATGGACCGCATGGTGGGGCAAGACTTTGAAGACGGGCTGGCCAACCTGCAGGCCGTTGCACAAAAGCCCGGCGCCTGAACCACCGGCCCCTCTGCAGCCCTTTGCCAAACACACCTGTTTCGCCTTACCTTCCAACCCTTCGGGAGACCTTCATGCACAAACACATCTTCGTGAACCTGCCCATTGAGAACATGGCCCGCTCGCAGGCGTTCTTCCGCGCGCTGGGCTACGAGTTCAACCCCGAGTTCACCAACGACCAGGGTGCCTGCCTGGTGATGGGCGAAAACCTCTTCGTGATGCTGCTGGTCAAGAGCTTCTATCAAACCTTCACCGACAAAACGATTGCCGACGCACGCACCACGTCGGAGGTGCTGGTGTGCTTCTCGTGCAGCAGTCGCGAAGAGGTCGATGCGCTGGTGGACAAGGCCGTGGCCGCAGGCGGCACCACACCGCGCCCGGCGCAAGACCTGGGCTTCATGTACTCGCGCAGCTTTGACGACCTCGACGGCCACACTTGGGAGTTTGTGTACATGGTGGACGCCAGCCAGGCCAAGGGCTCTGAGAAGGTGTGAATGAATCCCTCTGCGCTGCCCGACCACGGTGCCCTGCACCGCAGCATCGACTCGGTGTGGCGTATCGAGGCCGCGCGCATCATCGCCAGCGTGGCGCGCATGACACGCGATGTGGGCCGGGCCGAAGAGCTGGCGCAGGACGCTTTGCTGGCCGCGCTGGAGCATTGGCCCAAAGACGGCCTGCCCGCCAACCCGGCCGCGTGGCTCATGACGACCGCCAAGCGCCGCGCCATCGACCACCTGCGCCAGCAGGCCCTGCACCAGCGCGAGCACGAGGCCCTGGGCCACGACCTCGAAGCGCTCGAAGCCCAGTACGCGCCCGATGTGGTGGACACCCTGATGCACGCCGAACAGGACGACATCGGCGACGACCTGCTGCGCCTGATCTTCACCGCCTGCCACCCCGTGCTGCCCACCGAGGCGCGGGTGGCGCTCACGCTGCGGCTGCTGGGCGGCCTCACCACGGCCGAGATCGCGCGCGCCTTCCTGGTGCCCGAGCCCACCGTGGCCCAGCGCATCGTGCGTGCCAAGCGCAGCCTCACGGCCGCGCATGTGCCGTATGAAGTGCCCGGCGCGGCCGAGCGCGCGCCGCGCCTGGCCTCGGTGCTGGAGGTGATCTACCTCATCTTCAACGAAGGTTATGCCGCCACGGCGGGCGACGACTGGATGCGCCCTGCGCTGTGCGGCGAGGCCCAGCGTCTGGTGCGGGTGCTGGCCAGCCTGGTGCCCGGCGAACCCGAGGTGCAAGGCCTGGTGGCGCTGCTCGAAATCCAGGCCTCGCGCCTGCCCGCGCGCACCGATGCGCAGGGACAGCCCGTGCTGCTGATGGACCAGGACCGCGCGCGCTGGGACCACCTGCTGGTGCGTCGGGGGGTGGTGGCGCTCGACAAGGCTGAGCAGCTGGCCCGCGCAGGCCACGCCTGGGGGCCCTACGCACTGCAGGGTGCGATTGCCGCCTGCCATGCCCGTGCCAGGCGCGCCGAAGACACGGACTGGGCCCACATCGTGGCTCTGTACGACGCGCTGCTGCAGGTGGCGCCCTCCCCCGTGGTGGCGCTGAACCGCGCCGTGGCCGTGGGCATGGCCGAGGGGCCGGAGGCCGCACTGGCGCTGGTCGATGCCCTGGCAGGCGACCCGCTGCTGCGCCACTACCACTGGCTGCCCAGCGTGCGCGGCGACCTGCTGGCCAAGCTGGGCCGGCGGGCCGAGGCGCGCGCCGAGTTCGAGCGCGCAGCCAGCCTCACCCGCAACGCGCAGGAAAAGGCGCTGCTGCTGGCCCGTGCCTGCAGCTGAAGGCCGGTGTTGTGCTCCCCCTCACCCCGCTGCAAGGACACCCCCCTCATGCCCCACCCTGCCCCTGAATACCCGCTGGAAGGCGGCTGCACTTGCCGCCATGTGCGCTACCGCCTGTTGGCGCCCCCACTGTTTGTGCACTGCTGCCACTGCCGCTGGTGCCAGCGCGAAAGCGGCGCGGCCTTTGCGCTGAACGCGATGATCGAGGCCGACCGCGTGGAGCTGCTCGCAGGCACCCCGGCGATGGTGCACACCCCGTCAGCAAGCGGCATGGGACAGCAGATCGCGCGTTGCCCGCGCTGCCAGGTGGCGGTCTGGAGCCACTACGCAGGCGCGGGGCCCGTGATGGCGTTTGTGCGCGTGGGCACGCTGGATGCGCCCGACCACCTGCCGCCCGACATCCATATCTTCACGGCCTCCAAACAGCCCTGGGTGGTGTTGCCGCCGGGGATGCCCGCCGTGGCGGAATATTACGAACGCGAGGGGTTGTGGCCTGCGCAAAGCATCGCCCGTCGCCAGGCGGTGCTGCCGCGCATCCAGGCCTACCGTGCGGCTGCAGGGCTTGACCCGGCCTGATGGCGTGTGCCGGGTGAGGGGCTCAGCGCCGGCGGCGCTTTTTGATGGTCTGGCCTTGCGGCGTGGCTGCCTTGGGTGCCAGCCCAAGGGCGGCGCGGGCCAGCGTATCGGCTGCGCCATTGCGGTGGCGGGGAATCCACTGGACCTGGGCTTGTGGGAACAGCCGCAGTGTCTGGCGTGCTTCGCCAAACAGCGTTGCCAGTCGCGCAATAGGTGCCGCTGGATGACCGCCCAACTGCTCCACCAGCACGCTGTTGTCGCTGAACACCTGCACCGGCGTCGATGCTGCCAGCCCTTGCTGCGCCAGCCACTGCAGCGCCTGCATCAGCGCGCGCAGCTCTGCCTCGTTGTTGCAGCCGGTGAAGGTGGTGGCTTCGGAGATCTGGTGCTGCACGGTCCCGTCGGGGCCGGTCAGCACGGCCCCCAGGCCCATGCGCCCCGGGTTGGGCCAGGCGCTGCCGTCGCAGTGGATCACCCAGGCGCCGGGGGTGAGCGGTGCGGCCGCCTGTGCGGCTGTCACTTGTAGAAAGCTTCTACCGTGCCTTTGATCTTGATGAGCAGCGGCTGGCCCTTGCGGTCCACCGTTTTGCCTGCGGGCACCTTCACCCAGCCTTCGCTGATGCAGTATTCCTCCACATCAAAACGCTCCTTGCCGTTCAGGCGGATGCCGATGTCGTGCTCGAACACGGCGGCCACATGGTGCGGGCTGCGGGGGTTGACCGACAGGTGGTCGGGCAGGGGCGGCAGGGCGGGGGTGTTGGGGGTGGTGGCTTCGGTCATAGAGGTCTCGGCGAGAAAGGAGAAAACGCAAAGCGCGGATTCTCCGGCATTTGGGGTGCTGGCCTTCCCAGCGTTCGATCATCGCCCCAGCGGCGCCACGCCGATCAGCCACGCATGACCCCAGAACGCAAAGCCCGCCCAGGCCACTGCACCCACCACCACAGCCGCCGCCGTACCTGCAGCGCTGCCTGCCGCGTACACGGTGCCCTGCGCCCGGTCGCGCTGGCGTGCGGCGCGAAAGCTCAGCACCGCCCACAGCAGGAAGCTGCCAAACAGCAGCACGTCGGCCAGGTTGCCGTTGGACAGCAGATGTGCCAGCGCCCACACCTTCACCCCCAGCACCATAGGGTGGTGCAGCCGGGCCTTGATCGCATTGCGCGGCACATAGGTGGCAGCCAGCAGCACAAAGGCGATCAGCGTCAGCAGCGCCGCCGCGTGCCGTATGCCGATGGGCGGCACCCACAGCACCACGGGCTGCTGCCGCGCCAGGCCGTAGCCCCAGACGATGAGCGCCAGGCCCACGGCCGAGACCAGCGAATAGAGCCCCTTCCACGGCATCTCCCCCATGCGCGCCCGCGTCTGCGTGCGCCAGCCATCGGCCACGATGCGCACCGAGTGCACGCCGAGAAACAGCACCAGTCCCAGTACCAGAAGCCACATGGTCAAGCCTTTCATTCGAGGGGGATCAAGGGTCGTCGCAGCGCAGCTGCCTGTTGTCCACTGGCGAGTATGCCGCCTGTTTTCTGAAAAATTGAAGCCAGAAGTGCCCGTAGCGCTTATGAATCATGCGCTAGTAGCTATATTTTTGATAGTGATAGTCCCTTGCCTCCTAGGGAAAAGAGACAAGGCTCTGTCACTACTCAGCATGTTTTGCCAGCAGCGCCCCCACTGCCGGTTTGGCGCAGCGCTGCAGCGTTTGCAGCAGTGCGTAGCTGGGCTCGGCCACCCGCCAGCGGGTGCGCAGGTCGTGCTGCATGCGGGCCAGCAGCGCAGCGGCCATCTCGGCATCGGCCAGCGCCCGGTGGGCCTGGCCTGTGCGCGGCAGGCCGTGGTAGTCCACCAGCGTGCCCAGCTTGTGGCTGGGCGCCTGCGGATACAGGCGCCGCGACAGCAGCACCGTGCACGCAAACGGATGCGGCGCGGGCAGCCCGGCCAGGGCCAGCTCGGCCTGCCAGAACTTGCTGTCGAACGATGCGTTGTGCGCCACCATGGGCGCATCGCCCACAAAACGCGCGGCATCCTGCATCACCTGTGTCGCGTCGGGCGCGGCGTTAACCATCGCGTTGGTGATGCCGGTGAGCTGGGTGATGAAGGACGGAATCCACACCCCGGTCTTCATCAAACTCTGGAATCGGTCCACCACCTGGCCCTGCTCCAGCAGCACGATGGCCACCTCGGTCGCGCGCGCGCCCTGGCCGGGCGAGACGCCGGTGGTTTCAAAGTCGATGACGGCGATGGGGGGCATGGGCTTGCGTGCGAAAAGGAAGGATTGTGCCGCCGCACCTGCGCGCCATCCTGTGCGCCCTGCGGGCCTGTGTGTCCACGTGCCCATCCAAGTGGGTGGCCTACACTGCCCCACCCCGTTTCTGGATGCATGGAGCCGAGCAACCCATGAAGAACCACACCACCCAACCCGCCTGGCTCCATGCCGCCCTGGACTACCTGCCGCAGTGGCTGGACCTGCAACTGGAGCGCTACCGCCAGCCCGGGTGTTCCGTGGCCATTGCACGCGGCGGCGAGACCGTGGCCGAGCTGGCCCTGGGCGTGGCGGACATGCGCACCCACCAGCCCCTCACGCCCCGGCACCGCCTGCGCATTGCGTCGCACTCCAAGAGCTTTACGGCAGCGGGCGTCATGCTGCTGCGCGAGCAGGGAAAGGTCGGGCTGGACGACCCCATTGGCCGCTATGTCGATGGCCTGCACAAGGACCTGGCCCGGGCGCGCATTGGCGAGCTGCTCTCGCACAGCGCGGGCGTGACGCGTGACGGGCCCGATGCCGGCCAGTTCCTGGACCGGCGGCCGTATCTCTCCCGCGCCGAGCTGCTGGCGGACCTGCGCCACAAGCCACCGCTGGAGACGGGGGTGCAGCTCAAGTATTCGAACCACGGCTACGGCCTGCTGGGGCTGATGATGGAGCAGGTCACCGGCACGGAGTACGCCAGCTGGATGGTGCGCCATGTGATCGACGCCGCAGGCTTGCAGGAAACCGTGCCCGACATGCCGCGCCTGGCGCGGGACGCCCCGATGGCCTTGGGCCACAGCAGCGAGTTTCCGTTCGGTCAGCGCCTCATCGTGCCGGGCGACAACCGGTGCGATGCCATGGCCCCGGCGGCCGGGTTTGTATCCACCGCGTCGGATGTGGCCCGCTTCTTTTCGCAGCTGGCGCCCGACAGCCAGCGCAGCATCCTGTCGCCCGCGAGCCGCCGCGAGATGGCGCAGCGCCGCTGGCGCGACCCCTGCAACCTGTTCGAGTCCCACTACGGCCTGGGCACCATGCTCAGCGCGCCGGGCCCGCGTGAATGGATGGGCCACACCGGCAGTCTGCAAGGGTTCCTGTCACGCACCGCGCGCTACCCCGCGCTCGATTTGACGGTGACGGTGCTCACCAACGCGCAGGACGGCCTGTCCACGGAGTGGGTGGAAGGCATTGCCAGCATCTTGTTTGCGTTCCAGCAGCATGGTGCGCCGGGCAAAAAGGAAGCCGCCTGGGCGGGGCGCTGGTGGAGCCTGTGGGGCGCCAGCGACCTGGTGCCCATGGGCAAGGTGGTGTGCCAGGTGGTGCCCGCCATGTTCGTGCCCTTCAACGCCGCCACCACGGAGCTGGCCATCACCGGGCGCGACACCGGCGTGGTCCAGAAAGCCTCGGCCTACGCCAGCCCCGGCCAGCTGGTGCGCCGCGTGCGCGATGCCAGCGGCGCCGCCACCGAGCTGTGGGTGGGCGGCACCCAGCTGTTGCCCAAGGACGCCATGGTGGCCGAGGCCACCCGTCGCTATCGCAAGGCGCGCCGCACTCCGCGCTGATCCCGGCGGCCCGGGCCTCAGCGCTTGGGGTGCGCTGCAAAAAACCGCAGCATCTCCGCCGTGGCATTGACCCCGGCAGGGTCGGTGTGGCTGCCACCCGCGTGCCCACCGGCCCACGCGTGCCCTGCGCCGTGCAGTACCCAGTGTTCTGCCACCACCGTGCCAGTCAGTGCGCTGGCCGACGGGGCGCCACCCGCCACGGTGTACACCTTGCGGGTGTAGCTCTGGCCACCACGGGACTGGCCCTGGTGCACGGTCTCCACCGTCGTCTGGCCGTCACCAGGGGCTGTGGCCAGTGCTGACAGCGTTGCCTCGATGAGCTGTTCACCGTTGTGCGCATGTACGGTGGTGTCGGCGTCGCCGTGGAACACGATGATCGGCGGGGGCGGCAGGGCTGGTGCGTGAGCGACGTGGTGCGCAGCGGCACCCAGTTTGGCCCCGTTCTTCATCGCCGACAGTGCGCCCATCACGTTGTGCGCTGCACCCGCCTGCAGGCCGGAGTGCACGCCCACGGCCGCAAACAGGTCGGGGTATTCGCGGCCCAGCAGCGCGGCCATGGCGCCGCCGGCCGACAGCCCTGCCACGTAGACGCGTTGTGCATCCACCGGGTGGCGCGCCATCACATCCCGCAGCATGGCCACGATCAGCGCGGGTTCGCCGCTGCCCCGGTGCTGGTCGCCGGGTCGAAACCAGTTCCAGCAGCCGTTGGGGTTGGCGCCGTGGGGTTGCTCGGGGTACAGCACCAGGGCGTTGGCGGGCGCGGCTGCGTCGTTCATGCCCGTGCCGGTCGCAAAGTCCACCGGGTTCTGCGTGCAGCCGTGCAGCATCAGCACCAGCGGCATGGTGGTGCCTGCCGTGGCACCCGGGGGCACGTACAGGTGGTAGTGGTGCGGGTTGTGCCGAGCGCCCGGGTGGGTGAAGGCCACGCGGGTGAAGCTGCCGGCGGGCTCCGCCAGCGGGCGGTGGCTGGCGGCGGGGCGTGCTGTGGCCGAGGGCTGTGCCTCTGCGGTCGGTGTGTGGGTGCTGCGGTCGATGACCACGGCGTCTTCCACCTCTTGCGCGGTGTGGGCACTGCGCCAGCGGGGGGCGTTCCCTGTCGTGGGTTCGGGCGCGTGCAGCGAGGGGGCGCTTGTGCTGGCGGGTGCGGGAGGGGGGCCATGGCGCGCCACGGTCTCGCCCAGAGTTTGTTGGATGGCCCGCGTGGCATCGGCCAGTTGGCCGCTGCGCACCAGCTGGGTGGCTTCGCCCATCAGGCGCTTGAGGTTCAGGTTCCAGTCCATGGGGACTCCTTGGTTATTGGTGCGGGCATGGGCGATGCGCTGCGGTTTGTGTACGGATTCAATGCATGCGCCCGGCCAGCGCGGCCTTGACGGCTGCACTGGCGTGGAACGCGCCCAAGACCGTCACCGAGGCGATCGTGGCCTGCGCCAGTGCGGGCGGCACGTCGTCGTCGATGCTGGCCAGGCCCAGCACACGGATCTCTAGCGCCTGGCCTGCTGCCAACACGGCCTCCAGCTCGGCCCGGCCAAAACGCTGCAGTCCCAGCACAAGCATCTTGCGGGCCACCACCTGGCGCACCGCGTCGTTCTGGGCGGTCAGCTGGTTGCGGATGGCGGTGCGGATGAAGTCGGTGCGGTTGGCGTAAAAGCCTTCGGACACCAGCAGGTCAATGTGTCCCAGGTCTACAAAACCGAGGTTGATGGTGACCTTCTCGGACTCGGGCACCTTGCTGCGTGCGGGGGCGGTGGGAACCAGGTTGCTCATCAATCACACTCCATAAAACATCCAATCAGATGGTGTATGGATGGAATATGGATGGTGGTTGGCTGCTTTGCAAGAGCTGCCCACAAAAAATGGGGCCTACGGACCCCAGGAGGTACTGCATGCGTTCACTACCAAAATAGTAGCAAACAAACCATGTTTCTGCAGCGCTAGCGCCCAGTTTTGCCTGGAGTTTGCCCCGGGGACCCACAGGATGGCGGTGCAGATGCTGCACCGCTGTGGGGAAAGGCGCTCAACTCACACCCTGCAGGCCGATCCCGAGGGGTTGTCCACAGGCGCTCAGTACAGCGTGAGTTCCTTGTGCTCGCCCAGGCTGCGCGGTGGCTCTCCGGTGATGGCGGCCTTGGCCATCTGGAACAGCTGCACCATCTTGCTCTCGTCCACGTTCCAGTATTCGGCGTGGCGAACGCGCACCACCAGCAGTGCCAGGTCCGGGTCGGACACGCCGCCCGGGAACCACGCCTTGGCCATGGGCGACCACAGGGCTTCCTTGAGCGCGCGGTCGTCCACAAACCGCGCCTGGCCTGACACGGACACATAGCTGTCCTCGTCCGGGTCGGCATACGACACATTCACCTCGCCGTCGGTCAGCAGGCGCTCGTACAGCTCGCCAGACTGGGGGATGAAGAAGTACAGCTCGGCCTGTTCATCGAGCTGCCGGTTTTGTGTGGTGAGCGGGTGCGCGTGCAGCATGCCCGTGGACGTGCGGTGCGTGAGCATGCCAAAGCGGATGTCCTTGATGAGCTTCCACAAGGTGTCGCGGGCGGGGGAGTTGGGGTGCATGGGGCCTCCAGCAGGTGGTGGGGAATCAATCGATCAGTGCGGGCACTGCAATTGGTTGACTCTAGGCACCACGGGGCGGCCAGGGCGTCGGCGGGGAGCGCCGATGCCTGTGGGCGGTTGTCTGACACGAGGGGCGCCGCCCTCCTCCATCAGGCCTTTTTCAAGAACTCCGACTTCAGCAGCATGCTGCCCAGGTCCGTCTTGCAGTCCACGTTGTGGCCGTCTGCACCATCCACCAGGCGGATGCTCTTGATCTTGGTGCCCTTCTTGAGCGTGGACGACGAGCCCTTGACCTTGAGGTCCTTCACCAGGATCACCGCGTCGCCGTCGGCCAGCGGGTTGCCGTTGGCGTCACGCACTGCGCCATCTCCTGCATCGTTTGCCTCTGACTCGGTGGCGTCAGCCACCTGCGGCCATTCAAAAGCGCAGTCGGGGCACACATAGTTGCTGCCATCGGGGTAAGTGTTCTCCTGGCCGCATTGGGGGCAGGCGGGAATGGTGTGGGGCATGGTGGGGTCCTCTCTGTCGTTGTTGTAGTGGTTGTGAAATCGGTGCGCAAAGTGTCGCCGCTTCACAGCGGCGCGCGTTGCTCCAGCGCAAACGGTGGCAGCCCTTTGAGCAGCCGCTGGCCGTAGCTGGTGCGCGTCAGGCGCTTGTCGTAGCAGTACACATGCGCCATGTCTTCTTCGGTGCGGATCGCGCGGCCCACCCATTGCGCCAGGCGGATGGCGGTGGCGGGCACCACCAGCTCGCTGAAGGGGTCGCGCCCCACGGCGCGCAGCCACTCGGCGCGGGCTTCGCCCACGGGGTCGTCGGGCGGGGCGAAGGGCAGCTTGGTGATGAAGACCGACTCGCACAGGCGCCCCGGCAAATCCAGCCCCTCGCCAAACGACTGCATGCCGAAGATGACCGAGGGCTCGCCGTTTTCCACCCGCTCGCGGTGGCGGCGCAGCAGCTGCGTACGCGGCAGTGCGTTCTGCACTAGGACCACACTGCGCATGGCGGTGGGCAATGCGTCCACAGCCTGGCGCATCTGCTCGCGCGAGGTGAACAGCACCAGCGCGCCGTATTCCACACGCGCAATGTCGTGCAGCAGCGCATCGACCATCTCGGTGGTGAACTGCGCGGCGTTCTTGGGGTCGGCGCGTGTCTCGGCGGCAATCAGCGTGCCCTGCGCGGCGTAGTTGAAGGGGCTGGGCACCTCCAGCGTGGTGGCAGCTTCGTCGCCGTGCAGGCCCGCCTCGCGCAAGAAGAAGTCAAAGTGCCCGCAGCTGGTGAGTGTGGCCGAGGTGAGCACCGCACCGCGCACCGCGCTCCACAGGTGGTTGCGCAGCGTGGTGCCGGGCAGGATGGGGCTGGCGTGGGCCTTGACCACGATGAAGTCGCCATCCACCTCCAGCGTGAACCACTTGGCGGCGGGTACTGCGCCTTCGGGCGCGTCCTGCAACAGCAGCTGTGCTGTGGCGTGCAGCTCTTCCAGGCGCGGGGCCAGCATGCCGATTTGTGCGTACAGCGTGGACAGGCGCTTGGCCTCGTCGGGCTTGTCGCGCATCTCGGCGCGCAGTGCCTTGCTGATGGCGCGCAGGGCGTCGAGGAAGCCCTCGGCGCTGGCGGCCAGCAGGCCCAGCGGAGCAATGAGTTGTTCAGGCAATTCGCCACGCGGCACGCGAACACGCGCCGGGCCCCAGGCGCTGGGCTGGCTCTTGAGCTGGGCGCCATACACATCCATCACGATGCGCGCCAGGTCCTGCAGCGTCTGCCGCAGCTGGGCCGAGTGTTTGGGGATGTCGGCAATCTCTTCGACCTCCAGCAGTGCCCCAATGCGCAGGCCCCGGCTCGACAGGCGCTCGATCCAGGTGATGCGCGACAGGTCCATGCTGCACGCAAACTGGTCGAGCGCCGTGGCGGGCAGATGGTGGGCTTCGTCCAGCACCAGCAGGCAGTTGTCCAGCTCGGGCAGCACGCGCGCGCCCAGCGATGACAGCAGCAAATCGTGGTTGGCCACGATCACCTGCGCGCCCACCAGCTCCTTGCGCTTGTCGTAGTAGGTGCACTGGCTGAACGCCGGGCAGTGCTTGCCGGTGCACGAAGCACCTTCGGCCGCCACGGGGCTCCACACCTCGGGCTCGGGGGGCGTGTCAAGGCTGTCGCGGTCGCCATCCCACGCGCCTTTCGACAGCGTCTGCGCCATCGTCGAATAGAACTGCATGCGCGCCTCGGTCTCGTGCCGGGGGCGCTTGGCGCGGGCGGCGGCTTCTTCCTCAGCAAACAGGTCGTCTTCGCCTTCTTCCTCAGCCTCGCCCGTGCCGGCCAGGCGGTCGAGCTTGAGCTTGCACACATAGCGCCCGCGCCCCTTGGCCAGCGCAAACTTGAAGGGCTGCGGCATCAGCGCGGCCAGCGCGGGCAGGTCCTTGTTGACCAGCTGCTCCTGCAGCGCCACCGTGGCCGTGGAGATCAACACCCGTGTGCCGCGCGACAGCGCCAGCGCAATGGCCGGTGCGCAGTACGCCAGCGACTTGCCCACGCCCGTCCCCGCCTGGATGACGGCAATGGCGCGCGTGGGCGCTGCTTCGCCGCTCTCTTCATCCACCTTGCCCAGCGTGGCCGTGCTGAACGTGCGCGCCACCTGCTCGGCCATCAGCCGCTGGCCGGGCCGGCTGCGAAAACCCTCGGTGGCTGACACCACCGCATCGAAAGATTCAAGGGCCTGCGCGGCCCACACCTGTTGAGACATACAGTAGTGTCGCATGGCTTGGGGGGCCAACGGCTCCAAGGTTTGACGCCCACCGTCTCCATCGCCTGTCGGGTACATGGCCTGTGGGCCTACAGGGATGCGGCGGTGGGCTTTTTACGATGCACCGGACCGGACAAACTGCTGTCCGAACCCAGGAGACCCTATGCCCCGCCCCTCAAACCGCGATGAGTCCACCCCGGCTCCCACCGCACCAGAACCCTCGGTAGACACCACCAAGCGCCAGGCCCCCGGCCCCAAGACGCAGGGGCCGTTGAAGGCGGGGCAGTCTGCCGCGAAGGAAGAAAAGCCCAAGCTCCCCCACGAGCGTGATGAGTCGGTGGACATGACCCATGGCGAACCGGACGCTCAAATCGAGCAGGCCTACCGTGATGTGCAGCGTGGGTTGCAAGACACCGACCGGGGACCACCGGCCGACAAGGCTTACCAAAAGCAAAAGCATTGAACCTATCGCATTTGCTATTACATGTATAGCGCACGACGCATATGCAACGTGCGCTAGCGGCCACTTTGGCTTGAAGGTTGCGGCTATGTCGGTCGTTGCATTCACCCCCGCTCGCGCAGCGCCCGCTCAATGCGGTCACGCCGCACCGTCGTCTTGGGCACCTTGAACGGGAACCACGTGCGCACGTCTTCTTCGAGCCCGATGCCGTGCATGTAGTTGTAGATGGCCTTCTTGAGCGCGCCGCCCAGCGCGTCGTGGTCCACGCCCGTGGGGTCGATGAAGGCCACGTCGTTCTTGGCAAAGTCGCCTGGCGGCAACGGCGCCAGCGTCACGCCGTATTCCTCGGGGTTCTTGCCGACGGGCGAGTGCACGGTGCAGGCAAAGCGGTGAAAGAACCCGCTCTGGATGCAGCCATTGGCGAACAGCTGGCGCACGTATTCGAGCGCGTCCACGGTGTCTTGCACCGTCTGCGTGGGAAAGCCGTACATCAGGTACGCATGCACCAGGATGCCCGCGTCGGTGAACGCCCGCGTCACGCGTGCCACCTGGTCTACCGACACGCCTTTTTTCATCAGCGTGAGCAGCCGGTCCGACGCAACTTCCAGCCCGCCCGAGATCGCAATGCAGCCACTGTCGGCCAGCAGCTCGGCCAGGTCGGGGGTGAAGGTTTTTTCAAACCGCACATTGCCCCACCAGCTGATGCCCGCGTTGCGCGCAATGAGCTCGGTGGCCAGGGCCTTGAGCGCCTTGGGCGGCGCGGCTTCGTCCACAAAGTGAAAGCCGGTCTGCCCCGTCTCGCGCACGATCTGCTCGATGCGGTCGGCCAGCACTCCAGCACTCGCGCCCTCGTAGCGGCTGATGTAGTCCAGGCTCACGTCGCAGAAGCTGCACTTCTTCCAGTAGCAGCCGTGCGCCACGGTGAGCTTGTTCCAGCGCCCATCGCTCCAAAGGCGGTGCATGGGGTTGAGCATGTCCAGGAGCGACAGATACCGGTCCAGCGGCAGGCCGTCCCAAGTGGGTGTGCCCACCTCGGCGAAAGCGATGTCGGCTTCCATCATGTTGATGTACTGCACCGCGCCATCGTCACCGCGCACGAAGGTGCGAACCAAGCGTTGCCGGCCACGCTCGCCGCGCAGATGTTCCAGCAGCGCCAGCAGCGGACGCTCACCGGCGTCCAGCGTCACGTAGTCAAAGAAGTCAAACACACGCGGGTCGGCTAGCTCGCGCAGCTCGGTGTTCACAAAGCCGCCGCCCAGCATGGTGGCGATGTGCGGGTATCGTGCCTTGATGGCCTGCGCAATGCGAAACGCCGCGTACACGGACCCCGGGAACGGCACGGACAGCAGCACCACGCTGGGCTGGTGCTTGGCAATCGCCTCGTGCGTGAGCTGCTCCAGCATCTCGTCCACCAGTGTGGGCGTCGCAGCGAGTGCTTGGGCCAACGGGTCAAACGTGGGCTGGCTGCCCGCCAGCGATTCGGCATAACGCACGAACTCAAAGCGCTCGTCCACCGCATCGCGCAGCACGTCGGCCAGGTCGTTCAGGTACAGCGTGGCCAGATGCTTGGCCTTGTCGTGCAGGCCCAAAGCACCAAAGGCCCATCCCAGCGGGTCGCCGCCCTCGTCGTCCACATACACATCCAGCGTGGCAAAACGCGGACCCTCGGGCAGGTAGTTGCGGCCCACGATGCGGTGCGCCAGCGTGCTGTCGCGCCCCTGCAAAAAGGCAATGGCGGGGCCAATGGTGGCGAGGTAGCGGTCCTTTTGCGCCGCAAAGCTCTGCACGGCAGGGCGTTGCTTTTTGGCGGGCAATGCATCCACCTTGGCGGCCACGGCGCGTAACCCCTCGGGCGAGAGCAAACGCAGCACCAGTGCCAGCGCCAGGTCTTCCTGGAACGCGGTGACGCCGCGCGAACGCAGAAAGCCGGTGAGGTAGGCGGTGGAGGGGTATGGCGTGTTCAGCTGCGTCATCGGGGGGATGACGGAGAGCACGCGCAGCGGTGGGGCGGGAGGGGCGACGGCAGACATGGTGGGGAAAAGCAATGGGGCGATGCGGTGCCGCCGCAGGGGTCGTGGAACCCCCGATTATCCCGGCCCGGCTTTATCCCTGGTGGGCTGGGGGCGCAGGGTGCACCTCAGCCGCACCGGGTGTGCCCGCCAGATAGTTGTTCTTCACCCGCACATAGTGCTCGGCGGAGTACTTGAGGTATGCGATATCGGCCTCGGTCAGCGCGCGCTGGCGCACCGCAGGGCGTCCGATGTACAGGTACCCGCTCTCCAGCACCTTGCCGGGTGAGACCAGGCTGCCCGCGCCCAGCATCACACGGTCTTCGATGATGGCGTCATCCATCACGATGGAGCCCATGCCGATGAGGCATTCGTTGCCGATGCGGCAGCCGTGCAGGATCACCGAGTGGCCCACGGTGACGTAGTCGCCGATGACCAGCGGGGATCCCTCGGGCTTGGCCGCGTTGCGGTGCGAGACATGGCCCATGGTCAAGTCTTGCACATTGCTGCAGCGGCCCACGGTGATGCGGTTCACATCGCCACGCAGCACGGCGTTGCACCACACCGAGCTGTCGTCGCCGAGGGTGACGTCACCGATGACTTGTGCGCTGGCGTGGACGAAAACGTTGGCGCCCAGCGTAGGGGCGGTATCGAGGTAGGGGGCGAGGGGCATGGTGCAAACGCAGCGAAGGCAAAACCCTGGAGCGTAGTGCAAATGGGGTGGGCCCTCAGCCCGCATGGGGCGACATGGACTGCGGTGGGGCGCCCTCGGTAGTCACAGCCTGCGTGCCAGCACCCCCACCACCCGCGCCGCCGTTCGAATCTCTGTCTCGTCATACCCTGCATACCCCAGCAGCCACCCCCTGCGCGCTGACTGCATGGCATAGCGCGACAGTGGCGCCAGCATGACACCCGCAGCCAGTGCCTGGCGGCTCAGGGCTTCGTCGTCGGTGCCGGGTGCCACCTCGTGCAACAGGTGCATGCCCCGGTCACTGGGTTGCAGTTGCCACGCCCCACCGCTCGCATCGGCCAGCGCACCGATCAGCACCCGCTGGCGCGCCTGGTACAGCTCGCGCATCTGTCGCAGATGCCGCAGCAGATGGCCTTCGGCAATGAAGCGCGCCAGCACCGCCTGCGTATCTCCCGGCGCGTGCCGGTCGGTGATGGCGCGGGCCATGGCAAAGGCTTCCACCAGTGCGGGCGGCACCACCACAAAACCCAGGCGCAGGCCGGGGTGCAGCGTCTTGCTGAAGGTGCCCACGTACAGCACCCGCTCCGAGCCCGGCAGGCTGCACAGGGCGGGCACGCGCTGGGCCTTGCCATCGTTCTTGCCGTACTGGAACTCGCCGTCGTAATCGTCCTCGACCACCCAGGCGTCGTGCGTGCGCGCCCACTGGAGCAGCGCCTGCCTTCGCGCCAGGCCCATGCACACGCCGGTGGGGAACTGGTGCGTGGGTGTGACGACGGCCATGCGCGCGTTCGGCCATTGCGCCGCAGCGGTGTCGATGTGCAGGCCGTCTCCATCCATGTCCACCGGCCGCGCCAGCGCGCCGTGGCCCAGCAGGCTGGCGCGGATGCCGGGGTAGCCGGGGTCTTCCACCAGCACCTCGTCGCCCACGTCCAGCAGCAGCCGCGCAATCAGGTCAATGCCCTGCTGCGAGCCCGAGCACACCACCACCTGCGCCGCATCGCAGCGGATGCCGCGCGAAGCCCACAGCCATTGAGCCACGGCCTGGCGCAGGTCGGGGTCGCCGGCCGGGTCCAGGTACTGCGCGCGTGCGCTGCGCTGACCGGGGCGGGCCTGGCGCGCGAGGCGGTCCCACAGCGCAAACGGAAAGGTGTCCACCTCGGGCGCGCCAATGCGGAACGCGCGTGCCGCCACATGCGGCGGGCGCCAGCGGGCAGCCGTCTCGGCAATGAGCTGCCCGCGCTGCGACAGGCCGCGCGGCGGTGCCACCAGCCCTTGTGTGGGCGGTGCGGCTGCGGCCTGCGAGACATAGGTGCCGTCACCCACACGCGCTTCCACATACCCTTCGGCCTGCAGGCGCTGCACGGCCCACAGCACGGTGTTGCGCGACACGCCCAGGCTGGCCGCATGCTCGCGCGATGGCGGCAGGCGGGTGCCCGCCGGCAGCCGGCCCTGTTCGATGGCGTTGCGCAGCTGCTCGTACACCTGCTGGCGCAACTGGCCCAGGCGCCCGTCCCGGGAGGCGGTGGTTTGGGAATTGGCTCCGGCAACTGGCATGAATTGGCCCTTTGGATGTGGCGATGCAGTCATAAACTGAAGAACCATTGTAGAAATCCCGGGCTTGTGCTTCCTACGAGGCCCGGCCACCGCAAGAAAGACCCACCCATGGCCGAGTACACCGCCACCATCACCTGGTCCCGTGGCAACGACGACTTTCTGGACAAGCGCTACCACCGTGCCCACACCTGGCAGTTCGATGGTGGCGCCACCGTGGCCGCGTCGTCGTCGCCCCATGTGGTGCCGCTGCCGTACTCCGATGCGGCGGCGGTGGACCCGGAAGAAGCCTATGTCGCAGCCTTGTCGAGCTGCCACATGCTGTGGTTCATGGACTTCGCCAGCCGCGCGGGCTTTCGGCTCAACCGCTACACCGACGCGGCCGTGGGCACCATGGCCAAAAACGCGCAGGGGCAGCTTGTCGTCACCCACGTGCAGTTGCGCCCCGTCACGCGCTTTGATGCGGCCCACGCGCCCAGTGCCGCACAGCTCGACGATCTGCACCACCGCGCCCATGCGTCCTGCTTCCTGGCCAACTCGGTCAAGACGCAGATCGACTGCGCGCCGGTGCTCGAAGTGGAAGGGGGTTGACATGGCCAACGCCAACCGGCAGTTTCAGGTGACGGACCCGGCCGTGCTGCATGCGCTGGTGCGCACGCAGCCCCTCGCCACACTGGTTATCGCCCATGAGGGAGCGCTGCACGCCAATCACATCCCGCTGTACCTGGACCCAACGCGCGGCCCGCAGGGCACACTGATCGGCCACGTGGCCCGCGCCAACGCGCTGTGGTCGCTGCTGCCCCAGCAGGCGGTGGCGGTGTTCCATGGCCCGCAGGCCTATGTGTCGCCCTCGTGGTATCCGTCCAAGGCCATCGATGGCAAGCAGGTGCCCACCTGGAACTACGCCACCGTACATGCCCACGGCGCACTGAGCGCGTTCGACGACCCGGTGCGCCTGCGCGCCATCCTGCACACCTTGAGTGAGCAGCACGAGGCCCACCGCCCGGACCCCTGGCGCATCGACGATGCACCGCCCGACTACATCGACAAAATGCTGCGCGCCATCGTGGGCATCGAGCTGGCGGTGGAGCGCTGGGAGGGCGTCTGGAAGGTGAGCCAGAACCGCACCGACACCGACCGTGCCGGCGTGGTGCAGGGCCTGATGGCGGAGGGCACCAGCGCTGCCGAGGACATGGCGGCGCTGGTGCTGGGCAAGTTGATGGGGTGATGCAGCGGGCGGTGAATATCAAATTTGATAGCAACCAGGGCATGGTGCACTAGCGCTACCGCCCGGTTTGACCCTCAAACCCCGCGCGGACCCGTTTTCAGCCCACTTTCACCCTTCCAGCATCTCCACCCGCAGTGCCACCACCGGGCCGGCCACCCCAGGGTGTGCCGCCAGCGCAAACACGGCCAGGTCCACCGTGGATTGCGCCACGGCGTCGGTCAGCACCAGCACCTGGGGGCCGGTGCCTGGGGGCAAGGCCTTGTCGTGCGCCAGTGCCACCTGCAGCACCGGCACGTGCTGCGCAGCCAGCCAGGCGCCCACGGCCTCGATCTGCTGCGCGCTGTGCACCGGCACCCGCAGGTAGTGGCGTGTGTGCACGGCCGCACGGGGCAGCACCGCCAGTTGCTCGTCCACCGCGTGGGGGTGGAAGCCCAGGTGCGGCACGCGCTGGCCCGCGTGGGTGCCATCGAGCCGCGCCACATCCACCAGGTCCGCAATCACGGCCGATGCCGTTGGCTCCGACCCCGCGCCTGCGCCGTAGTACATCGTCACGCCCGAGGCATCGCCCTTGACCATCACGGCGTTCATCGACCCGTTCACATGCGCCAGCAAATGTGTGGCGGGCACCAGCGCGGGCTGAACGCGCAGCTCTACCCCCTCCACGTTGCCTTCCGCGTCACCGTCCTTGCGCCGCTTGGCCACGCCCAGCAGCTTGATGCGAAAGCCCAGTTGCTCGGCGCAGGCCACGTCCAGGCCCTGCAGTGCGGTGATGCCCTCCACCTGCGCATCGGCAAAACGCACCGGCATGCCAAACGCATTGGCCGCCAGCAGCGAGATCTTGTGGGCGGCGTCGATGCCTTCGATGTCAAACGTCGGGTCGGCCTCGGCGTAGCCCAGCGCCTGGGCCTGCGCCAGCGCCTCGGCAAAGCCCACGCCTTCGTCGCGCATCTTGCTCAGGATGAAGTTGGTGGTGCCGTTGATGACGCCCGCCACCCACTCAACGCGGTTGGCCGTCAGGCCCTCGCGCAGCGCCTTCACGATGGGGATGCTCACCGCCACCGCACCCTCATAGGCCACAGCCACGCCGTGTTGGCGTGCCGCGGCAAAGATCTCGTTGCCATGCACGGCCAGCAAGGCCTTGTTGGCCGTGACCACATGTTTACCCGCGCGGATGGCTGCCATCACCCATTCGCGCGCGGGGCCGGTGCCGCCAGCGGCCTCCACCAGCACATCCACGTCGGGGTGGGTGGCGACCTGCATGGGGTCGTTGGTCAGCGCCACGTCCTTGCCCACCACGCTCATGGCGCGGGCCAGGCTGCGGGCGCAGACCACCACCAGCTTGATGCCCCGGCCCGCACGGCCCGCAATCAGCGCCTGGTTGCGCGCCAGCACGCGAAAGGTGCCTGCGCCCACGGTGCCAATGCCGATCATGCCCACGCGCAGGGGGCGCATGGCCGTGGCGGACGATGGCAACAAAGGGGCTTCGAGGGACGGGACGGGGTCGCGGACCATGGACTTCTCCGGCTAACAAACAAACAAACAAAAAAACCCAGCTGCCAGAGCTGGGTTTCGTGCATTCGTCTTGGGGGAGAAGAGAGCGATCACCAGGTGGCTGCCGAAACGGCCACCTGCGCGTGCTCAGGTGGCCGCGGTGGTAATGGTGGTAATCATTCGTGCACCCAGTGCCCGCTGCTCACCATTGGCCCGCGTGAGTGCGGGCGGCATCATGCCCATGCCTTGGAAGGCAGCGGCGCGTGCGGTGGTGATGGGGAGGGAGGTGAACGACATGGAAGGCGCAGTGTACCGGATGCGGGCCGGGGCCCGTCAACCCACTGCTGCGCCTGTGGCGCAATGGCCTCACGGGGCCTTGGTGGCTGCCACGCGCACCATGCGGATCGCATCGAACGGGCAGCGCACCGCACACAGCGCGCACCCGGTGCAGCCGGGCGCATCGTGCAGGGTGGAGCACTTGGGCCCCCAGGGCCCCGTGCCCAACACCTGCAGCGACAGCACATGCGGCGGGCACACCGCAATGCACCAGCCGCAGCCGGTGCAGCGCTGGGGGTCGATGGTGGGCAGGGCCTTGGGGGTGGTGGTGGTCATGTGGTGCGGTGGTGCTGGCAGTGTGCCCCTGGAGCGGGCTCCTCACAAGGAGCGCGCTACAGTGCCCCCCATGAATGCAGAACACCACTCCACCATCACCCGCCATCTGTTGATCACCGGCCATGTGCAGGGCGTGGGCTACCGCTGGTCCATGGTGCAGGCCGCCAATCGGCTGGGCGTGACGGGCTGGGTGCGCAACCGCCAGGATGGCCGCGTGGAGGCCTGCGCATGGGGCACAGAGCATGCCGTGCTGGCCCTCATCGACTGGGCGCAGCAGGGGCCTGTGCATGCGGGGGTGGAGCGTGTGGTGGTGGGCAATGTGCCTGATGGGGGCGAGGCCCCGCAGGGGTTTGTGCAGCGAGAGACGCTGTAGCTGCTCCGCTGCTATGTGCGTAGGCCCAGTTGCCTCAGCAACTCCATCGCCCCCGCAGGCGCCCGCTCCTTCGCCCCGTTGATGAAGTACACGAACACATCGCGCGGCTGTTCGCCGCCCGTCCAGGTGCGCACGCCATCGGCCCACTGTGCAATCGCCTCGGGCGTGTAGCCGGTGGGCACATCGGCCTGACTGAGCATCAGCCGCAGGTAGGCAAAATCGGCCTCTGCATCTGCGATGGCGGGAAATTTCTCGGAGTCCGTGTAGACCGGCACGCAGTCGTATTGGCGGGCCAGTGCCACGAACTCTGGCGTGGCAAAACTCGGGTGGCGCACATCCAGCGCGTGGCGCAGGCGCAGGCCGTCCACCTGTTGTGGCAGCAGGGCCAGAAAGGCCTCGAAGTCCCGTGGCTCAAACACCTTGGTCGGCATGAATTGCCACACGATGGGCCCGAGCTTGTCCTTCAGCTCCGAGATGCCACTGTCGACAAACCGCGCGATCGAATCACCGGCCTCCGCCAGCACACGGCGGTTGGTCGCAAAGCGGTTGGCCTTGAGCGAGAACACGAAGCCTTCGGGCGTTTCATCACGCCACTTGGCAAAGGTGGGAGGTTGGAAGGTGCTGTAGTAGGTGCCGTTGACCTCGATCGCCGTGAGCTGCCGGCTGGCGTATTGCAGCTCCTTGCTGTGCGCCAGCCCTGCGGGGTAGAAGCTGCCGCGCCAGGGCTCGAAGGTCCAGCCGCCGATGCCGACGCGGATGCGTGGGTTGCTGGCGCTGATCTCGCTCTGCGGGGTGCTGACAGGTGTGTCCACGGCGTTGCCCTTTTGAGAGTCCACGGAGCGGCCACTGTAGCAGTGGCGATTGCGCACATGCCTATGCTGGGAGTACCTCTGGCAGCTCCACCCGCGCTTCCAGCCCCTGCGCGCCATCCACTCGTGGCCCCAGCACCAGCCGCCCGCCCAGGGCCTTGGCCAGCTCGCTGGCAATGGCCAGGCCCAGACCGGTGCCACCGGTGCCCCGGTTGCGCGAATCTTCCAGCCGCACATAGGGCTGCAGCACGGCGGCGAGGTCCGCCGGGGGGATGCCGGGCCCGTGATCGATGACACGCACCAGGCACTGGCCTGGCCTTTCTGCCTCCAACGTCAGCTCAGCGGCGCCTGCAAACTTGAGCGCGTTGTCCACCAGGTTGCACAGCAGGCGGCGCAGGGCCTGGGGGCGGGTGTCGCAGGTCACATCCACTGCCTGCAGCACTTGTACCGGCAGGCCGGCATCGGCGTAGTCGCGCGCAATGCTCTCCACCAGCGCGCGCAGGTCCACGCGCTGCGGGGGCTCGCGCACGGCCTGCGATGAGCGCGCGTAGGCAATGCCCTCTTCCACCAGCGACTGCATTTCGGCCAGGTCGGCGTGCAGTTTGTCGCGCAGCGTGGTGTCGTCCAGCAGATCCGCGCGCAGGCGCAGCCGGGTGATGGGTGTTTGCAGGTCGTGCGAGACGGCGGCCAGGATTTGCATGCGTTCCTGAAGATGCGCCTGGATGCGCTGCTGCATATGGTTGAAGGCAACGGCGGCGCGCACCACTTCGCGCGGGCCGTCTTCAGCCAGCGGTATGGTGGGGCGGTCGGCGCCCAGCGCATCGGCCGCATCGGCCAGCGTGCTCAGGGGCCGCGTGGCTGCACGCACGGCCCAAGCGCACAGGCCCACCAGCAGCGCCAGCTGCAGTGCCAGCGCGCCCAGCACCCAGTGCGATATCTGCAGCCGGGGCTCGTCCATGTCCACGGCCAGGGGAGTACCGTCGGCCAGGCGCAGTTGCAGCCGCAGCTCGATGCCCGGCACATGGGGGTCGATCACCTGCACCGGGCGGTCAGTGGGCAGTGTGGCCGCCACAGCGCTGGCAACGAGGCGGGCCAGCTGGGACGGGTCGGCAGGTGCGTCCAGGGGTTCGGCCAGTGCAAAGCGGTAGTTGCGGCGCGCCAGCCGGTCCACCCACTGCGCGCGCTCGGTGGCAGGCAGGCGTTCCAGCATGGCGACCGAGCTGGCCACGTCGCTGGCGAAATACGACACCATGGCCCGCCGCATGGTCATGCTGCGCTCGGTGAACGCCAGCACAAACGTCAGCGCATGCGCCAACGCCAGGCCCAGTGCCATCACCAGCAGGATGCGTCCGAACAGTGAGCGCGGCCACCAGCGCGACGTCATTGCGCAGCTCCTGCGGCGGCTGCCGCAGTTTGCACATCGGCGCAGAACACATAGCCTTCGTTGCGCACGGTCTTGATGTAGCGCGAGCCGCGCGCGCCATCGCCCAGCCGCTGGCGCACACGGCTCACCAGCAGGTCGATGGAGCGGTCGAACACATCGGCATCGCGCCCCTGTGTGAGCTGCAGCAGCTGGTCGCGTGTGAGGATGCGCTGCGGGTGGTCCAGCAGCACACGCAGCAGGCGGTATTCGGCGCCCGACAGCGCCACCACTGCGCCCGTGGCATCGAGCAGGTGGCGTGCGGTGGTGTCCAGCCGCCAGTCCCCAAACGTGAGGTGGCGCGCGGGCTCGGCCTTGGCCAGGTTGGGCGGCAGCATGCGCGTGCGCCGCAGCACCGCGTGGATGCGTGCCAGCAGCTCGCGCGCGGCGAAGGGTTTGGTCAGGTAGTCGTCCGCACCCAGCTCCAGGCCCAGGATGCGGTCCGCCTCGTCGCTGCGCGCGGTGAGCATGACGATGGGCAGCGGCGGCGCGCCCGGGCTGCGCAGCTCGCGGCACAGTGCGATGCCGTCGGTGCCCGGCAGCATCAGGTCCAGCACCAGCAGGTCGATGCGCTGCGTGGCCAGTACCTCGCGCATTTGCCGCCCGTCGGCGGCCACACTCACCTGCAGGCCCTGGCGCTGCAGGTACTCGGCAGCCAGTTCGCGGATGCCGGCGTCGTCATCGACGATCAGGATGTGGTCGGGAGCGGGCGTCGTCGTCATGGCGGCCATTGTCCGGGCTTTGGTGGTGCAGCGGTACGGGCTGGGTGGGCAGATATGTATCTCAACTTGTCTGCCCGGTGCATCGACAAGCGCGCATACCAAAAGCCCCTGGCCAGACAAATCGCCGATACCTGCGCTGGCTTCAATGAGGTCTTCCTGAACTTCACGAGGACCTTGCCATGAAACCATCCATCGCCGTGACCGCCCTGCTGACCCTGGGCCTGGCGCAGGCAGTCAGCGCGCAAGAGGCTGCGGCAGCGCCGCCAGCCGCTGTGGCACCAGCGCCGGGCACCGCTCACCCCAAAGCCCCCCTGGGCCGCTGGATCACCGAGAGCGGCAATCTGGAAGTGAACATCGCTCCTTGCAATCCCGCTGGCGGCAACGCCCTGTGTGGCAAGGTGGTGCGCGTGCTGGCCAACCGCTCCATGAGCGCGCCGGGCGCCGACATGGCGGCGGCCGACGCGCGGCCTGCGCTGGGCATGACCCTGCTGTCGGGCCTGCGCCCGGCGGAGGGCGGCAGCAGCGAGTACCAGGGCGAAATCTACAACCGCGAGAACGCCAAGACGTACCGCGTCAACCTGACGCCGGCCGAGCCGGAACAACTGCTGGTGCACGCGTACGTGGGCATTCCGCTGTTCGGAAAAACCCAGGTGTGGCGCCGTCCGGCGGCCGAGCAGGGGAGCGGGCAATGACCATGGCCACCACCTCGCCATGGCTGGCCGTGGCTGCCGGCATGCTCACGGTAGGGGCGCCCTGCGTGTTGCCCATGCTGCCAGTGGTGCTAGGGGCCTCGGTGAGCGGCGCCGACTCAGCGCAGCGCACACGCCCACTGTTCATTGCCCTGGGCTTTGCGCTGTCGTTCGCGGCGGTGGCACTGCTGTTCAGCAGCTTCACGCAGGTGCTGGGTGTGTCTCAGGAAGGCCTGCGCCGGTTTGCCGCTGTGATGCTGCTGGTGTTTGGCGTGCTCACGGTGTGGCCCCGGCCGTTCCAGTGGCTCAGCCAACATGCAGGCGGCGTGCTCAACCGCATGGCTAGCCTGGGCATGGGCAGCGGGGGCGGCAACTGGGGCGGACTGCTGCTCGGCCTGAGCCTGGGCGCGGTCTGGACACCCTGCGCCGGGCCGGTGCTCGCCTCCATCCTCACCCTCATCGCTACCGAGCCACCGGGGGTGGGCATCGCCGTACTGCTGCTCGCGTATTCCACCGGCGCCGCGCTGCCCATGCTGGCCATTGCCTACGGCGGCCAGGCTGCGGCCACCCATGTGAGCCGCATTGCGCGCCACGCGCACCGCGTGCAGCAGGTGTTTGGCGTGGTGGTCATCACTGTCGCGCTGGCCATGCTGTGGGAGGTGGATGGGCAGATCACCGTCTGGCTTACGCAGTTTTATCCCTCGGGCTGGGGCGGCCTGTAAGGGGCGACACCCCACCGATTGCAAGGAGCTTTCACCATGACATTGCACCCCTCTTCCCTGCGCTTTTCCGAGCGCCGCGCTTTCCTGGCGTCGATGGCCGCTGCACTGGCGGCCCCGGGCTTGGCGTATGCAGCGGGCACCGCCAGCCCCGCCGCAGCGCTGCCCGACTTGGGCGCTGCGCCCGAGTTCACCGGCATCGAGCGCTGGCTCAACTCCGAACCGCTGAGCCTGGCGCAGTTGCGCGGCCGCGTGGTGCTGGTGGACTTCTGGACGTACGCCTGCATCAACTGCATCCGCACCCTGCCCCATGTGAACCGCTGGGCCGAGCAGTACACGCCCCAAGGGCTCACCGTGGTGGGTGTGCACACGCCAGAGTTTCCGTTTGAGCGCCCGACCGCCAACGTAGAAGCCGCCATGCGCCGCCATGGCGTGAAGCACCCCGTGGCACAGGACAACCGCTACGGCACCTGGAAGGCCTACGGCAACCAGTACTGGCCCGCCACCTACCTCATCGATGCGCAAGGCCGCATTCGCTACAAGCACTTTGGCGAAGGCGAATACGAGCGCACCGAAGGCGTGATCCGCACGCTGCTGGCCGCGCGGGGCTGATCGGCCCGGCCGAATCCGTTTCCTTTTTTTGTTCTTCCCGTTCCACGTTTCTTGACCGAGGCCTTCTCACCATGCACTCTTTTCATCGCCACCTCACCCCTTCCTTCACCGCCGTCGCCTTGGCCTGCACCCTGCTGGGGGCCGCGCCTGACAGCCAGGCCCAGGCTCCGCAGCTGCCGCCGCCGGACGCCACCAACCCTGTGACCCTGCAGCTGATGCAGGGCTTCCCACCGGCGCCTGACAAGGTGGTGCGCCTGGCCAACATCCTCAAGTACCCCAACGTGCGCTGGGCCGCGCAGCACCTGCGCGAACTGGGGCCCACGGCCACCATCTGGCGCGGTGCAGCCGCGCCCAGCGCACTGCCCGCAGCGCCGCGTGCCTTGCCCGACACGCTGGCGTTTGCCGACGACAAGGGCGCGCCCACCACGCTGGCCGACTGGCAGAAGGCCACCTACACCGACGCCATGCTGGTGCTGCACCGGGGCCGTGTGGTGTATGAGCGTTATCACATCGGCATGCAGCCGCAGCAGCCACATGTGCTGTGGTCCATGAGCAAATCGCTGGTGGGGCTGCTGGTGACCGAACTCATCCAGGAAGGCGCCATCGACCCCAGTGCGCGCATCGTGCGTTACCTGCCTGAGCTGGCCAACAGCGCCTGGGCCGATGCCACCGTGCAGCAGACCCTGGACATGACCACCGGCGTCAAATACGCCGAAGACTTTGCGGACCCCACCTCCGGTGTCTTTCAGTACCTGGCCGCTGCGGGCCTGCAGCCTGCGCGCCCCGGCAGCAACGGGGCCAAGAGCATGGCCGAACACCTGCCCACCGTGCAGAAGGACGGTGAGCACGGCACCGCGTTTGCCTACAAGTCGGTGGACACGGAAGTGCTGGGCTGGCTGCTGCAGCGCGTGACTGGCAAGAGCTACGCCACGCTGCTGTCCGAGCGCATCTGGTCCAAGCTGGGCACGCAGGAGGACGCGTATGTGTTTGCAGATGCCAACGGCGGCCAGTCCACCAGCGTGGGCGTGAACGCCACTTTGCGTGACCTGGGCCGTCTGGGCGAGATGCTGCGATCCAACGGCCGCTTCAACGGCCAACAGATCGTCTCGCCCGCCACCATTGCCGAGCTGCGCAAAGGGGCCGACCCCGCCCAGTTCAGCAAGGCCCCCGGCACGGCCATGCGCGCGGGCTACTCGTACCACAACCAGTGGTGGATACCCCACGATGCCGATGGCACCTTTGAAGCCAAGGGCCTGATGGGCCAACACATCCACATCAACCCGGCGGCCGAGCTGGTGGTGGTGAAGTTCTCCACGCACCCCGTGCCCAACACCGCCTTCACCCACGCGCTGGACCGGCAAGCCTTTGCCGCACTGGCCAAGGCCGTGCGCTGAGCCTGCCCGCACGTTGCTGCTCCCCCCCCCACGAGGACCGATTCACCATGTCCCCCCAACCCTGGCTGGCCAGCTATGGCGCCATCCCTGCCCACATCGATCCCGACAGCCATCCCAGCATCGTGCACCTGCTGTGTGCCGCCATGCAGCGGTATGCGCACCGGCCCGCATTCACCTGCCTGGGCCAGACGCTGACCTATGCACATGTGGACCAGCAATCCCGCGCGTTTGCGGCCTACCTGCAAAACGTGCTGCGCGTGCGCAAGGGCGACCGCATCGCCGTGATGTGCCCGAACCTGATGGCGTTTCCCATCGCCATGCTCGGCATTGCGCGCGCGGGCTGTGTGCAGGTGAACGTGAATCCGCTGTACACCCCGCGGGAGCTGGAGCACCAGCTACAGGACGCAGGAGCGAGGGTGATGGTGATCTATGCAGGGTCTACTGCGACCCTGGCTGCCATCCAAGACCGGGTGGAACTGCACAGCATCATCACCGTGGCGCCCGGCGACGGCACCGCAGCCGACCTGCCTGGGCCGCCCGTGGATGCCCACCTGCACACCACCACCTCGTTTGCGCGCGCCCTGGCCGAGGGCGCCACCCTGCCTTTTGCGCCACCTGTGCTGGAGGGGGGCGACCTGCTGTTCCTGCAGTACACCGGGGGAACTACCGGCCTGTCGAAGGGCGCCATGCTCACGCACCGCAACCTGGTGGCCAACGTGGAGCAGTTCAAGGCCTTCGTGCCCGATGCCCTGCGCCCCGCACAGGAGGTCGTCGTCACGGCCATTCCGCTGTATCACATCTTCGCGCTCATGGTGAACCTGATCAGCTACTTTGCGGTGGGTGCGCGCAACTGGCTGGTGCCCAACCCGCGTGACCTGGACGGGTTGATCGACGTGCTGAACGCCGCGCGCCCCAGCGTTTTCATGGGGGTCAACACGCTGTACGCCGGGCTGGCGGCGCACCCCGGCACGCAGGGCGTGGACTTCTCCAACCTGCGGCTGGCGGGCGGCGGTGGTGCCGCCATCCTGCCCTCGGTCTCCGCCCGCTGGCAGGCCATCACCGGCCAGTTCATCCGCGAAGGCTACGGCCTGAGCGAGACCAGCCTGTGGTGGCCTTCAACCCCGCATCGGTCACTGCTTTCAGCGGCAGTACTGGCCTGCCCCTGCCTTCCACCGACGTGCTGTTGCTGGACGACCAGGGCCACCCCGCGCCCCTGGGCCAGCCCGGCGAGGTCTGCGTGAAAGGCCCCCAGGTCATGGGCGGCTACTGGCAGCAGCCCGAGGCCAACGCAGCCGCCTTCACCCCCGACGGCTACTTCCGCACCGGCGACATCGGCCAGCTGGACGAGAGCGGCTTCCTCAAGATCGTGGACCGCAAGAAGGACATGGTCATCGTCTCAGGCTTCAACGTCTTTCCCAACGAAGTCGAAGCCGTGGCCACCGCCTGCCCCGGCGTACTGGAATGCGCCTGCATCGGCGTGCCGGACGACAAAACGGGCGAGGCGCTGCGGCTGTATGTGGTGCGCGTGGCGGGCACTGCGCCACCGGTGGATGCAGACCACATCGCAGCCCATTGCCGCGCAGCGCTCACCGCCTACAAGGTGCCCCGGCAGATCGTGTTTGTAGAGGCCCTGCCCAAGTCCAGCGTTGGCAAGATCCTGCGCCGCGAGCTGCGCGACATGGCGTGAGTGTGCGGGGTGGCGGTTTCAGAAGACGGCGGGCTTGCGCAGACATGGCGCGCAGACGCCTCTGCGCTTTTCAGCCCCGTCGCTGCAGATCCCGCGCCCCGTAAGCGCAGTAACCCGGCTTGGGGCTCTTCTTCTGCGGGTGCAGGCGGCAGGTCTCGGGCCGCTTGTCATACACCGTACACAGCCGCGTCTTGGGGTCGAGAAAATTGCAGTCCCCACTCGCCCGCCGCGCCATCGTGAAGATCGCGTTCTTGTGGTTGAAGTGGTCGATCAGCCGCGCCTTTTGCAGCCGCTTGGCAATGTGGCGGATTTCCTCATGCTCGGCCTCGAACGGGTCCACCAGTTCAAGCCGCACCAGGTCCGAGAGCTGCACTTCCAGCGGCATGGTGCAGCAGTTGGCCGCGCAGGTGTCGCACAGGCCTGCGCGGTAGCGGGTCCAGGTGTCCAGGCGGTCTACGTCGACGATGGCGATGGGGGAGCGCATGGGGGTGAAGGCAGAAGGCAACGACTTGCGGTAGAGCTAAGAAAAGCTAGCTCGATATGTGACAGGGGCCAGGTCACAGTGCTGATCCAGTGCGCCACTCAAAGAGAACAACTTGGGAGTCTGTCGAAACTCAAACAGCCGACACAGCGTGAAGTCAGGACCTGCGTCTCTGGAGAAATGCAATTCGTTCTTGGATACGAAAAACGGTGTGTCTTTGCCAAACGCCGTAGTTTTCACTTCGATGAATCGCTCGCGACCATTCGTATCGAAAGACAGGATGTCGTAGCCAAGGCCATCCCCCTTTGTTTGCGAAACATGCTCCACACGTTCAGCCAGATCGAGCTTGCCGATATGAGCCAGTCTCCATTGCTCGTAACGAAAAACGAACTCTTCACCGGCATGACCTAACGAGCGATTGCGAGACTCGATCGCAAGGTAGTCACGCTTGATGGGTAGATTGCCGTAGCCTGGGCTTGATTCGCCGACACGGTGGCGCTTTTGCGGTGCTTCGGTTTCAACTTTCGAGAAATCCACAATTTCATGGGATATCGCAGGCTGGTGCACCGCCGCAAGTGCAAGTGAATCTAGTGCGGAGAAACGGTCAACTTGCAACTCCACTACTTCGCGCAGTAGACGTTGGTAGTTAGCCCGTGGTTGATATCCGCGCAGGTAGGGGCAGCCCAGATGGATGAGCACTGCGCTGATGTTGCAGTGCTTGAATTCGACAGAACCTGCGGATCGACCATTGAGCTTTTCTAGCAAGGCGCGACGGTGTGCCGCCTTGCTATAGGTCTGACCAGCCAGTTCAAGACTGAGCATCCTGAGGTAGTCGGCAACAACTGCTTCTACCTCGGCCTGAGACCAGTCCATGGTCGGTTCAACCGATTCGGCTGACTGTGTCAAACGTCGATATTCCCCGCCCGCAGCGCATTCGTCTCAATGAAGTCTCGGCGCGGCTCGACCTCATCGCCCATCAGCATCGTGAACACGCGGTCCGCCTCAATCGCGTCGTCGATCTGCACGCGCAGCAGGCGGCGCACGTTCGGGTCCATCGTCGTTTCCCAAAGCTGCTCTGGGTTCATTTCGCCCAGGCCCTTGTAGCGCTGGCGACTGGTGGTGCGTTCGGCTTCGGCAATCAGCCACTTCATGGCCTGGCGGAAGTCGCTGACCTTTTCTTCCTTTTGCTTCTCACCCTCGCCGCGCATCGCTTTGGCGCCTTCGGCCAGCAGGCCGCGGAAGGTTTCGGCGGCTTCGGCCAGGGCGGCGTAGTCGGCGCCGTGCACAAAGTCTTGCGTGATGACGCTGCTCTTGATGTTGCCGTGGTGGCGGCGGCTGATGCGCAGCAGGGGCTTGTCGGTGCGGGCGTCGAATTCGCCGGCCACTTCGGCGGGGGCGCCGGTGGTGTTCAGTTCGCGCAGCTTGGCTTGCAGGGCCACGGCGCTGGCTTCGGCTTCGGCCACGGTGTCCAGCTTCAGGCTCACGCCATCGGCAATGGCGCGCAGGGCTTCGGCGTCCATGAAGTTGCCCAGGCGGGCGATCACGCTTTCAGCGATCTGGTGCTTGCGCGCCAGTTCGGCCAGGGTCTCGCCCGTCAGGGTTTGCGGGTTGGCGCCGCCGGTGGTCACGCTGGCGTGGTTCAGCGCAATGCGCAGCAGGAAGCCGTCGAGCGCGGGGGCGTCCTTCAGGTACAGCTCTTCCTTGCCGGCCTTGACCTTGTACAGCGGCGGCTGCGCGATGTAGATGTGGCCGCGCTCCACCAGTTCGGGCATCTGGCGGTAGAAGAAGGTGAGCAGCAGGGTGCGGATGTGGGCGCCGTCCACGTCGGCGTCGGTCATGATGATGATGCGGTGGTAGCGCAGCTTGGCGACATCAAAGTCGTCGCCGCCGGTGGTGCCGCCGGCCTTGCCGATGCCGGTGCCCAGGGCCGTGATCAGCGTGAGGATTTCGTTGCTGGTCAGCAGCTTTTCGTAGCGGGCTTTTTCCACGTTCAGGATCTTGCCGCGCAGGGGCAGGATGGCCTGGAACTTGCGGTCGCGGCCCTGCTTGGCAGAGCCGCCGGCGGAGTCACCCTCCACGATGTAGATCTCGCACAGGGCGGGGTCTTTTTCCTGGCAGTCGGCCAGCTTGCCGGGCAGGCCCATGCCGTCCAGCACGCCCTTGCGGCGGGTCATTTCGCGGGCCTTGCGGGCGGCTTCGCGGGCTCGGGCGGCCTCCACGATCTTGCCGCAGATGATCTTGGCGTCGTTGGGCTTTTCTTGCAGGTAGTCGGTGAGCAGCTTGCCCACGATGTCTTCCACGGGGGCGCGCACTTCGCTCGACACCAGCTTGTCCTTGGTCTGGCTGCTGAACTTGGGCTCGGGCACCTTCACGCTGAGCACGCAGCACAGGCCTTCGCGCATGTCGTCGCCGGTGACTTCGACCTTGGCCTTCTTGGCCAGCTCGTTTTCTTCGATGTACTTGTTGATGACGCGGGTCATCGCGGCGCGCAGGCCGGTCAGGTGGGTGCCGCCGTCACGCTGGGGGATGTTGTTGGTAAAGCACAGCACCTGTTCGGTGTATGCGCTGTTCCACTGCATGGCCACTTCCACGCCGATGTGCGTGCCGGGGATGCCGCCATACGTTTCGGCTGGGCGCTCGCCTGCGGCGTAGAAGGACGTGGGGTGCAGTACCGTCTTGCCCTTGTTGATGAACTCGACGAAGCCGCGCACGCCACCGGCGCCCGAGAAGTCATCTTCCTTGCCGCTGCGCTCGTCCTTGAGCCGAATGCGCACGCCGTTGTTCAGGAAGGAGAGTTCGCGCAGGCGCTTGGCCAGGATCTCGTAGTGGAAGTCGTTGTTTTCTTTGAATATCTCTGTGTCGGGCAAAAAGTGCACTTCGGTGCCGCGCTTTTCGGTCTCGCCGGTCACCTTCATGGGGCTGACCTCAAAGCCGTCCACGGTCGACAGCAGGCGGTCTTGCACAAAGCCGCGTGCAAATTCGATCTGGTGCACCTTGCCTTCGCGGCGCACGGTCAGGCGCAGCCATTTGCTCAATGCGTTCACGCAGCTCACGCCCACGCCGTGCAGGCCGCCCGAGACCTTGTAGCTGTTCTGGTTGAACTTGCCGCCTGCGTGCAGTTCGGTCAGGGCGATTTCGGCAGCACTTCGCTTGGGCTCGTGCTTGTCGTCCATCTTCACGCCGGTGGGAATGCCGCGGCCGTTGTCGGTCACGCTGATGGAGTTGTCGGTGTGGATGGTGACGACGATGTCGTCGCAATGGCCGGCCAGGGCTTCGTCGATGGAGTTGTCGACCACCTCAAATACCAGGTGGTGCAGGCCGGTGCCGTCGCTGGTGTCGCCGATGTACATGCCGGGGCGCTTGCGCACGGCCTCCAGGCCTTCGAGGATGGTGATGGCGCCTTCGCCATAGCTTTCGCTGGCGCCGGCCTGGTTGGTGTCGATCTTGGCAACGGTGGGCTCCACATGGCCGGAGACGCCGGAGGATTCGGGCTCGGAGGGAATGTTGTTGTCAACGGTCATGGTGGGCCTTGGGATCCGTGGAAACCGGGGTTTCCAATATGTTCAATGGTCAAATTTCGCGCTAGCGCATATTGAATATGCGCTATTAGCTATCAATACAGTAGCGTTGGCAATGCGTCGATGCGACTGTGGGGCAGGGCTTGTGCCACGCCGCCTCAAATGCGCATGGGCATCACGACGTACTTGAAGCTGTCGTTCTCGGGGATGGTCAGCAGCGCAGAGCTGTTGCCGTCCGAAAGCTCCACCTTCACCATGTCCTGGCCCATGTTGGCCAGGGCGTCGATGAGGTAGGTCACGTTGAAGCCGATCTCGATGGTGTCGCCACCGTAGTCGATATCGAGCTCGTCCACGGCTTCTTCCTGCTCGGCGTTGTTCGACGCCACGCGCAGGGTGCCGGGCTCCAGGTTCAGGCGCACGCCCTTGAACTTGTCGCTGGTCATGATGGCCGTGCGCTGCAGGCTGGCCAGCAGCGGGGCGCGGCCCAGGGTGATGCTGTTCTTGTGGTTCTTGGGGATCACCCGGTTGTAGTCGGGGAACTTGCCCTCGACCAGCTTGGTGACGAACTCCATGCCGCCAAAGGTGAACTTGGCCTGGTTGTTGGCGAACTGCATCTCGATGTGGGGCTGGTTCTCGCCGCCCGCATCGCTGAGCAAACGCTGCAGCTCGATCACGGTCTTGCGCGGCAGGATGACTTCCTGCTTGGGCACTTCCACATCCAGCGTGGCGCTGGCAAAGGCCAGGCGGTGGCCGTCGGTGGCCACCAGGCTCAGCGTCTTGCCCTCGGCCACGAACAGGATGCCGTTCAGGTAGTAGCGGATGTCCTGCACCGCCATTGCAAATGACACCTGACCGAGCAGGTCCTTCAGCGTCTTTTGCGGCACGGCGAACACGGGGCCGAAGGCGGCGGATTCCTGCACCAGCGGGAAGTCTTCAGCCGGCAGGCTTTGCAGCGTGAAGCGGCTCTTGCCGCCCTTGAGGATGAGCTTGGACTGGGCCGATTCGAGGCTCACCGTCTGGTCACCGGGCATGGTGCGCAGGATGTCGATGAGCTTGCGCGCGCCCACGGTGGTGGTGAAGTCGCCGGTGTCGCCACCCAGCTCGGCGGTGGTGCGTATCTGGATTTCGAGGTCGCTGGTCGTCAGCTGCAGGGCATTGCCCGTCTTGCGGATCAGCACGTTGGCCAGGATGGGCAGCGTGTGGCGGCGCTCCACGATGCCAGCCACGGACTGCAGAACCGCGAGAACCTTGTCTTGTGTTGCCTTCAGGACGATCATGTCATCAACCTCTTGTGGTTTTGGGACGGTGCGTGGACAGCGGCACAGGTCATGCCTCCCCCTGCTATCTATAACCCGCCATTTTGCCCCTTAACGGGGTCGCTTCTTCGTGGGGCTGCCCGACGGGCGTTTCCCGCTGGTTATCTACCCTTCGTGCTACCCTTTGAGCGTCTGCTCCAGCACGTGCAGCTGCTGGTTCAGCTCGGTCAGCTGCTGGCGTTCGCCCGCAATCTTGCGCACGGCATGCAAAACGGTGGTGTGGTCGCGCCCGCCGAACAATTCTCCGATCTCCGGAAGGCTCTTTTGCGTCAGCTCCTTGGCCAGGTACATCGCAATCTGGCGCGGGCGGGCAATGCTGGCCGGGCGCTTCTTGCTGTACATGTCGGCGACCTTGATCTTGTAGTAGTCGGCCACCGTCTTCTGGATGTTTTCCACAGAAATCTGCCGGTTCTGGATAGACAGCAGATCACGCAGCGCCTCGCGGGCCAGCTGGATCGAAATCTCTTTCTGGTTGAAGCGCGAGTACGCCAGGATTTTGCGCAGTGCGCCTTCGAGCTCGCGCACGTTGGAGCGCACGTTCTTGGCCACGAAGAAGGCCACTTCCTCGGGCATCTCGGTGCCTTCAACGCGGGCCTTGTTGATCAGAATGGCCACGCGCATTTCGAGTTCGGGCGGCTCGATGGCCACCGTCAGGCCCGAGTCAAAACGCGAGACCAGCCGCTCGTGGATGTTGGCCAGGCCCTTGGGGTAGGTGTCCGACGTCATCACGATGTGCGACTTCTTGGCAAGCAGGGCCTCGAACGCATTGAAGAATTCTTCCTGCGTGCGGTCTTTGTTGGCGAAAAACTGTACGTCGTCGATGAGCAGCAGGTCGAGCGAGTGGTAGCGCTCCTTGAACTCATCGAAGGTGCGGCGCTGGTAGGCCTTAACCACATCAGACACGAACTGCTCGGCATGGATGTAGAGAACTTTGGCGTCAGGCTTGTCCTGCAGCAGGCGGTTACCCACAGCGTGCACCAGGTGGGTCTTGCCCAGGCCCACGCCCCCATAGATGAACAGCGGGTTGTACAGGTGGCCCGGCATGCCGGCCACATGCATGGCGGCTGAGCGCGCCATGCGGTTGGCCGTGCCTTCCACCAGGGTCTCGAACGTGAGGGCGGCGTTGAGGCGGTTGCGGAACGCGCCCGCCGTGGCCTCATCGTTGCTGCTGGAGGGGGTTTCGGCCGGCGCTGCGGGGCTGGAGGGCTCCTGCGATGTGGGCCGTACATAAGTCCTGGCCACCGACTCACGCTGAGCGAGCGCTAACTCCAGCGTGACCGGTTGGCCATACAGACCTTCGAGCAGCGCGGCAATGCGGCCAGCGTACTGGGCGCGGATCCAGTCGAGTTTGAAGCGGTTGCCAACGAGCAGCGTGACTTTGGAGAAGTCTTCGGCCACTTGGGCAATCAGGGGCTTGATCCAGGTGTTGAACTGTTGTTCTGGCAGGTCTTGTGCCAGTTGCTCAACGCAGGCTTGCCACAGGCCCTGACCGGCATCTGAGCCGGGCGAATTGATGGGGCTGCGGGTGGGTTCCTCGGTCATTTCTGGGGAATTCTTATTGTGGATAGGAGGAACGGGGTAAGGCGGTGGATTGTAGCTTGTCAAGGAGTTATCCACAATTTGAAGGCGGCTGTCATCCGGGGGAATCCGGGGTAGCCATGCGGGGAAGAGGTGGCCTGAAAGGGTCGGGCGCTGCTGCCTCCGCGACCCGTTGGTAAAGGCCTGCCCATCGAAAGGCATTGCCAGTCGGCCACAAGCCTGCGATAATTTTGGGTTTCCCTGAATGTGTTCAGGGTGATTTGACCCGGCGCGCCGTTATTTCTGCCCCGTGGGTCTGCCTCCAGGCGATGTTTTATACATAGTGTGGGTGTGCAGATTGCAGGGGGTTCAAGAGCAGCAGTCCGGAACTGAACCTCAAGGAATAGCACCATGAAACGTACTTACCAGCCCTCCAAGACGCGCCGCGCGCGCACCCACGGTTTTCTCGTCCGCATGAAGACCCGCGGCGGCCGTGCCGTTATCAACGCACGCCGCGCCAAGGGCCGCAAGCGCCTGGCCGTCTAAGGCCGTTACGGTCTACGGCCTGTTCCCCGCCTGTTCCCGGTTTGTACCGCCAGGTTCCAAACGGGGCGCTTGCATGCACAGGCTAAAAACCCGGCCGCAGTTCCAGTCTGCCATGGCGGGGGGCACTGTCTCCCGCACGGCGCATTTTGCGTTGCATCGTCTGGTGCTGGACGCCGATGGCAGCGCTGCTGCCGGCCTAGCTGATGCTGTCGCACCCACAAGGCCCGGCTCCTTGCCGCACACGCAAGGGCCGCAGGCTCTGTTTGTCGTTCAGGGTGTCTGGCTGGGTGCCATGGTGCCCAAGCGCTGGGCGCGCCGCGCCGTGACGCGCAACACCATCAAACGGCAGATCTACACCGTGGGCGCCACGTTTGAGGCGCGTTTGCCGCAGGCCGCCCATGTGGTGCGCCTGCGCTCGGCGTTTGATCGCAAGCAGTTCGTGAGCGCCACGTCCGACCAGCTCAAGCAGGCGGTACGCGCGGAGCTGCTGCAGCTTTTCGGATACGCAACCCGGCATGCAGGCACTGCAGTTGCTGCATCTGTGCCGCCGGCGGCTCAGCCGGTGACTGTCCCATGATGCAGCGCTTGCTGATTGGCGTGGTCAAGGGCTATCGGCTGTTCCTCAGCCCCTGGCTGGGCTCGGCCTGCCGCTTCGAGCCGACCTGCTCGGTCTATTCGCTGCAGGCGCTAGAGCAGCACGGCGCTGTGGCAGGCAGTTATCTCACGGTGCGCAGGCTGGTACGCTGCCACCCCTGGTGTGACGGGGGCCATGATCCGGTCCCGCAAGATCTGCCGCGCAGCCTGCGGCTTTTCTCCAGGCTCACCCCTCCCACCACTCCCCCATCCTCACCAAAGAAGTCTTCATGAACGACATTCGCCGCACCATCCTGTGGGTGATTTTTGGCTTTTCCATGGTTCTGCTGTGGGACAAGTGGCAGCTGCACAATGGCAACAAGGCCACTTTTTTCCCGACCACGCCCGCAGTGACAGCCCCTGCTGCTGCCGCAGGCGCGGCCTCCGGCGCGACCGGGGCTGCCAGCGTGCCAGCCACCAGCGTGCCAGCCACCAGCGTGCCCGCAGCCACAACGGCCGCGCAAGGCGCGGCAGCCGTGCCCGGGCAGCCTGCCGCAGCGGCTGCACCTGCCAAACGCGAACGCATTGAGGTCAAGACCGACCTGTATCGCCTGGTGTTCGACAGCGAAGGCGGCTCGCTCACGCAGGCCGAGCTGCTCAAGCACGCCGACATGACCGACAAGGCCCGCAACTTCCTGTTGCTGGATGAAAGCGCGCAGCGCGTCTACGTGGCGCAGACCGGCCTGGTGGGCGGCACTTTCCCCACGCACAAGACGGTGATGACGGCCGTTCCCGGCCCGCGCGAACTCAAGGACGGTGAAGACTCCATGAGCATCCGCTTCGAGTCGCCCGACCAGGGCGGCGTGAAGCTGGTCAAGACCTGGACCATCCAGCGCGGTGCTTATGACATCGCCGTCAAGCACGACATCGTCAACACCGGCAGCGCCGCCGTGTCGCCCCAGCTGTACCTGCAGCTGGTGCGTGACGGCAACAAGCCGCCTGGAGAGTCGTCGTTCTACTCCACCTTCACTGGCCCAGCGGTCTTCACCGAAGCCAAGAAGTACCAGAAGATTGAGTTCAAGGACATCGACAACGGCAAGATCGACATCCCTAAGGACTCGGCCAATGGCTACGTCGCCATGGTGCAGCACTATTTCGCCACTGCATGGCTGCTGGCCGACGGCGTGCAGCGCGAGCCCTTCACCCGCAAGGTGGACACCAACCTGTACTCCGTGGGCATGCTGACCTCCCTCGGCACCATCGAGCCGGGCGCCACCAAGACCATCGACGCGCGCCTGTTCGCCGGCCCGCAGGTCGAGACCATGATGGAAAAGCTGTACCCCGGCCTGGAACTGGTCAAGGACTACGGCTGGCTGACCATCCTGTCCAAGCCGCTGTACTGGCTGCTTGATCAGCTGCACAAGCTGCTGAACAACTGGGGCTGGTCCATTGTCGCCCTGGTGCTGCTGCTCAAGATCGCGTTCTACTGGCTCAATGCCAAGGCCTACGCCAGCATGGCCAAGATGAAGGCCATCAACCCCAAGATCATGGAGATGCGCGAGCGCCTCAAGGACAAGCCGCAGCAGATGCAGCAGGAGATGATGCGCATCTACCGCGAGGAAAAGGTCAACCCCATGGGTGGCTGCTTCCCCATCATGATCCAGATCCCCGTGTTCATTGCGTTGTACTGGGTGCTGCTGTCCAGCGTGGAAATGCGCAACGCACCTTGGATTGGCTGGATCCACGACCTCTCGGCGCCGGATCCGTTCTTCATCCTGCCCCTGCTGATGACGGCCAGCTCGCTGCTGCAGACCGCCCTGAACCCCGCGCCACCAGACCCGATGCAGGCCAAGATGATGTGGTTCATGCCGTTGATCTTCAGCGTGATGTTCTTCTTCTTCCCGGCCGGCCTGGTGCTGTACTGGCTGACCAACAACATCCTGTCGATCGCGCAGCAGTGGCTCATCAACACCCGCATGGGCGTGCCACCGCAGTTCAATCTGCCCAAGTTCAAGTGATGCGGCAGCGGCAACGCTGACATCCACGAACTGACCCCCAAAGGCCGCGCAAGCGGCCTTTTTCTTGCCCATCTACCTTGTACAGTCGCCACCATGCTTGCCCGCCACCAAGACCCCATCGTCGCCATCGCCACCGCCCCGGGGCGTGGGGCCGTCGGCATCGTGCGCGTGTCAGGGCGTGGGCTGGATGCGCTGGTGCAGGCGGTTTGTGGCCGCGCACTCAAACCCCGCGAGGCCACCTACCTGCCCTTTCGGGATGCGCAGGGCCAGGCCATCGACCAGGGGCTCGCGCTGTATTTCCCCGGCCCACACAGTTACACCGGCGAAGACGTGCTGGAGCTGCAGGCCCATGGTGGCCCGGTGGTGCTGCAACTGCTGTTGGCGCGCTGCCTGGAGGCGGGTGCTGCCACCCACCCTGCTACCAGCCAGCCCAATCTGCGCGGCCTGCGCGTGGCGCAACCTGGTGAATTCACTGAACGTGCCTTCCTGAACGACAAGATCGACCTTGCCCAGGCCGAGGCGATTGCCGACCTGATCGATGCCAGCACGGAAGCCGCAGCCCGCAGCGCCAGTCGCTCGCTGACCGGCGCGTTCTCGGCCGAAATCCACAGCCTGCGCGACGCGCTCATCCACCTGCGCATGCTGGTGGAGGCCACGCTGGACTTTCCTGAGGAAGAAATTGACTTCCTGCGCAAGGCAGATGCGCACGGACAGCTATCGAATCTGCAGCAAACGCTGGCCTCGGTGATGCAGCGAGCACGCCAGGGCGCGCTGCTGCGCGAAGGCATCAAGGTGGTGATTGCGGGCCAGCCCAATGCCGGTAAAAGCTCGCTGCTCAATGCGCTGGCGGGTGCCGAGCTGGCCATCGTCACGCCCATCGCGGGCACCACGCGCGACAAGGTGCAGCAGACCATACAGATCGAAGGCGTGCCCCTGCACATCATCGACACCGCTGGCCTGCGTGACAGCCTGGACGAAGTGGAGCGCATCGGCATCGCCCGCGCCTGGGACGAGATTGCCGGAGCGGACGCTGTGCTGTTCCTGCACGATCTGTCACGACAGAATGCTCCTGAATATGTAGCTGCTGATGCAGATATCGAAAGCGCCTTGGGCCAAAAACTGCCCAAAAATATCCCCGTGATCGATGTCTGGAACAAGCTGGACTGTGCGGCGGGTGCTTCTCCCACTGCGAGCCCTGAGCGCCCTGCGGTGCACCTGTCGGCCCGCACCGGGCAGGGGCTGGATGGCTTGCGGCGGCTGTTGCTGGACGTGGCGGGCTGGCAGTCGGCGCCCGAGGGCATCTACATTGCCCGCGCCCGCCATGTGCAGGCGCTGCAGGCCGTGTCGTCGCATCTGCAGGAAGCCGCTGACCAACTGCAAGCCCAGGGCCCGGCGCTGGACCTGCTGGCTGAAGAGCTGCGGCTGGCGCAGAACGCCCTGAGCGCCATCACCGGCGAGTTCACCTCCGACCACTTGCTGGGCGTGATCTTCTCCAGCTTCTGCATCGGCAAATAGCGACCGTTGGTCGCCCTATCTTGTAAACGGACGTAAACAGCGCTTGTGTCCGATCTGTAACAGGGGTACTTTCGGCAGACCATGAATGTTCCCATGCCCGTAGCCTCCAAGGTGGACCTCAAAGGTCTGATCGACGCCATTGCCCAGACCACGGCGGAGGACAGCATGACCAACCCGCTGACGGCTGCACAGTGGGAGGTGCTGTCGTCCTACCTCCTACCGGTGGTGTTGCCCGCCGGCCAGGTGCTGTTCAGCCAGGGTGCTACGGACCGCACTTTGTACCTGGTCGAAAGCGGCAGCCTGAGCGTGCACTACCAGGACGAAAAAGAACGCCTGCGTCTGGCGATAGTGGGTGCCGGGTCGGTGGTGGGTGAAGGCGCTTTCTTCTCGCACCGCACGCGCAGCGCCACCGTGCAGGCCAGCGCACCCTGCAAGCTGTGGAGCCTCACAGCCATTCGCTTTACCGAGCTGACCAACCGCCAGCCTGCCATTGCCCTGGGCTTGGCTATGGCCGCAGGGGCGGTGCTGGCCAAGCGCCTGGGCAACCGCCGCCGCCGCGTTGCGGCCACCTGACAAGGGGCCCCTGTCGGGGGTTTCCCTCGGGCTTCTTCCGCCTTCTGCGGGGGGATGGCGCGTTACACTCGATTTGGATTTTGTCCAGGCACCATCCGAAGAAAGCAAGCCATGTCCCTGTTCAGTTGGTTCAGCCGCAAACCCGCTCCCGCCAAGCCCCGCGCAGCGGCCGAGCCCTCCGGCCTGTTCAACGCCGACGCCACCGTGCCCCTGCAACCCGGGCGCCAGGGCAAGCCGCTCGTGGAGCCCCAGCCACCAGAGCACGCCGCCAACCGCAAGAACGAGCGCATGGAGCGCCGTGAGCTGCTCTACACCGTGGTGCGCGACGCCATGGTGCGCGCCGGCGTGCTGTCGGCCAGCTACAAGTTCAAGGTGCTGTCGCTCGACCAGCGCGGCCGCCAGTTCCTGGTGATGATGGACCTGGCCCGTGAATACGGTGGCGAGACGGTGCGCCTGAGCGAGATCGAAGCACTCATCGCCCAGACCGCCAAAACCCGTTACGACATCCTGGTGACGGCCGTGTACTGGCGCATCAACGACCATGTGGCGGTAGGGATTCCGCAAAAGGGCGTGGCGCCCCAGGGCGCTGCGCTGCCGCTGCAGGCGGCTTCCACAGCGGTGCGCCGCCCGCCAGCAGCGGCCACCGCCCCTGCGCCCCTGGCTCCATCGCCTGCACCGCTGGCGGGCGCACGCCCCGCTGCAGCTGCGACAACACCTGTTTCTCCGACCCCTTCGGCGCCTCCACCTGCCCCGCTGGCGGCGCGCCGCCCGCTCGGCGCGGTGTCGGCTCCCGCACCCCTGGTGTCCGCACCTGCGCCCCTGGCCGCTGCGCGGCCTGCATCCTCTCCCCGCTTTGAACCCATCGAGGCCGATGAGGTGGCTGCGTTCAAGCGTGCGCTGGCCAATGCCGCAGGGTCATCGGCGGCCACTGCAGCGGCCGCCAAGCCGGGCGTTCCCGTGCGCTCCGGCCCGCTGCTGCCACCGTCCCAGCCTACCGGCTTTGAGGACACGGAGATGCCTGGTGCCGATGGCCCGGCCCCCGACCTGAGTAGCACCCAGTACGGCGAACTTAACTAAGGATTTGTGCGGGGCATGCCGAGCGGCGCAGCGCCGCCGCCCCACGCCCTCCTTACCCCTGGGTCAGTGCCCCGCGAAGTCCACCAGCGTGTACAGCGGCAGGCCCGATTCACGCAGGCGCTGTGAGCCGCCCAGCTCGGGCAGGTCCACGATGGCGGCGCCCTCGGTGACCGTGGCCCCCAGTTTTTCCAGCAGCTTCTTGCCTGCCATCATGGTGCCGCCGGTGGCGATCAGGTCGTCGATCAGCAGCACCCGGTCATCGGCCTTCACGGCGTCGGTGTGCAGCTCCACCGTCGCACTTCCGTATTCGAGTTCATAGGTCTCCTCCACGGTCGTGAAGGGCAGCTTGCCCTTCTTGCGGATGGGTACGAAGCCTACGTTCAGCTCATAGGCCACCACAGCCCCCAGGATGAAGCCCCGTGCATCCAGGCCCGCCACCACGTCCGGGCGCAACGCCTTGTCCATGTAGCGGTGCACAAAGGCATCGATCAGCACACGGAACACCTTGGGGTCCTGCAGAAGCGGGGTGATGTCCCGGAACTGCACACCGGGCGCGGGCCAGTCGGGGACGGTGCGGATGTGCTGGCGAAGGTACTGGTTGACGCTGAGGGGCTGCATGGGCGGGTGCGGGAATGATGACTCTGAGGAAGGCCGGGCGGTGCCGGTGCCTGGGGCTGAGCCGGGGCTGCCAGGTTGCTTTGGGCACGGAAAGTGCGAGAGTGTAAACAGCCCATGTGTTTGGCGCGTGCGACTACCCCAGACGCCATAATGTGTTTCACTGGCGCTACAAACTTTGCGCCGCCTGCGATGGGCGGTGCCCCAACCAACACGCCGATCGGCCCATGCCCATCTCCGTCCTGCTGATCGAAAGTGACCACCCCCACGCACAGGCCGTGGCGGAGGCGCTGGCAGACCCCTGGTCGGGCTGGCGCGTGGACGTGGTGGGGTCGATCGCCCAGGCGCGTGAACACCTGTTGCGCAACCGCCCCGACATCGTGCTGGCTGCCCAGCGCACCGTGGATGGCTCTGCGTTTGACCTGTTGCAGCTGCTTGACGGCGTTCCCGCCATCATCATCGTGCGCATGGGGGCAGAAACCCACGCGGCCCAGGCCATGCGCCACGGATTTGACGATTTCACGGTGCAGGATCCGGCGCTGGACTACCTGCTCACCTTGCCCGCGCAGATCGAGGCCGTGCTGGAACGCAGTTCCAGCGCCCGTGCCCGCCGCGCGGCCGAGGCCATGCTGGCGCGCCAGCACCGGCTGCTGCAGGCCATCTCTCGGGCCCAGGGCATGTTCATTGCCAGTTCTGGCCCCCGTGCCGCGTTCGAGGCGCTGCTGAACGAGCTGATGACCCTGACCCAGAGCGCGTTTGGCCTGGTGGGCCAGGTGCAGCGCGCCGACGATGGGCACCCCTACCTGCGTGTGCATGCGATGACCGACATCAGCTGGGACGAGGCATCGCGCCAGCGTTACGCCAAGCACGCCGAGGACGGCATGGTGTTCGATAACCTGCACTCGCTGGTGGGCGCTGCGCTGGTTTCGGGCGAGCCTGTCATCAGCAATGATGCCAACCATGACCCGCGCAGCGCGGGCACTCCACGCGGGCACCCCACGTTGCGCACTTACCTGGGCATACCCATTCACGCCGCGGGCGAGCTGGTGGCCATGGTGGGTCTGGCCAACCGCAGCGGCGGCTACTCCAGCGCCGATGTGCAGTTTCTGCAGCCCTTGCTGAGCACCATTGGCCAGTTGGAGACCGCCCGCCGCGCGGAGCTGGCCCGCAGCCATGTGGAAGCCGAACTGGCCCGCACCAGCGCTCTGCTGGCCGAAAAGACCCAGGCGCTGGAGGGCACACTGGCCAACATCTCCCAGGGCATCACCAGTGTGGACGCCGAGGGGCGCATCCGCGTCTACAACCAGCGCTACCTGGAGCTGCTGGGCCTGCCCGAGTCACTGCTGGCCACGCAGCCCCTGGTGGAAGAGGTGGTGCGCTTTCAGACTGAGCGGGGGGATTTTGGTCCCGATTTCCAGCTCATCGAACCCATGGCGCGCAAATATGTCGCCTCGGAGTACGCCGCCCACGGCAACCAGATGCCCTTGCCTGACAGCTATGTGCGGCGCACGCCCCAGGGCCGTTATATCGAGGTGCGCACCCGCGCCCTGGAGCCTGGCGGGCGCGTGCGTACGTTCACCGATGTCACCGACTACCTGAGCACGCTGGAGGCACTGCGCCAGAGCGAAGCGCGCTGGCGCAGCCTGACGGACCTGTCGTCCGACTGGTACTGGGAGCAGGACGACCAGTTCCGCTTCGTGCGGCTGGATGGCAATCCGTACCACACGGAGGGCGTGCCGGATGAGATGCACTATGGCCTGACCCGCTGGGAGCTGCCCGACACCTTCGCCACCGAGGGGCAATGGCGCGAGCACCGCGAGCAGCTGGAGGCGCACCAGGTCTTTCATGACTTCGAGATGCAGCGCCTGTCCCGGGATGGCAAACCCGTGTGGGTGTCGATCAGCGGTGAGCCCATCTTTGATGAAGAGGGGCGGTTTACCGGCTACCGGGGCGTGGCGCGCGACATCACCGAACGCAAGCTGGCCGAGGCCGAGATCCAGCGCCTGGCGTTCTACGACGAACTCACCGGCCTGCCCAACCGGCGCCTGCTGATGGACCGGCTGGAGCGCGCGGTAGCCACCACCCACCGCGAGGGCCGCCACGGCGCCCTGCTGTTTCTGGACCTGGACAACTTCAAGGGCATCAACGACACCATGGGCCACGAGTGGGGCGACCGCCTGCTGGTGCAGGTGGCTGCGCGCATCGGGGCCTGCGTGCGGGCCGCCGACACGGTGGCACGCCTGGGTGGCGATGAGTTTGTGGTCGTGCTGCAGGGCCTGCATGGCGAGGAGGTCGAGGCTGCCGCCGAGGCAGAGGCCGTGGCCCACAAGGTGCTGATGACGCTGAACCAGCCCTACGTGGTGGACGGCTGTGACATGCACAGCACCCCCAGCATCGGTATTGCGCTGTTCCAGGACGCGCAGCAGCCCGTGCAGGAGCTGCTCAAGCGCGCCGACCTGGCCATGTACCAGGCCAAGGCGCAGGGGCGCAACACCCTGTGCTTTTTCGACCCCGCCATGCAGGCCGCCGCATCGGCACGTTCTGCGCTGGAGGGGGACATCCGCCAGGGCATCTCGCGCGACGAGTTTCTGCTGCATTACCAGCCGGTGGTGGACGCCACCGGCCATCTGCTGGGTGCCGAGGCGCTGGTGCGTTGGCAGCACCCGCAGCGCGGCATGGTCTCGCCCGCCCACTTCATCCCGCTGGCCGAGCAGACGGGGCTGATCCTGCCTTTGGGTCGCCAGGTGCTGATCATGGCTTGCCGCCAGCTGGCGCAATGGGCCACAGTCCCGGCGACGGCCGCCTGGACGCTGGCCGTCAATGTCAGCGCGCAGGAGTTCCGTCAGCTGGACTTCGTAGAGCAGGTGCTGTCCGTGTTGCGTGAGTCGGGTGCCAACCCGCGCCTGCTCAAGCTCGAGCTCACCGAAAGCCTGCTGTTGCACGACGTGGAGGACAGCATCCTCAAGATGCAGGCGCTGCGCACGCTGGGTGTGGGCTTTTCGCTCGACGACTTCGGCACGGGTTACTCATCGCTGAGCTATCTCAAGCGCTTGCCGCTGGACCAGCTCAAGATCGACCAGAGCTTTGTGCGCGACGTGCTCACCGACCCCAACGACGCCACCATCGCGTGCACCATCATCACGCTGGCCCGCAGCCTGGGCCTGGATGTGGTGGCCGAGGGGGTGGAAACCGAAGGGCAACGCACCTTCCTGCTGCGCAACGGCTGCCGCCAGTTCCAGGGCTATCTGTTCGGGCGCCCCGGGCCTGCAGAGTTGTTGTAGATTGCTGTTAAATATATAGCTGTTGGCGCATATTGCACTCGCGCTACAGGTCGATTTCATCCAAATTTTGGCGCCAATCCGCTGCAACGGGCGCGTCCTGCGCCAGAACCGTCGCGCAAGGGCCGCCCCGCCGCTCAGGGGGTCAGCCCTTCAATAGCTTGTCCTCCGCCAGCGCCAGTGCCGCCGGGTGGCCCGACAGCACCAGCGTGTCGCCTTCGGCCAGCTGCGCGTCGTCCACGGCTGCGCTCACGTGGCCATTGCCGCGCCGCAGGTTGACCACGCGCACACCCATGGCGGGCAGGGCCAGCTGGCCCAGGCTGCGGCCCAGGGCGGTGGAGCCCGGTGGCAGGTTGATGGTGGACAGTCGCTCCTGGTCGCGTTCGTTCACGGTGTCGTCGTCCGCGCCATGGAAGTAGCCGCGCAGCAGGTTGTAGCGCGCATCGCGCTGGTCCTGCACCAGCCGCAGCACCCGGCGCATGGGCACGCCCACCAGGGCAAGGGCGTGGCTGGCCAGCATCAGCGATCCTTCAATGGCCTCGGGCACGACCTCGGTCGCACCGGCCTCTTGCAGCTTGTCGAGGTACAGGTCGTCCTGCGTGCGCACCACCACCGGCACCTGCGGCGCGTGCGATCGGGCATTGGCAAGCACTTTCAGCGCGGCAGGCACGTCGATGTAGGTCACGGCCACGGCGCTCGCGCGCACCAGGCCCGCCGCCATCAGCGCCTGCAGGCGTGTGGCGTCGCCGTACACCACCGAATCGCCGGCCGCTGCGGCCTGGCGTACGCGGTCCGGGTCCAGGTCCAGCGCCATGTACGGGATGCCTTCGTGCTCCAGCATGCGCGCCAGGTTCTGGCCGCAGCGGCCGTAGCCGCAGATGATCACGTGTTTGCTGGTGTTGATGGACTTGCGCGCAATCGACGTCATCTGCAGCGACTGCTGCAGCCAGTCGCTGGCCACCAGCTTCATCACGATGCGGTTGCTGTACATGATGAGGAAGGGCGTGGCCAGCATCGACAGAACCATGGCCGCGAGGATGGGGTTCATCAGCGCCGGCTGCACCAGCCCGTTGCTCTGCGTGAGCGACAGCAGCACAAAGCCGAACTCGCCGGCCTGCGCCAGGTACAGCCCGGTGCGCAGCGCCACACCGGTGGTCGCGCCCATGCCCCGCGCCAGCACCAGGATGATCCCCAGCTTGAGCACCAGGGGCACCGTGAGCAGCATCAGCACCAGCGCCCAGCGGTCCACCAGGATGTGCCAGTCCAGCATCATGCCGATGGTGATGAAGAACAGCCCCAGCAGCACATCGTGAAACGGCCGGATGTCCGTGCCCACCTGGTGGCGGTACTCGGTCTCGGACACCAGCACGCCCGCAATGAAGGCGCCTAGCGCCAGGCTCAGGCCTGCCAGCTCGGTCAGCCAAGCCAGGCCCAGCGTGATCAGCAGCAGGTTCAGCATGAACAGCTCGTCGCTCTTGCGCCGCGCCACCAGCGTGAGCCACCAGCGCATCAGTCGCTGGCCGCCGGTGAGCAGCAGGCCCACCAGCACCGTCGCCTTGATCAGCGCCCAGCCCAGCGAGGTCAGCAGTTGGTCGGGCGACGATCCCAGGGCTGGAATCAGCACCAGCAGCGGCACCACCGCCAGGTCCTGGAACAACAAGATGCCCATCACCCGCCGGCCGTGTTCACTCTCCAGCTCGGCCCGCTCGGCCATGAGCTTGACCACAATCGCCGTGCTGCTCATGGCCATCACGCCCGACAGCGCCAGCGCCGTCTGCCAGCCCATGTCCCACACCCCGCCCGCCCAGTGCGACAGCATCAGTGCCAGGCCGACCACGACGGCCATGGTCAGCACCACCTGCATCAGGCCCAGGCCGAACACCTGCTTGCGCATGGCGCGCAGCTTGGGCAGGCTGAACTCCAGCCCGATGGCAAACATCAGGAACACCACACCAAACTCCCCCAGATGGCGTACGCCCTCGGAGTTTTGCGTCAGCGCCAGGGCATGCGGGCCAATGAGCACCCCGGCAGCCAGATAGCCCAGCATGGGGGGGAGCTTCAGGCTGCGACAGGTCACCACGCCCAGCACTGCGGCCAGCAGGTAAAGCAGGGTGAGGGCAAGAGAAGACATGGGTTCGATGCTATCCGAGCCCGGTGGGCTGGGCACGGCCTTTTCTGCCGGGACGCACAGACCATGCCAGTGGACTTGGCGCACACGATGGTCCGGCAGGCATGCCCGGTCGATAGAATCCCTGCATGACCCCCGCCCCCGCCGCGCTGCCCCCTTTTGATGCTGATCAGGCCCTGCGCCTGGCCCGCGAGACCTTCGATATCGAGGCTGCGGCCGTCCTCGGCCTGAAGGCCCGCGTCGGCGAGCCGTTCACGCAGGCAGTGCAGGCAATCCTCACGGTGCGCGGGCGGGTGGTGGTGATGGGTATCGGAAAAAGCGGGCACGTAGGCCGCAAGATCGCCGCCACGCTCGCCTCCACCGGGACGCCCGCCATGTTCGTGCACCCGGCCGAAGCCAGCCATGGCGACCTGGGCATGATCAAGTCCATCGATATTGTGCTGGCGCTCTCCAACAGCGGGGAGGTGGATGAGGTCACCACCTTGCTGCCGGTGATCAAGCGCCTGGGAGCCACCTTGATCGCCATGACGGGGCGCCCACAATCCACCTTGGCGAAGCATGCAGACATCGTGCTAGACAGTGGCGTGGAGCGCGAGGCGTGCCCCTTGCAACTGGCCCCCACCGCCAGCACCACGGCCCAGCTGGCCATGGGCGACGCGCTGGCCGTGGCCCTGCTGGATGCCCGGGGGTTCCGTCCCGAAGACTTTGCCCGCTCGCACCCTGGCGGTGCGCTGGGCCGCAAGCTGCTCACCCATGTGAGCGACGTGATGCGCTCGGGCACCGAGGTGCCGCGCGTGGCCTCCGATGCATCGTTCAGCGACCTCATGCGCGAGATGAGCGCCAAGGGCCTGGGCGCCTCGGCCATCGTGGATGCCGCCGGGCAGGTGCTGGGCATCTTCACCGACGGTGATTTGCGCCGCCGCATCGAGGCCGGGGCGGACCTGCGGTCTACCACCGCCGCCCAGGTCATGCACGCCAACCCGCGCCGCATTGCCCCCGACGCCCTTGCCGTGGACGCCGCCGAAATGATGGAAGCCCACGCCATCACCAGCGTGCTGGTGGTGGACGCGGCGGGCGTGCTGGTGGGCGTGGTGCACATCGGCGATCTGATGCGGGCGAAGGTGATCTGACGATGGCGCTGGTTCCTCAGACCTCTCCCTCTCCTGCCCTGCAGATTGACCCTGAACTGCTACTGCGCGCCCAGGGCGTGCGCGTGGCCTTTTTCGACGTGGATGGCGTGCTCACCGACGGCGGCCTGTACTTCAGCGAAACGGGCGAGACCCTCAAGCGCTTCAACACCCTGGACGGCCACGGCCTCAAGCTGCTGCAAAAGGCAGGCATCACCCCCGCCGTGATCACCGGCCGCGACTCTGCCCCATTGCGCGTGCGCCTCAAGGCCTTGGGCGTGGAGCACGCCGTGTTCGGCACCGAAGACAAGCGCCCCGCCGCCGAGCAGATGCTGGCCACCCTGGGCCTGACCTGGGCGCAGGCCGCTGCCATGGGCGACGACTGGCCCGACCTGCCCGTGATGCGCCGCAGCGCCTTTGCCTGCGCGCCCGCAAACGCCCAGACCGAGGTGCGCCACGCGGCCCACTTCGTCACCCAGGCGCGCGGGGGCGACGGTGCGGCGCGCGAGCTGTGCGACCTGCTGCTGGTGGCTACGGGCCGCTACGCGGCGCTGCTGGCGGACTACACCGCATGATCCGCGTGATCCGCCAGGGCTGGGACCAGCTCTCGATCTACCTGCCCGTGGTGCTGATGGGCCTGCTGGCCCTGGGCACCTGGTGGCTGGTGCGCAACGCGCCCATGCCCCAGCTGCCAGCGATTGACCGGCCCGTGCAGCACCAGCCGGACTATTTCATGAAGTCCTTTTCGGTGAAGACATTCGATGCCACGGGCCGCCTGCAGAGCGAGGTGCAGGGTGACGAGGCGCGCCATTACCCCGACACCGACACGCTGGAGATCGATCAGGTCCGCATGCGTTCGGTCAGCCTCGATGGCCGGGTCACCGTGGCCACGGCCAACCGGGCCCTGAGCAACGCCGATGGCTCCGAAGTGCAGTTGTTCGGCAACGCCATCGTCAAGCGTGAACCGCTGCCCGCCAAGCCCGGGGCGGCAGCGCAGCCCCCCATGGAGTTCCGTGGTGAGTTTCTGCATGCCTTCACCAACACCGAGCGGGTGCGCTCTGATCAGCCGGTCACGCTCACCCGTGGCAACGACCGCTTCACCGCCGACAGCATGGATTACGACAACCTCGACCAGGTGCTGCAACTGCGCGGGCGCGTGCGCGGCATGATCCTGCCGGGCACAACGCGGTAGCCTCCACCTATCCTGCCTAGCCGCCCACTGTCGGAATGCACATGACCACTCCCCTTGTCTTCATCACCGGCGCATCCAGTGGCATCGGCCAAGCCCTGGCCCAGCGCTATCACCAAGCGGGGTTTCGCCTGGCTCTGGTGGCGCGGCGCACTTCCGAAGTCAAAACATGGGCAAGTGCTCAAGGAATAAGCCCTGAAAGCTATGAAATTTATAGTGCTGATGTGTCGGTGACTGACAGCATCGTGGCTGCAGGGCGCGATTGCATTGCACGCCAGGGTGTGCCGGATGTGGTGATCGCCAATGCCGGCATCAGCGTGGGCATGGACACAGCGGTGCGGGACGATATCGACGTCATGGCCCGCACCTTTGCCACCAACAACATTGGCATGGCGGCCACCTTCCAGCCGTTTGTAGACGCCATGGTGCAGCGCGGCAGCGGCACCCTGGTGGGCATCGGCAGCGTGGCCGGCATCCGGGGGCTGCCCGGCCATGGCGCCTACTGCGCCAGCAAGGCGGCTGTCATCAGCTACTGCGAAAGCCTGCGGGGTGAATTGCGCCCCCACGGCGTGCGCGTGGTGACGGTGTCGCCGGGCTACATCGATACCCCCCTCACGCAACAGAACCGCTACAGCATGCCGTTTTTGATGCAGCCCGCCGATTTTGCCGACCAGGCGTTCCGCACCATTCAGGCGGGCGTGAGCTACCGGGTTATCCCCTGGCAAATGGGCGTTGTCGCCAAGCTGCTGCGCATGCTGCCCAACCCATTGTTTGACAAGGTGCTGGCGGGCCGCCCACGCAAGCGCCGCCAGGGCGAAATGCAGTAGGGGCGGGATTGCACAAGGCGCTCCGAGGCGCCGGGGGCGATGGATATTGCTATCTCGACGTGCAGCTGCCATGAAAAAGGGCCCTGAAGGGCCCTTGTGACAGAAAAACGGGTGTGGTTCAGTAGCCGCCGTTGCCGCCGCCACCGTAGCCACCACCGCCGCCATTGCGGCCGCCGCCACCACCGTTGCGCGAACCCGAGCCGTACGGGCTGCGAAAGCCACCTTCGCTGCGGCCACCGCCGCCATAGCTCCCGCCACCACCTTCGCGGCCGCCGCCGTAGCCACCGCCGCCGCCCTCGCGGCCACCACCATAGCCACCGCCGCCTTCACGGCCGCCGCCATATCCGCCACCACCGCTGCGGCCGCCGCCGTAGCCGCCGCCACCACCACCGCCGAAACCACCGCTACGGGGTGGGCGTGGTTCCATGGGGCGGGCTTCGTTCACCACAATGCTGCGGCCGCCGAGGGGTTGGCCGTTCATGCCGTTGATGGCGGCCTGGGCTTCTGCGTCGCTGCCCATCTCCACAAAGCCAAAGCCTTTGGAGCGACCCGTGTCGCGCTCCATCATGACCTTGGCGCTGGTCACGGCACCGAACTGGCCAAAGGCCTGTTCCAGATCACCGTCGCGCACCGAGTAAGGCAGGTTGCCGACGTACAGTTTGTTGCCCATCGAGGGACTCCTCAAAAACACATGGATAAAGCGATGGAGTCCCCAAAACGCAGCCAGCTAATCTCAATGACGCTCTCAGCGCGAAACTGACGGATCACCGCAAACTTGAAGTGCGGGCCAAACCCGCCAGACCATTATGCGCCACACTTTTGGGGAAAAAGCAAGGGGCTTTGCGCGCTGTGGTGTCCGTGCCGCGCCAAAATGCAAAAAGGAGCCCGAAGGCTCCTTTTTTTGCCGTCGGCAGGCCCTGAGGACTACCGATAAGGACTTTTTAGTAGCTGCTACGGCCACCGCCGTAACCACCACCGCCGCCACCGCCGTAGCCGCCGCCACCGCTACGGCCACCGCCGTAACCGCCGCCGCCGCCATTGCCGCCACCGAAGCCACCGCTACGGGGAGCGCGGGGCTCCATAGGACGGGCTTCGTTGACCACGAGGTCACGGCCACCGAAGTTTTGACCATGCACGCCTTGGATGGCGGCTTGGGCTTCAGCATCGCTGCCCATTTCGACAAAGCCGAAACCCTTGGAGCGGCCGGTGTCACGTTCCATCATGACCTTGGCGCTGCCAACCGAGCCGTACTGGCTGAAGGTCTGTTGCAGATCTTCGTCGCGGAAAGAGTAGGGCAGGTTGCCCACGTAAAGTTTGTTGCCCATGAAGGACTCCTGAAAAAACACAAAAACGCGATGGAGCCCGACGCAATCAACAAACCTGTGACGACTTCAAAGACGCGAAACTGACCATTCACCGCTAAGCTAACTGCCCTTCTGCAAGCAGAAAAGCGAATCCATTATTAATCACTTTATGGTGCTCGTGGGGGTTTATTTCTGGGCAGATGGGCTCAAAACACCGGGTCAGCGTGGTTTTTCGGTGAATTTCAGGGCAAACCATAGGGTAAAATCTACCGGTCTTTGGGGAGTAGCCCGCCCGGCCGCGCAACGCGCCGGGGGCATGCGTCAACACACTTGGGTTCTTTGAGACCTATGGCGTATGCGGCTTTTGAGCTGGGCGAGACCATTGACTGCAAACCGATCCACATGGCCGGAGTCGGGGTGCAGTCAATGCGTTTTCCACCCATCCGGCCGGATAGGACCCCCTCCCCCATGGAAGCCTTCTTCATTTCCACCGCCATCGTCGCGCTCGCCGAGATGGGCGACAAGACGCAGCTGCTCGCTCTGGTGCTCGCGGCACGCTTTCGCAAACCCTGGCCCATCGTGCTGGGTATCCTGGTGGCCACGCTGGTCAACCACGGCCTGGCCGGCGCTGTCGGTGCCTGGGTGACCACCTTCCTGGGCCCCCAGGTGCTGCGCTGGATTTTGGGCGCCTCATTCATCGCCATGGCGGTCTGGATGCTGATCCCCGACAAGCTGGACGAAGGCGAAGCCGACGGATCGCCACGCTGGGGGGTGTTTGGCACCACCGTGGTCGCATTCTTCCTGGCCGAGATGGGCGACAAGACCCAGATCGCCACGGTCATGCTGGCTGCCAAATACAACGCTTACCTCTGGGTGGTGGCGGGCACCACGTTGGGCATGATGCTGGCCAATGCGCCCGTGGTCTGGCTGGGTGAGCGCATCACGCGCAAGGTGCCCATCCGCGCGGTGCATCTGGTGTCTGCCGCCATCTTTCTGGCGTTGGGGCTGCTGGCGATTTTTTCGTCCGCAGGCTGACCTGATCGGTGCGACGGGCTGGGCGACGCGACGCTGCTTTGGTATATTTGCCAGACGCGCCGATTTGCCACAGCTTGCGGGCGCTTTATAAATTCTGCTAAAGACCCGTCCGACACACCTGCCCGGCCTCGTTTTTAGCGACGCCGGGTATTTTTTTGCCGAGGTTTTGCCCTCGGTGACAGCGGCTCCTCAAGGGGCTTGCGGCGTGTGCAAGCGGTGGAACGTGAGGGCTTACCAGTTCCAACTATGTCGTTCATCGCCACACCCCAGTCCATGCATTTCCCGGATGCGCTGCCGCTGCAAAGCGGCGCGTCCATCCGCGACTACCACCTGGCCTTTGAGACCTACGGCACGCTCAATGCCGACCGCTCGAACGCCGTGCTCGTGTGCCACGCCCTCAACGCCTCGCACCATGTGGCGGGCGTGTACGCCGGGCAGGACAAGAGCGAGGGCTGGTGGGACAACATGATCGGCCCCGGCAAGCCCGTGGACACCGACCGCTTCTTCGTCATCGGCGTGAACAACCTGGGCTCGTGTTTTGGCTCCACCGGGCCCATGCACCACCACCCGGACACCGGCGAGGTTTATGGCGCGGACTTCCCCGTGGTCACAGTGGAAGACTGGGTCAACGCCCAGGCGCGGTTGCTGGACCGTCTGGGCATCCAGCAACTGGCGGCTGTGCTGGGTGGCAGCCTGGGCGGCATGCAGGCGCTCAGCTGGACGCTGCAGTACCCCGAGCGCATGCGCCACGCGGTAGTGGTGGCCAGTGCGCCCAACCTCACGGCCGAGAACATCGCCTTCAACGAAGTCGCCCGCCGCGCCATCGTGACCGACCCGGACTTCCACGGCGGCCACTTTTACCGCCATGGCGTGATCCCCAAGCGTGGCCTGCGCATTGCCCGCATGATCGGCCACATCACGTACCTGTCCGACGACGTGATGAACGAGAAGTTCGGCCGGCAGCTGCGCGAAGGCCTGGAGCTGAAATACAGCACCCAGGACATCGAGTTCCAGATCGAAAGCTATCTGCGCTACCAGGGCGACAAGTTCAGCGACTACTTTGACGCCAACACCTACCTTCTGATCACCCGGGCGCTGGACTACTTCGACCCTGCGCGCACCCATGCCGGCAACCTCACGCGGGCCCTGGCCCGGGCGCAGGCCAGGTTCCTGCTGGTGAGCTTCACCACCGACTGGCGGTTTTCGCCCAAGCGCAGCCGCGAAATCGTGAAGGCCCTGCTCGACAACCGCCGCAGCGTGAGCTACGCCGAGATCGACGCGCCCCATGGGCACGATGCCTTTTTGCTCGATGACGCACGATACATGGGCGTGATGCGCTCTTACTTCGATAGCATTGCCAAGGAGTTGCAACCATGACCGAAAAAGCGGCGATGCAAGCCCTGGCGCGCCTGGTGCCCCCCGGCTCGCGCGTGCTCGACCTCGGTTGCGGCAACGGCGCGATGCTCGACTACCTGCAGCGCGAGCGCGGCTGCAGCGGCTATGGCGTGGAGATTGACGACGCCAACGTGCTGGCCTGCGTGCAGCGCGGGGTGGATGTGATCCAGCTCAACCTCGACGAGGGGCTGGCCATGTTCGACGACAACAGCTTTGACGTGGTGCTGCAGATCGACACGTTGCAGCACTTGCGCAACGCCGAAACCATGCTGCGCGAGACGGCGCGTGTGGGGCGCACCGGCGTGGTGGCCTTCCCCAACTTTGCGCACTGGCCCAACCGCTTGTCCATCCTGCGCGGGCGCATGCCCGTCACGCGGCGCCTGCCCTACCAGTGGTACGACACGCCCAACATCCGCGTGGGCACGTACAAGGACTTTGAGGTGCTGGCCACCAAGAACAGCCTGCGCATCCTCGATTCATTCGGGTTGCAGGACGGGCAAGAGGTGCGTTGGCTGCCCAACGCACGCGCGGGCACGGCGGTCTTCCACTTCGAACACGCGTAGCGCTTGTGGGTGCGCGCCCAGCGACACGGCACTGTCAAGCGCATCGGCTAAGGTGCGGGCTCTGTTTGTAGGAGACCCGCATGAAACGCATTGCACTGCGCGCCGTGACCGCTGCCGCGCTGTTGACCACCTGGGCGCTGGGCGCCGTAGCCCAGGCCTGGCCCCCCACCCCCACCGTCATTGCCCACCGCGGCGCATCGGCGCTGCGGCCCGAGCACACGCTGGCGGCCTACCAGCAGGCGATTGACGATGGCGCGGACATCATCGAGCCCGACCTTGTGATCACCAAGGACGGCGTGCTGGTGGCCCGGCACGAGAACGCGATTGCCATCCTGGGCGCCGATGGCTCCGTGAAGGAAGCCACCACCGACGTGGTGGACCGCCCCGAGTTCGCGGGCCGCAAGGCCACCAAGACCATCGACGGCCAGGCCATCACCGGCTGGTTCACCGAAGACTTCACGCTGGCCGAGCTGAAGACCCTGCGCGCCCGCGAACGCATCCCCGCGCAGCGCCCGGCCAACGTGGCCTACAACGGCCGGTTCGAGGTGCCCACCTTGCAGGAGGTGATCGACCTGGCCAAGGCGGCGACAGCCAAAACCGGCCGCGTGATCGGCATCTACCCCGAGACCAAACACCCCACCTACTTCCAGTCCATCGGCCTGCCGCTGGAGGCGCCGCTGCTGGCCGTGCTGGAGAAAAACGGCTGGAACCACAAGGACGCGCCCGTGTTCGTGCAGTCGTTCGAGGTCAGCAACCTGCAGGCGATCCGCAAGCAGAGCAGCGTGCGCCTGGTGCAGCTGGTGGCGCCGTCGGGCCGGCCGTATGACTTTGTGGCGCAGGGCGCGGCCAACACGCGCGCCTATGCCGACCTGATCACTCCCGACGGCCTCAAGCAGGTGGCCACCTACGCCAACGCCATCGGCCCCTTCAAGACATTGGTGGTGCCGGTGAAGGACGGAGTGCCCGGCGATCCCACGCCGCTGGTCGCACAAGCCCATGCCGCCGGGCTGGCCGTGCACATCTGGACGCTGCGGCCTGAAAACGCCTTTCTGCCCGCCGGCCTGAAGAAGGCGCCCACCACCGATGGCACCGTGCGCGGTGACAGCGTGGCCGAGATCACGGCCTACCTGCGCGCAGGCATCGATGGCTTCTTCACCGACGATTCGGCGGTGGGCCGCGCTGCGGTGCAGGCCTTCACCGCGAAGGCGATGACGGCGACGAAGTGACCGGCGTCGGGCGCGGTTGTCCCTGTGCGGCGCGTGCCCCCTGGCGCAGCCCCAGTTGCCGCGCCTTCTCCACCCACAGCGCCAGCTGCTCGGCGCTGGCGCTGCGCACGGGGCCAAAGCTGTGCACCCGCACGGGCCGGATGCCGCAGAACTCCAGGATGGCCTTCTTCATCTGGTGGTGCCCCGGCATGCGCGTGACCCAGCGGAAGTACCAGGGTGGCGAATCCATGGTCACCAGCAGCTCGGCCGATCGGCCGGCCAGCAGCTTGTCCCATAACGACGAGCCCTTGCGGTACTTGAAGGCGTAGCCCGGCAGGAACGTGCGGTCGATAAAACCCTTGAGCAGCGCAGGCATGGCACCCCACCAGATCGGGTAGACCCACACCAGGTGGTGCGCCCAGGTGATGTCGGCCTGCGCGGCCATCAAATCGGGTTCCAGCGGCTGGGCAGCGCCATAGCCCTGAAACAGCGGGTTGAAAACGAGCTGTCCCACGTCCAGAAACCGCACCTGCGCCCCTGCGCGCCTAGCGCCCTCGGCATAGGCACGCGCCATGCCTGCGCACAGGCTCTCGGCGGCGGGGTGGCCCAGGATGACCAGAATGTTGTGTTGCTCTGCCACAGATGCTCCCTCACGGTGTTGTTGATGGCGCCATGGTCACCTTGCCCCATGGGGCAGAGTCAAGCGGTCGGGTCAAGGCGGTACGGATTTCGCGCTGCCCATCGTGCAGGCCTGGGGCGTCACGGGCACTGCCAGCGTGTCGCAGGTGTGCATCTCGGCTTCCAGCCCGGCCAGTTGTGCGTCCAGCGCTGTGAGGCGCGCCAGCTCGTGCGCCACGGCGGCCCGCCGCCCGGCCACCAGCTGGGCCACGCGGTCCCAGCCAGCGGCGGTGTCGATGTGGGGCAGCCCGTCCAGCTCCGACAGCCGAAAGCCCAGCGCCTGGGCCCGGCGTATCAGCAACACGCGGGCCACATCGGCCTCTCCATAGTGGCGGTAGCTGCCTGCGCGCGCCACCGTGCCCAGCAGGCCCCGTGTCTCATACAGCCGGATGGCCTTGGGCGTGGTGCCGGTGCGTTGGGCGAGTTCTCCGATGCGCATGGGTGATCCTGAGATTGCTATAAAATGTATAGCTGTAAAGGCATATGAAACTAGCGCTAGAGGCGAATTTGGCACAAATTCAGGCTCCACGGCGCTCTGGGCGGGCAATGGGCTCGTTGGCTACACGATAAGCTGCGGCGCTTAGAAGTTGCCTCTTCGCACTGCCCCCATGCCCCAGTTTGCCGCCCACCTGAGCCTGATGTACACCGAGCTGCCCTTGCTCGACCGTTTTGCGGCTGCGGCGCACGACGGGTTCCGGGCGGTGGAACTGCACTTCCCCTACGCTTTCGACCCCCGCGAGATCGCTGCCCGGCTGCAGGACAACGGCCTGCAACTGGTGGTGCTCAACGCCCCGGCGGGCGGCGTCGAGCCTGCCGACATGGCCCATGCCTGGGAGCTCGGCGCACGCGGCCTGGCCGCGCAGCCGGGTCGGGAGGCGGAGTTTCGGGCCGGTGTGCTGGAGGCCTTGCGATATGCCGAGCAACTGCGCTGCCCGTTTATCAACCTGCTGTGCGGCACTGTGCCGCCGGGGGTGGAGCGCGAATCGCTCAAGGCCCTGTGCGTGGGCAACCTGCGCTGGGCGGCAGACCAGGCCGGGCGCGCAGGATGTGACATCCTCATCGAGCCCACCAACCTGCGCGATGTACCGCGCTATTTCCTGAACCGGCAGGACCACGCGCACGAGTTGCTCGACGCGGCCCAGGTGCCACACCTGAAGGTGCTGATGGACCTTTACCACTGCCAGCTGGTGGAGGGTGACCTGCACGGCAAGCTGCAGCGCTACCTGCCCACGGGCCGCGTGGCCCACATCCAGGTGGCGGGCGTGCCCGCACGCAATGAGCCCGACCGTGGCGAGCTGCACTACCCTTTTCTGCTCGACACCATCGACGCCCTGGGCTACACGGGCTGGGTGGGTTGCGAATACAGCCCAGCGGCGGGGACATCGCAGGGGCTCGGCTGGCGGGACGTGGCCCTGCGCAGCCGCGCGTAAAACCGGCATAAATCGTTTTACCAGGCAGTTCCAGTACGCGCGAATGCGTAAGGGAATGCGTGAATAAATGTAACAAGGCGCTGCGCTTAGAGTGAAAGCAGACCGGCCCAGTCGGCTTTTGCATTCCTTTGTGCATTGCTTTGCGCATTCAATTCCAGGAGACACCCCGCATGCCCGCATCCCTTGCCAACAACCGATCCGTCGCGCGCCAGGTCACGTTGACCGCCATTGCGCTGGTGGCCTTGGTGCTGGTGCTGGTGGGGCTGGCGATTGCCGTGCTGACCGAGCGCAGCACCCGCGCCCAGGTGGTGGCCAGCGTGGGCGACACGGCGCAGAGCGTGGCGCAGTCGCTGGACGCGGCCGACAACACCAACCGCGAGCTGGTGCAGCTGACCATGAAGGGCTTTCAGCGCTACTTCGAGGCCACGATGCAGCTCGACGAGGCCTCGGGCGAGCTGCGCAGCTACGGCGCGCTGGTCAACGAGGACTACGGCTCGGTCGACAAATTCGCCAGCGAGACGGGCGGCATTGCCACCGTGTTCGCCAAGAAGGGCGATGATTTCATCCGCATCACCACTTCTGTCAAGAATGACAAGGGCGAGCGCCAGCAGGGCACGCCGCTGGGCAAAGACGACCCGGCGTATGCCACCGTGTCCAAGGGCGAGCCCTTTACTGGCGTCACGGTGGTGAACGGCAAGCCCTTCATGGGCCATTACCTGCCCGCCAAGGACGCCTCGGGCAAGGTCATTGCGCTGCTGTTCATCGGCAATGACATCAGCGTGTTCCACGCCATGCTGCAAAAACAGGTGGCGCAGACGAAGTTCTTCGAACACGGCGGCACCTATGTGATCAACCCTGGCACCTCGCTGGACCAGGCCGTGTTTGTGTACCACCCCACCGCGCGCGGCAAGCGCGTGCTGGAGGCCTACCCGCAAGCGCGCCCCTTCTTTGAAGCGCTGGCTGCATCGCAGGACGGCTTTGTGCGCGAGGCCGCAGACGTGCTGGGCACCGGCGCCGAGAACCCCTGGGCGCTGGTGCGCAAGACCGGTGGCGGCTGGTGGGTGGTGGCCGAGGTGGCCGACGGCGAGGCCATGGCCAGCCAGCGGCGCGTCACGCTGGCCGTGTGGGGCCTGATGGCCGTGGCCGTGGTGCTGCTGGCCATCGGCCTGTTTGTCATGCTGCGCCGGGGCGTGAGCCGCCCGCTGCAGGACCTGACCCAGGCCATCACGCTGGTGGCGCAGGGCGACCTGACCGAGGCCTTTCACACCACGCGGCGCGACGAGATCGGCGCGCTGGTGCAGGAGGTGGAGGGCATGCGCCAGCGCTACACGCAGATGCTGCAGCAGGTGCGCAATGCCGTGGACAGCATCACCACCGCCAGCGCCGAGATTGCCAGCGGCAACCAGGACCTGTCGGCCCGCACCGAGGCCACGGCCAGCAGCCTGGCGCAGACCGCACAAAGCATGGAGCACCTGACCTCCACCGTGCGCCAGTCGGCCGACGCCGCGCGCCAGGCCAACCAGCTGGCCAGCACCGCCGCTGCCGTGGCCGCGCGCGGCGGCCAGGTGGTGGGCGAGGTGGTCACCACCATGGGCGACATCAACCAGAGCTCGCGCAAGATCGCCGACATCATCGGCGTGATTGATTCGATCGCGTTCCAGACCAACATCCTCGCGCTCAACGCTGCGGTGGAAGCCGCCCGCGCGGGTGAACAGGGCCGGGGTTTTGCCGTGGTGGCCAGCGAAGTGCGCAACCTGGCCGGGCGCAGCGCAGAGGCGGCGCGCGAGATCAAGGCGCTGATTGGCGCCTCGGTGGAGCGTGTGGAATCGGGCGCGCGCCTGGTGCAGAACGCGGGCAGCACCATGGACGAGATCGTGGGTTCGGTCAAACGGGTGGGCGACATCATTGGCGAGATCACCGCAGCCTCGACCGAACAGTCCGACGGCATCGGCCAGGTCAACACCGCCGTCAACCAGCTCGACCAGATGACGCAGCAGAACGCCGCGCTGGTGGAGCAATCGGCCGCCGCTGCGCAAAGCCTGCGCGAGCAGGCCACGCGGCTGGCCGGGGCGGTACAGGTGTTCAAACTCTCGCGGGGCGACGGCACGGCGGCCAGCGGTGGCCTGGGCTACTCCCAGCGCGCGGCTCTGGCTGCGCCCCTGGCGCAGACCGGCGAAGGTGAAGGGCAACACGCCCCCGGCAGTGGCGCCCGGGCCCCCGCCCAGCTGCAATAGGGCTCGCCACCGGTGGGGGCGGTCATCCGACGGTTTGCGGTCTTTGGCCCTTGGTTTATGCTGGTCTGACTCGCTTCATACCCTGCCCACCTGCACCCATGGCCGCCCACGTCCCCACCATGCTGGCAATGATCATTGCCAGCTCCCTCATGATGGCGGCCTCCATGGCCGTGGTGGGGTGGGGGCGAAGGCGCGATGGCCTGGGCCGCTGGGCTGCGGCCTTGCTGGTCAACGCCATTGGCCACTTGCTGATCATGCTGCGGGGCCTGATCCCCGACGTGTTGTCCATCGTGCTCGGCAATCTGATGCTGTCCAGCGTGTTCGTGGGCATGATTGCAGCGGTCTACCAGTTTCAGGGGCGGCCGGTGCGCTGGTCGCTGCTGCTGGCCCCGCCGCTGCTGGTGCTGGGTTTTGTCACGGTGTTCATCGACAACTTTCCGGCGCGGGTGAGTTTTGTGGGCCTGGTCATCGGGCTGCAGGCCGTGTGGGCGCTGCTGGCGGCGCTGTCGCACCGGCACGCTACCGTGGGGCGCGGGCAGTGGCTGCTGGTGGCGGGGCTGTCGCTGGAGGCCTTGGTACTGGGTGGCCGTGCGCTGGTGGCTATCAGCACGCACTCCGAGGCCACCAACATTCTGCAAAGCAGCGCGCTGCAGACCCTGACCTTTCTGGCCACGTTCTCGGTGGTGCTCGTCAGCTCGGTGGGTTTTGTGTTCATGTCGCGCGACCGTGCCGACGAAAACAACCGCGTGCTGGCCGCGCTGGACCCGCTCACCGGTGTGGCCAACCGCCGCTCGCTGATCGCGGCGCTGGACCGAGACGTGGCCCGCGCACAGCGCATGCGCGAGCCCATGGCGCTGATGATGGTGGACATTGACCACTTCAAGGATGTGAACGACCAGTACGGCCACCCGGCGGGTGACCGCGTGCTGTGCAGTGTGGTGAATGTGCTGCGCCAGCGCGTGCGTGCGCAGGACCTGGTGGGCCGCTACGGGGGCGAGGAGTTCATGGTGCTGCTGCCCGACACCGGCCTGGTGGGGGCCGAGCAGCTGGCGCGCGAGCTGTGCAAGGCGGTCGAGGAGTCGCGTTGCCCTGTTGAAAGCGTGCCGGGCCCTGGCATCGCCGTCACGGTGAGCATTGGGGTGTTTGGTGGACGGCTGGATTCCGGCGACAGCTGGGACATGCTGATCGCAGCCGCCGACCGCGCGCTGTACCAGGCCAAGAACAACGGCCGCAACCGCGTCGAGGTGGCCACGGGTCTGCGCCGCCCCAATGCCCAGCTGGCGGCCCAGGCCAATCCCGAGACCCTGCCCGAGTCTCTGTATTGATCCATGGCGCACGGCGGGGCGTTGTGTTGGAATGGTGGATTGATCACCTTCCGCCTTCAGGAGCCCCACCATGAACGCCCGCGTGCCCTCCCAAGTCCTTCAGCCTGAGCTTGCCCTGCAGCGTGTCAGCCAGGCCTGGGACAGCGACATTGTTCGCCAGCTCACCGACTACATCGCCATCCCTGCCAAGTCCCCCACGTTCGCTGCCGACTGGGCCGAGCTGGGCCTGCTCGACACCGTGGTGCGCAACGCTGCGGCCTGGGTGGAGTCGCAGAAGGTCGAGGGCCTCACGCTCGAAATCGTGCGCCTCGAAGGCCGCACCCCCGTGCTGTTCTTCGAGATCGCCGCCACCCAGCCCGGCGCTACCGACACCGTGCTCATGTACGGCCACCTGGACAAGCAGCCCGAGTTCTCGGGCTGGCGCAGCGACCTCGGCCCCTGGACGCCCAAGTACGAAGACGGCAAGCTCTACGGCCGGGGCGGCGCCGATGACGGCTACGCGGTGTACGCCAGCATCGCCGCCGTGCAGGAACTGAAACGCCAGAATGTGCCCCACCCGCGCATCGTGGGCCTCATCGAAACGTGCGAAGAAAGCGGCTCGCGCGACCTGCTGCCCTACATCGATGCATTGAAGCCCCGCATGGGCAACGTGGCGCTGGTCGTGTGCCTGGACTCGGGCGCCGGCAACTACGACCAGCTGTGGCTCACCACCAGCCTGCGCGGCATGGCCAGCGGCACGCTCAAGGTCGAGATCCTGACCGAGGGCATCCACTCGGGCGACGCCTCGGGCCTGGTGCCCTCGTCCTTCCGCATCATGCGGCAGGTGCTCGACCGGCTCGAAGACAGCGCCACCGGCCGCTTGCTGCCCCAGAGCTTCCATTGCGAAGTGCCCGCTGACCGCCTGGCCCAGGCCCGCGCCACGGCAGCCATCCTGGGCGAAGAGGTGTACCGCCGCTTCCCGTGGGCGCACTACGACTGCGGCGGCTCCACCACGTTTGCACTGCCCACCACCACCGACCCGGTGCAGGCCCTGCTCAAGCGCACCTGGGAACCCACGCTCAGCGTCACCGGTGCGGAGGGCTTCCCGGCCCTGCAGGACGCGGGCAACGTGCTGCGCCCCTACACCGCCTTCAAGCTCAGCCTGCGCTTGCCCCCACTGGTGGACGCCGCGCAAGCCGTGCAGGACCTGAAGGCGCTGCTGGAAGACAACGCGCCCTACCAGGCCAAGGTCACCTTCCAGAGCGGCGGCGGTGCCACAGGCTGGAACGCCCCGGCCACCACGCCCTGGTTCGAGCAGGCGCTCAACGAGGCCTCGCAGGCGCACTTTGGTGCGCCCTGCGGCTACATCGGCCAGGGCGGCACCATTCCGCTGATGAACATGCTGAGCGAAGGCTTCCCCACCGCGCAGATGATGGTGTGCGGCGTGCTCGGCCCCAAGAGCAATGCGCACGGCCCCAACGAGTTTTTGCACGTTCCCTACGCCAAGCGCCTCACCGCCTCGGTGGCCCATGTGATGGCGGCCATGGCCCAGCAGCAGGCTGCTGCCTCTGCCTGAGGCCCCCCCGCAACGCAGACCTGGCGACTAGGGCGGTGATGGGCCTCGGAGCGGCCCATCATCGCCCAGCGCGTGTTGTCCATTTTTTGCGCTGGGTTTTCAGCCCTGCCGGGTATGCTGCCCACCATGCCCTGATGGTCCCGCCCGACATGAACCCTGATGAACTGATCCCCTCGACCCTGACCACTTTCACCGCCAGCGATGGCGAGAACCTGGCCGTGCAGGACTGGCCCTTGCCGCAGGGCGAACCCTGCCGGGGGACCGTGCTGCTGGTGCACGGCCTGGGCGAGCATGTAGGCCGCTATGACGCGCTGGCCCGCCGCCTCAACGACTGGGGGTTTGCGGTGCGGGGCTACGACCAGTACGGCCATGGCGAATCAGCCGGGCCACGCGGCGGGCTCACGTCGGACATGCGCCTGCTGGACGACCTGGCGGACCTGGTGGACGCCACGCGCGCACGCATGCCTGCTGGCCAGCCGCTGGTGTTGCTGGGCCACAGCATGGGCGGGCTGGTGGCCTCGCGGTTTGTGTCCCTGCACCTGCGGGCGGTCGATGCGTTGGTGCTGTCATCCCCCGCGCTCGATGCAGGCCTGGGCGCTGTGCAAAAGCTGCTGCTGGCCACGCTGCCGCGCATCGCGCCCAACCTGCGTGTGGGCAATGGGCTGGATGCGCAGTACCTATCGCACGACCAGGCCGTGGTGGCGGCCTACCTGGCCGACCCCCTGTGCCATGACCGCATCAGCGCGCGCCTGGCACGCTTTATCGCCGATGGTGGCCCTGCCACCGTGGCCCGCGCTGCGCACTGGAGCGTGCCCACGCTGCTGATGTGGGCGGGCAGCGACAAGCTGGTGCACCCCGCTGGCAGCCGCGCGTTCGCTGTGGCCGCGCCCAAGGCCGTTGTGCATTCGCATTGCTTTGAGCCCCTGTTCCACGAGCTGTTCAACGAAAGCACCGAGCTGGCCGCTCCGGTGTTTGATCTGTTGCGCCAATGGCTGGTGCGGCGCTGCCCTTTGGCGGGCTGATTTCAAGGAAAACAGCCGGTAGCGCTAGTGCAGAAAGCACCAGTAGCTATCATTTTTGAAGCAAACCGCCGAGCATCCCCAGCAGGTCGTTGGTATTGCCAAACCCGCCGTGGGGCGCCTGGCCCTGCGGGCTGAGCTGGTCTACCAAGCCCGGCAACACCTGGGCCAGCTGCCCGGCCGCTGCGCTGGGGCCCACGCCCAGCTGCGCAGCGATCTGCGACAGCGGGCCGCTGCCCAGCACGTTGGACAACTGTTCGCCCGAGATTGCGTGGTTGGGTCCCGCACTCAGCCACGACGCAATCACATTGCCCAGCCCCGCCTGCTGAAACTTGGCCATCAAGCCTGGCAGGCCACCCACCGGGCCGTCGTTGCTGATCAGTGACATCACGGCCTGCACCAGCTGCGGGTTTTGTGCGGCCATGCTGATCAGCCCCCCAAGGCCACCTCCGGCCCCACCGGATGCAGCGGCGCCGCTGCCGCCTTGCGACGCGTTGTTGATGACGGCACCCAGAACGGAATCGAGCAAACCCATGGTGTTCTCCTGCAGAGGGAATAAAAAATGGCAGCGCCGGGGAATGGCGCCATGGCCATGGCTGATGGTACGCACACCGCTCGATGCTGCAATGTCAACGATCGTGAATTTCTCAGCTCACGGGCCGGGGGCCACGCGTGCAGCCTGCTTGTGCTGCAGGCCCAGCCAGGCCAGCGCCAGCCCCGTCACCACAATCGGCACCAGCGACCCGGCGTTGAGCAGTGTCCAGCCCTGTGTGGTGACCAGCACGCCGGATGAAAACGCACTCAGCGCCAGGGTGGAGTACACGCAGAAGTTGATGGCTGCCTGGGCGCGGTCCTTCTCTTCGGGCCGGTAGGCCGTCATGGCCAGTGTGGTGGAGCCGGTGAACAGGAAGTTCCAGCCCACGCCCAGGAAGAACAATGCAATGCCGAAGTGGTGCAGTTCCACGCCCATCAGCGCCACGGCCACGCAGGCCAGGTTGAGCAACACCCCCGTGCCCATGATGGGCAACACGCCAAAGCGCTTGATGAGGTGGCCGGTGACAAAGCCGGGCGCGAACATGCCGATCACATGCCACTCCAGCACCAGCGCCGAGGCGTCGAAGTCAAAGCCACACACCTGCATGGCCAGCGGCGTGGCCGCCATCAGCAGGTTCATCACGCCATAGCCCAGCGCGGCGCCCACAATGGCCACGATGAAGGCGGGCTGGCGCATCAGCACAGTCAGGGGGCGCCCCTGCTCGCGTTGCCCCGCAGCGTTGAGCACCACAGGCTGCGCCTCGAACCGGATCGCCGACATGCACAGCATGGACAACAGTGCCACGCCGATCAGCGCGATGTAGGCGCCCGCAAACGGCACCGGGAACAGCGTGCGCGTGGCGCTGGCCAGGTTGGGGCCCGCCACCGCGCCCAGCAGGCCACCGGCCAGCACCAGCGAAACAGCCTTCTCGCGGTAATCCGGGGCCGCCAGCTCGGCCGCTGCAAAGCGGTACAGGCCGCCATTGGCGCTGTAGTAGCCCGCCACCAGCGTAGCGGTGCACAGCAGCCAGAAGCTGGCGCTGAACGCGGCCCAGGCACACAGAGCGGCCGACACCACGGCCACGGCCAGCCCGATCTGGAACGACACCTTGCGGCCCCAGCGCATCTGCGTGCGCGCCACCAGCGGGGTGGACAGCGCCCCGCCCACCACGTAGCCCATCACCGGCAGCGTGGCCATCCAGCCAAAGGGCGCCAGCTGCAGTCCCACCAGGCCGTTGATGGCAATGAAGACAACGTTGTTGGTGAGGAAAAGGCCTTGGCACAGGGCCAGCAACCACAGGTTCTTGTTCACGGCAGGGCAGCGCTCGGGGCGGGCAGAAGGGCAGTAAGGGGTGGCGGCATAGATGCAAGTCAAGGCCGGACGGCAGTGTGGCGGGCCGCGAAGGTAAGAGGCACGTCAAAACCCGACTGCTTTGCTCCAGCATTGTGCACCGCCGTTGATGAAGATCAGCGGATGCGTCGGGTGACCCCCGTATGGTGGCGCCCAGTGCTGTGGCTCCCCACCGGGGCCAGCGTTTGAATGTTTGTGATGGAACCCCTGAAATCGATGGAGGCCGCGCTGCCTGCGGCCCTGGAGCCTGCCTCGCCCGCCATGGAACTCGTCTGCCCCGCAGGCAGCCTGCCCGCCCTGAAGGCGGCCGTGGACCACGGTGCCAACTGCGTCTATCTGGGCCTGCGCGACGCCACCAACGCGCGCAACTTCGCGGGCCTCAACTTTGACGAGGCGGCCATCGCCCAGGGTATTGGCCATGCGCATGGTCGCGGCTGCAAGGTTTTCATGGCGCTCAACACCTACCCGCAGGCAACCAACCCAGGGCCGTGGCGCAGTGCGCTGGACAAGGCGGTGGACCTGGGCGTGGACGCCGTCATCCTGGCCGACCCGGGACTCATGTTGTACGCGGTGCAGCACCACCCCCGGCTGCGGTTGCATCTGTCGGTGCAGGGTTCGGCCACCCACTACGAGGCCATCAACTTCTACCGCGAGCAGTTCGGCATCGTGCGCGCCGTGCTGCCGCGTGTGCTGTCGATGGAGCAGGTGCGCCAGGTCATCGACCGCACGCCGGTCGAGATCGAAGTCTTCGGCTTTGGCAGCCTGTGTGTGATGGTCGAGGGGCGCTGCGCGCTGTCGTCGTATGTGACCGGCGAATCGCCCAACACGCACGGCGTGTGTTCGCCCCCGAAGGCCGTGCGCTGGGTAGAGACGCCGCAGGGCCGCGAGTCGCGCTTGAACGGTGTGCTCATCGACCGCTATGCGCCCGGCGAGAACGCGGGCTACCCCACGCTGTGCAAGGGCCGCTTCGACGTGGGCGATGACGAGAACTACTACGCCATCGAAGAGCCCACCAGCCTCAACACGCTGGAGCTGCTGCCCCAGCTGCTCAAGATGGGCGTGCGCGCCATCAAGATCGAAGGCCGCCAGCGCAGCCCCGCCTATGTAGCGCAGGTCACCCAGGTCTGGCGCGAGGCCATGGACCAGTGCCTGGCCTACCCGCACCGCTACGCACCCAAGACGCGCTGGATGGCCAGCCTGGACCAGGTGGCCGAGGGGCAACAGCACACGCTGGGCGCTTATCACCGTCCCTGGAAGTAGTGCTTCTCCACAACGACAACCTCCCAGAAACCGCCCCATGAAACTCTCTCTCGGCCCGCTGCTGTACTACTGGCCCCGCGACACCGTGTTCGCGTTCTACGAGGCCATGGCCGCCACGCCCGTGGACGTGGTGTACCTGGGCGAGACGGTGTGCTCGCGCCGCCATGAGCTGCGCCTGGCCGACTGGCTGGCGCTGGCGCGCATGTTGCAGGACGCGGGCAAGGAGGCGGTGTTGTCCAGCCAGGTGCTCATCGAGTCCAGCGCCGATGTGGGGGTGATGCACAAGGTCACGGGCAACGGCGAGTTTCGGGTCGAGGCCAATGACATGGGCGCCGTGGGTTGCCTTGCACGCGCGCCGGGCGGGCCACAGGCCTTTGTGGCCGGGCCGCACCTGAACCTGTACAACGCGCCCTCGTTGCAATGGATGGCGCAGCTGGGCGCCACGCGCTGGGTGATGCCGCTTGAAATGTCGCAGCACGCGCTCGCTGCTGTGCTGACGCAGCGGCCCGCAGGCATCGAGACCGAGGTGTTTGCCTACGGCCGCATGCCCCTGGCCTATTCGGCGCGCTGCTTCACCGCCCGCCACCGCAACCTGCCCAAGGACGACTGCCAGTTCAGCTGCCTGCAACACGCCGACGGCCTTCCGCTGCACACGCGCGAGAGCGAGGGTTTTCTGGTGCTCAACGGCACGCAGACCCAGTCGGCCCGCGTCTACAACCTGGCCAACGAACTGGCCGCGATGCGCGCCCAAGGCGTGGACGTGGTGCGCCTGAGCCCGCAGGCCCAGCACATGCCGCAGGTGATTGCCGCGTTTGACGAAGCCCGCCGCGCCGTGGCTGCGGAGGATGCTGCCGAAAAGGCACCTGACTATGTGGAGCGCATGCAGCCCTTCATGCCCGATCTGCCCTGCAACGGCTACTGGTTCGGGCGCCCGGGGCTGGAGCAGGGGCTGCATGGCGCGGCGGGCGGTGCAGCCGCTCGGCCCGCCATGCACCCGTAACGACAAGGCAGATCACCCATGTACCCCGGAGAACGTTTCAACAGCATCAGCCACCTGGTGGGTGCCCTGCTCGCCACGGCGGGCACTGCCGTGCTCATCACCCTCGCGGCGCGCATGGGCGACCCGTGGAAGGTGGTGGCGTTCAGCATCTACGGCGCCATGCTGGTGGCGCTGTACGCCGCCTCCACCGCGTACCACAGCGTGCGCCGACGCACCATCAAGGCCGTGCTGCAAAAGCTCGACCACTGCAGTATCTACCTGCTAATCGCTGGCAGCTACACGCCGTTTGCGCTGGTGTCGCTGCGCGGGCCCTGGGGCTGGTCGCTGCTGGGCGTGGTGTGGGGCCTGGCCCTGCTGGGCATTGCGCAGGAGATCTGGTGGGCGCGTGGTGCGCGGGTGTTGTCGCTGGTCATCTACGTGCTCATGGGCTGGCTGGCGTTGGTGGCCGTGGTGCCGTTGTGGAATGCGCTCACGCCTGCCGGGTTTGCCTGGCTGCTGGCGGGCGGCGCCTGCTACACGCTGGGCATCGTCTTTTATGCGCTGGACCACCGCGTGCGCCATGGCCACGGCCTGTGGCACCTGTTTGTGCTGGGCGGCAGCGTGTGCCACTTTTTCACCGTGTTTTTTTACGTGGCCTGAGGGCCCTTCTGTCTCATGGCGGCTTCTCCTCTCCCTTTCCCCCTGGTCGTTCCTGCTCCCGTGGGTGCCGTGCTGGCGCGCCTGCCCGCCTACCCCGGCTCGCTGCTGCTGGTGACCGCGCTCAACCTGGCGCTGGCGCGGCACCTGCCTGCGGACGTGGGCCAGCTGCTGCTGCACAAGAAGATGCGGGTGCAGGTGCGCGATGCGCGCGTGGCGTTCGACTTTGCCTGGACGGGCCAACGCTTTGCCCCCCACGCCCCGCTGGTGCTGCCGCAGGTGGCCGACGTGACGCTGAGCGCCACAGCCCATGACTTTTTGCTGCTGGCCCAGCGCCAGCAAGACCCGGACACGCTGTTTTTCAGTCGCCGCCTGTCGATGGAGGGCGACACCGAGCTGGGCCTGGTGGTGAAGAACGCGCTCGATGCGATCGAGCTGCCCGTGCTGGACCCGCGCCAGGTGCTGGGCCACCTGCGCCGCCGCCTGGACCCAACACCACGCAACGGAGGATGAGCATGGCCACCAACACCGATCCCCAGAACCACCCCTTGGTCTATTCCTGCTCTGGCTGCTCCAGCGCCGCGCAGCTGGCAAACCACATGGCGCTGCAGCTCGACCGGCGCGGCGTGGCCGAGATGTCGTGCATCGCCGGGGTGGGCGGCGATGTGCCGCACCTCATGAAAACCGTGCGCTCGGGCCGGCCCATCATCGCGCTCGACGGCTGCCCGCTGGTCTGCGTCAAAAGCACGCTGGCGCGCCACGGCATTGCTGCCGACCGGCACTACCAGCTGCAGCAATACGGCGTGAAAAAGCGCGTGCATGAAGACTTTGACCCGCTGCAGGCCGCGCTGGTGTTGGAGCAGGTGGAGGCCGACCAACTGGCCGAGCCACTGCAACGCCCTGCACTGCGGCCCGCCGCCGTGGAGCCCTCACATGGCTGATGCCGCCAACCTGCGCCGCATCATCGTGGCCATCTCTGGCGCCAGCGGCGCCGTCTATGGCGCGCGCTTGCTGCAGGTGCTGCAGGGCCAGAGCGGCATCGAGACCCACCTGGTCGTCTCCGACGCTGGCTGGCGCAACCTGCAGCACGAGCTGGACATGGACCGCCCCGCCGTCGAGGCCCTGGCCCACCGCGTGCACGACGTGGTCAACGTGGGCGCCGCCATTGCGAGTGGCTCGTTCCAGTGCCATGCCATGGTGGTCGCGCCCTGCTCCATGCGCACGCTCGCCGCCATTGCGCACGGTCTGGCCGACAACCTGCTCACGCGCGCGGCCGACGTTGCCCTCAAGGAGCGCCGCCGCCTGGTGCTGATGGTGCGCGAGTCGCCCCTGCATCTCACCCACCTGCGCAACATGGTGGCCGTCACCGAGATGGGCGGCATCGTCTGCCCGCCGCTGCCCGCCTTCTACCTGCGCCCGCAGACCGTGGGCGAGGTGGTGGACTTCAGCGTGGCGCGCGTGCTCGACCTCATGGATGTGCCGCACGCCCTCGCGCCTCGGTGGCAGGGCCTGGAGCTGAATGCTCCTTAATTTATAGCTGCTAGCGCAATCAATACCTGCGCTATCGGCCGATTTCATTCAAATTCTGGACCCGATATGGCCTACCGCGACCTGCGCGACTTCATGGCCCAGCTCGAAGCCACGGGCGACCTGCGTCGCGTGGCGGAGCCCGTCTCGCCCCACCTGGAGATGACTGCGCTCAGCGACCGCGTGCTGCGCGCAGGCGGCCCGGCGCTGCTCTTCTCCCAGCCCACGGGCCACCGCATGCCGGTGCTCACCAACCTGTTTGGCACCACAGACCGCGTGGCCCGCGCCATGGGTGTGGCCGACCTGCACGGCGTGCGCGCCCTGGGCGAACTGCTGGCCACCCTCAAGGAGCCCGAGGCGCCCAAGGGCTTCAAGGACATGCTGGGCATGGGCCAGCTGCTCAAGACTTTGTGGAACATGGCGCCCCACACCGTGGTGCGCGGCGCACCCTGCCAGCAGGAGGTGTGGGAAGGGCCCGATGTCGACCTGGCCCGCCTGCCCGTGCAGCACTGCTGGCCCGGCGACGTGGCCCCGCTCATCACCTGGGGCCTCACCATCACGCGCGGCCCGCGCAAGGCACGGCAGAACCTGGGCATCTACCGCCAGCAGGTGCTCTCGCGCAACCAGGTCATCGTGCGCTGGCTGGCCCACCGCGGCGGCGCGCTGGACTTTGCCGACCACTGCGCCGCCCACCCCGGCCAGCCCTACCCCGTGGCCGTGGCGCTGGGGGCCGACCCAGCCACGCTGCTTGGCGCGGTGACGCCCGTGCCCGATTCTTTAAGCGAATACCAGTTTGCCGGCCTGCTGCGCGGTGCGCGCACCGAGGTCACGCCCGCATTGGGTTTGCCGCTGCAGGTGCCCGCCACCGCCGAGATCGTGCTCGAAGGCCACATCCAGCCCGATGCCAACCACGCGAGCGGCTGGCAGCACGCGCTGGAAGGGCCGTATGGCGACCACACCGGCTACTACAACGAATGCGCCGAGTTCCCCGTGCTCACGGTGGACCGCATCACCCTGCGCAAGGATGCGATCTACCACAGCACCTACACCGGCAAACCGCCCGACGAGCCCGCTGTGCTGGGCCTGGCGATGAACGAGCTGTTCATTCCGCTCTTGCAAAAGCAGTTCCCCGAGATCGTGGACTTTTACCTGCCGCCTGAGGGTTGCAGTTACCGCATGGCCGTCGTCAGCATCCGCAAGGCCTACGCCGGCCACGCACGGCGCGTGATGATGGGCGTGTGGAGCCACCTGCGCCAGTTCATGTACACCAAGTTCATCGTGGTGGTGGATGCGGATGTGGACGTGCGCGACTGGAAGGATGTGATCTGGGCCATCACCACCCGCATGGACCCGGCGCGCGACACCCTGCTGGTGGAGCACACGCCCATCGACTACCTGGACTTCGCCTCGCCCGTGAGCGGCCTGGGCAGCAAGATGGGCATGGACGCGACGAACAAGTGGCCGGGGGAGACGCAGCGGGAGTGGGGGAGGCCGATGCGGATGGAGGAGGCGGTCGTGAAGCGGGCGGATGCGCTGTTTGCAGGGCTGGGGTTGTAAGGTGCAACATGCGTCCCTGCAACCGCTCAGGCAAACCCTGTCCGAAAGGCTTCGAAACGGCGGATTCTCCTACGCTTGTGCTATCGCCTATGGATGCCCCTGCGCGGCACGAGTCAGCTCCAAAGCTCACCCCGCAGCCACTACACAAAGCCTGGCGCCGACCAGGCATACAGTCCCTGCCGTAGCGAGTCTGGGGTTAAGCGAGGGTTTAGGCGTTGACTTACGACTTGCGGCGTAGAAGGCTCTTGATCCAGGACATCGCATTCTCTACCACCCAAGTCGTTTGCTCTGTGGTCAGTGCCAACGGTTGCGCGTTACCGGAACCATGACCGAGCGGGTTGCGGATATCTCTGAACAGAGACTTGAGGGCATCAGCTTCCCAGGTTTCGATGTATCGACCAAGCTTCATCGAAACAAGGTTGTCCACAAAGTCGGCTGCTCCCCTCTCCGTACCTCTCGTTCGGCCCAAGTCATCGGAGAGAATCTTGAGCACGCTTTCCAGGCCCTTTAGTGCATGGAAGGCTGCATCAGGCTTTCCAGAGTCACGGCGATCAAGCGCTTCCTTTACGTCTGAGTCAACGTGGGCGTACTTTGGATCCGAAACCAGCGTCCAGAACGGTCTTTCAATCTCGTTCGTAGTTAGTTCGTCGTCGATGCGTTGAATAAGGCCGTTGTGATACTCAAACGGCAACCCGGCATCTTTGAATCTGTCATTCAGTTCATCAATTCCGGCCATGGTTGCCTGAAGGGCATCTTCAACAGCGTTCTTTGGCGGAGAAGTGCGTTTCTGTAGCAGCGCCCACCAGGAAGCTACGTCATTCTTGGGCGCGCACTCGCGCAGCATCGCTTCTGCCTCGCGGAAAAGCAGCTCCAACAGACTCAATCTGAGTTTGATGAAGCTGTCGGGGTCGCCATGGGCGTCGTTCCAGAGGTCGTACGGCTCTCCAAGGAATTCCATCGCCCGCTGCTCTGGCGTAGGCCGATGGCCAAGCGCCATTGCGCCGAGTTCCCTGGCAAGGCGCTTCTCGGGGACCTCGAAAAGCCTTGCACGGTTTGGCATCTTCGATGCAATGTCATCGAACAGGACCAGTGCCGCCTGTCTCACGAGCAGCGCAAGCGCGTGCGGTACCCGATCATGAACCCAGCGCTCGGGATACCGCTTGAGTAGAAGGTCGGTGATCAGAGGTGCTCCCTTCGACGCCTAACGTGGGTATCTCGCAAACTTTGCAAAATAGACATGAGCCGTGTGGATATTCTGGACACCGATTTTTTCTGAAAGGGGGGCTCGCAGCCTGAGTTGGGAGCGCTGAGCTGTTGGAACGTCTATGTATAAATTCCGCAAACCCGGCAAGCTGCCGATGCGCAGACTATACCGAGCGCGCATGCCGCAGCACCAGCGGCCGGTTTTTTAATCTTTGCGGTGCAGCAGGGCTGCGGTGGTTCGCGTTCACCATGAGCCGTCGGCATTCACAACCACGTCGCCGTCCGCGCCCTCCCAGCGCGGCGTGCCCTGCTCGTGTACTAGCTGGTTGAGTCACCCAGACGACAAGCATGCCCCGCGTTGTTTGCGACCATGTGCCAGCCCCAGCACAGAGGTGCTCTGCACCGGCACCGACGAATGCCGCGATGCAGGACAGCGCACATCCCTAGGAGACAACGGCAATGCAGCAGCAACAGCCCGGCAGCATGATGGACCGGCCACTACTTGTTTCGGCCATCCTCGAGCACGGTGAGAACCAGTACGGCGATCAGCAGGTCGTCTCGCGCGACACCGATGGCAGCCTGCACCGCTACCGTTTCGCCGACATGGCCCGGCGCGCCCGGCAGCTGGCCAACGCGTTGCAAGCGATAGGCCTGCGCCCCGGCAGCGTGGTGGGGTCGCTGGCCTGGAACAACCACCGCCACCTGGAGGCGTATTACGCCGTGTCCGGCAGCGGCATGGTCATGCACACCTGCAACCCGCGCCTGCACCCTGAGCAGCTGGCCTACATCGTCAACCATGCCGACGACGAGGTGGTGCTGTTCGACACCACGTTCGCGCCGCTGGTGCGCGCCATTGCGGCGTCGTGCCCCCGCGTGCGGCACTGGGTGGCGCTGTGTGATTCCGACACGCTGGGCACCATCGACCTGCAAGGGGTGCCCGGGGTCGACGCCTATGAGGCACTGGTGGCCGGCCAGCATGACCGCTTTGTGTGGCCCGAATGTGATGAAAAGACCGGCGCAGCGCTGTGCTACACGTCGGGCACCACCGGCAACCCCAAGGGCGTGCTGTATTCGCACCGGGCGCTCGTGCTCAGTGCCCTGTCGGCCTGCATGCCGGGCGTGCTCAGCATCAGCGCGCGGGAGACCATCCTGCCCGTGGTGCCCATGTTCCACATCAACGCTTGGTGCCTGCCTTATGCGGCCCTGATCGGCGGCGCCAAGCTGGTGCTACCGGGCCCGCGCTTGGACGCCGCCAGCCTGTACGAGCTGATGGAGACCGAGCGCGTCACCGTCAGCGCGGGCGTGCCCACGATCTGGATGGGCCTGATTCAGCATGTGGAGCAGCACCAGCTGCGCTTTACCACCATGCGGCGCACGGGTGTGGGCGGATCGGCCATGCCCAAGGCGCTGATCGCCAAGTTCAACGACCTGTACGACGTGGAGGTGCGCCACGGCTGGGGCATGACCGAGACCACCGCCATTGCCACCATGAGCGTGCTGGGCGCTGCCGACGCCGAACTGCCGCCCGAGGACCGCCACGCGCTGGTCGCCAAGCAGGGCAAGTCGGTGTTCGGCATCGAGCTCAAGCTGGTGGATGAAAACGGCATCACCTTGCCGCGCGATGGCGTTGCGCAGGGCGAGCTGATGGTGCGCGGCCAGTGGATCGTGTCGCGCTATCACAAGGCCGAGCGCTCGGCGCTGGCCGATGGCTGGTTCCCCACCGGCGACATTGCCACCATCAACCCGCAGGGCGTGGTGCAGATCCGAGACCGCACCAAGGACGTGATCAAGTCGGGCGGCGAGTGGATCAGCTCCATCGACCTGGAGAACGTCGCCGTGGCCCACCCGGCCGTGGCCATGGCGGCCGTCATCGGCGTCAAGCACCCCAAGTGGGACGAACGCCCCCTGCTCTTCATCGTGCGCAAGCCCGGCCAGTCGCTCGACAAGGCGCAGATCCTGGACTTCCTCGCAGAGCGTGTTGCCAAGTGGTGGCTGCCCGACGAAGTGCTATTTGTCGAAAGCCTGCCGCTGGGCGGCACCGGCAAGGTCCAGAAAAACGAGCTGCGGCAACGCCATGGCTCGGTGTTCAGCGGTGAATGAAGCCGCCCCGCATTGACGCTGCTCCCATCTACATCTATCTACCCACCCCACGGAGACACCCATGAACATGGTTCCCAGGAAATGGCCTCATCAATGGCTCAAGGCTGGCGCCTGCGCTGCAGCGCTGGTGATGGCGGCGCACGCCGGCGCGGCCGAGACGGTGAAGATCGGCTTCATCGACCTGCTGTCCGGCCCCTTTGCGCTCACGGGCCAAAGCTCGCTCAACCAGCTGCGCGAGGTGGTGGCGCAGGTCAACGCCAAGGCCGGGCCCAACGAGCCCAAGTTCGAGGTGATGGACTTTGACAACAAGGGCACACCGCAGGAGAGCCTGAATGCGCTCAAGGCTGCCACCGACCGGGGCGTGCGCTACATCACCCAGGGCGGTGGTTCGGGCGTGGCGCTGGCGCTGGTGGATGCGCTCAACAAGCTCGCCGAGCGCGACCCGGAGCGCGCGACCGTGTACCTCAACTACGCTGCCATGGACCCGCAGCTCACCAACGAGCGCTGCAGCTTCTGGCACTTCCGCTTCTATCCGTCGAGCGAGATGAAGATGGAGGCGCTGACCACCTACCTGCAAGGCCGCAAGGACGTGAAGCGCGTGTACCTGCTCAACCAGGACTACACCCACGGCCGCCAGGTCTCCAAGGCCGCCAAGGAATACCTGGCCCGCAAGCGGCCCGACATCGAGGTTGTGGGCGATGACTTCATCCCCATCGCCCAGACGCGTGACTTCGCCTCGTACGTGGCCAAGATTGCCGCCACCAAGGCCGACACCGTCATCACCTCCAACTGGGGCAGCGACCTGACACTGCTGTTCAAGTCGTCCCGCGACTACGGCCTGAACATCAACTACTTCACGCTCAATGCCAACAACCCCGGCACGCCCGCGCAGATCGGGCCCTGGGGCGAAGGCAAGGTCGGGGTCATCTGGAACTGGGTGCACAACGCCCCCACCCCCGAGCTCGAAAAGATCTACGTGGACTACAAGAAAAAGACCGGTGAAGACTTTGTGTTTGCCGCCCACTGGAACAGCGTGCACATGCTGCGCGAGGCCATGCGCAAGGCCCAGTCCACCGACGCCAAGAAGGTGGCCCTGGCGCTGGAAGGCATGACCTACAAGAGCCCCATGGGCGAGGTGCGCATGCGCAAGACCGACCACCAGCTTGAAGCGCCGCTGTACCTGGGCATCTGGGCCAAGCAGGGCAGCAAGGGCGTGAAGTACGACGCGGAGAAAACCGGCTACGGCTTCCGCTCCGAAGTGGCGTGGGACAACTACATCAGCGCCCAGCCGACGTCCTGCCAGATGAAGCGGCCGTCCTGAGCGCCGCCGCGCCGCCCTTGCGGCGCGGGGTCAGCCCAGGAAACCCTTGGGCACCTTGTCTGCCTTTTTCTCCACCGGGTTGGCCAGCAGCCACTGCGGGGCGTATTGCCGCATGAACTCCTTGGCCTTCTCCGGCCGCGCCGTGAGCCACGCGTCGTAAGCGCCTTCGTTCAGGATGGCGGGCATGCTTTTTTCGCTGCCGGGCTGGCCGTAGCGGTGCAGTAGCGCGTGGTTGTTGGCGTTCACCGTGAGCAGGCAGTAGCTGATGATCACCTCGCCGTCAGCGCCCTGCCAGCGCGCCCACAGGCCCGCCACGCCCATGGGTTTGCCGTCCACGCGCGCCACGCGGGTGGGCACGGCCTTGCCGCTGCGCAGGTCGTCTTCGTAGAACGCCACCATGGGCACGATGCAGCGCTGGCCATTCAGCCACGCGTCGCGAAAGGGCGTGCCGGTGGAGGCGGTGTCGGACTTGGCGTTGACCAGCTTGGGCGCGCGCAGCTTGGCGTCGGATGCCGACTTGACCCAGTGCGGCACCAGGCCCCATTGCGCGGGCACCAGCACCCGCGTGGGGGCGGCGTCGCTGGGGTTGTCTGAAGCCGCCGCTGGAGCTGCCTCTTCGAGCGTATTGACCGTGCTGGCTGGCCCTTGTGCCAGGGCGGCCGCCGTTGCTGCATGCACGATGAAAAAGCCTGGCTTGCGGGGCCACAGGTGGCGTTCACCCAGCGCCGCAGGGGGCTCGACTGCAAACGCCTCGCGGTAGGTGTCGGCGTGTTGCAGGGTTTCGTAGTGGGTACTCATGGGGGCATGGTACCTGTGTGGAGGGGGGCGATAGGGCAGTTATCAGGCAAAAATGGCTGGTGGCGCTAGTGCAATATGTCTTGGTTGCTATCAATAGCATAGCTTTTGCGGCGCCATCACCGCAGGCGCCCGGGCAGGCCGTGATGTGCGTCAAGCCCGTTGTCGCCTGCGTTGTGACGCGCGCTGGCGCTGTTTTCACAATGTCCGCATGGACTTCGCACCTTCCCCTTTGGCCCTTCAATGGCGTGAGCGCCTGCTGGCGTTCATGGACCGTTATTTGCTGCCCTACAACGCTGCCTGGCATGCGGCCGTGTTGGCGGGCGACTACCCGCCGCCCTTTGTGGAGGACCTGAAGGCGCTCGCCCGCGAGGAAGGTCTGTGGAACCTGTTTCTGCCCACGCTGCAGGACGACGAGCCCGGCACGCGCCTGTGCAACCTCGACTACGCGCCGCTGGCCGAGGCCATGGGCCGCCTGCCCTGGGCGGCCGAGGTGTTCAACTGCCACGCGCCAGACACCGGCAACATCGAGCTGCTGCACCGCTTTGCCACACCCGCCCAGCGCGTCCGCTGGCTGGTGCCGCTGCTGCACGGCCAGATGCGGTCGGCCTTTGCGATGAGCGAGCCCGACGTGGCCTCGTCCGACCCGACCAACCTGCAGACCACGGTGCGGCGCGAGCGGGATGGCCTAGTGCTCAGCGGCCGCAAGTGGTTCATCACCGGCGCGGCGCATCCGCACTGCCAGCTGCTCATCGTGCTGTGCCGCAATGCGGATGACGACCAGACCGACAGCCACCATCGCCACAGCATGGTGCTGGTGCCCGTGGACACGCCGGGTGTGCAGATCGTGCGCAACATCAGTGTGCTGCACCACCATGCGCCCGAGGGGCATTGTGAGATCCTGCTGCAGGGCGTGCGGGTGCCGCACGACCACCTGCTGGGCGACTGGGGGGCGGGGTTTGCGATGGCGCAGGCGCGCCTGGGGCCCGGCCGTGTGCACCACTGCATGCGCACCATCGGCCAGTGCGAGCTGGCGCTGCGCCTGGCCACCGAGCGAGCGCTGGAGCGCACGGCGTTTGGCAAGCCGCTGGCAGAGCAGGCCAACGTGCAGGAATGGCTGGCCGAGTCGCGCATCGAGATCGACCAGGCGCGCCTGCTGGTGCTGCACGCTGCGTGGCTGCTGGACCAGGGCGAATCAGCCGATGGGGCGGACGCGCGCACCGTGCGTGCCCAGGTTGCCGCCATCAAGGTGGTGGCCGCGCGCCTGCAGCAGCGCGTGGTGGACCGGGCCATGCAGATCTTTGGCGCCATGGGCCTGTCGCCCGACACGCCGCTCGCGGCGTTCTGGACCTGGGGGCGTGCGCTGCGGCTGATGGACGGGCCCGACGAGGTGCATTTGCGCACCGTGGCGCGCCACGAGCTGGCCCAGGCGCGCGCGGGTCTTGGGGCGTCGGCGGCTTACTTCACCACCCCGGAGCAGCTGCGTGCGCCGCCGCACCTGAGCGCCTGAAAAGCAACGGCAGGGACCACCCGTCTGGGGTGGCGCGTGATGGCACCTTCGGACAGGCCACGGCACTTGGCAGCAGGCCGCCGGTTGCGGATACTGAGACCCCCGCAGTTCACCTCCCCGAGGTCCCGCCATGCACCACACCAGTCCCCGCACCCTGGCAGTTGCCCTCACCGCCGCCGTGTTTTTGCCGGGCATGGGGGGCGCTGCCCATGCCCAGGCCCAAAAGTTGCGGCCGGGCTTGTGGGAGAACAGCGTGACCATGAAAAGCCAGAGCGGCCAGCTGGAGGCCGCCATGGCGCAGATGCAAAAGTCCATGGCCAGCCTGACGCCCGCGCAGCGCAAGCAGATGGAGCAGGCCATGGCCCAGCAGGGCGTGAGCATGGGCCCCAGCGGCAACACGGTGAAGGTCTGCATCAGCCCCGAACAGGCCGATCTGGACCGCATTCCGGCCCAGGAAGGCTGCACGCAGAACGTGCAACGTACCGGCCCCAACGCGGTGGCCATGACGTTCAGCTGCAAGGGCACCCAGGGCCAGCCACCTACCACGGGCGAGGGGACGATGACCTTTCAGGGCCCCACCGCCTATGCGGGCAACTTCAAGGTCAAGACCACTTCCAACGGCAAGCCTGAGCAGATCGACATGGTGCAAAACGGCAAGTGGCTCGCGGCCGACTGCGGCACGCTCAAGCCCGTGCGTTAACCCCTGCCGCCGCCGCGCGGTGGGCCGCGGGCGCCATCACCACGCGGTTGCGGCCCAGGGCCTTGGCGTGGTACAGCGCCTGGTCGGCGCGCTCCAGGGTGTGCTCCAACGTGTCTCCGGACAGGTGCTGCGCGATGCCGATGGACACCGTGAGCTGCAGCGAGCCTGCGCTGTGGGCAATCTCCAGCGCCTGCACCGCCTGGCGGATGCGCTCGAGCAGGTCGCGCGCATGTTCTGCCGAGGTATCGGAGAGCATCAGCACAAACTCCTCGCCGCCCCAGCGGGCCAGCACATCAGTGTCGCGTACGCTGGCGCGCACCGTGCCCGCAAACGCCTGAAGCGCGCGGTCGCCAGTGGCGTGGCCATACCGGTCGTTGATGGGTTTGAAGTGGTCGATGTCCAGCTGTGCCAGCAGCATCGGGCGGCCGCTGCGCAGGCTGCGGCGGTGCTCCAGTGCCATCAGGTCCAGCATGGCGCGGCGGTTGATGAGGCCCGTCAGCTCGTCGCGGGTGGCCAGTTCGCGGTTGACTTCGAGCGCCTGCGCCAGTGCCTCGCGCTGCTGCTGCAGCTTGGCGCGGATGCGCTGGATGCGCAGGTTCAGCGCAATGCAGCCACTGAGCACGATGAGCACCATCAGCGCGTAAGCGGTGTCGAGGTAACCCGATGCGTTGGCATTGAAGCGTGAGCTGACGCCGATGGCGCTGGCAAACGCCAGCAGCGCGTACACCCCGATGCCAATCACCTCGGCCACCGTGAGGCCGAAGGTACCGAAGAACAGGATCATCGCCAGCACGCTGGGCACCAGCCCGCGCGCATCGCCCGCCAGCACATACGCTACGGCGCCGCTGGTGATGGTCCAGACCATCTGCGGGATGGTGAGCGAAGGGTCGCGCAGTCGGGCGGTTTCGCCGGAGCGGATGAAGGCCGTCATGACCACCAGGCCGCCCACCGACAGGGCGGCCCACCATTGCACGGCGGTCTGGTCCACGGTGGTGCTGGAATGCGCCACCAGCAGCATCACCCCGGCGCTGCCGGCCATCAGCGTGAGCGCCAGCAAGGCCATGCCCACCAGCGTGCGCCGCCGAGGGTCGGTGGAGAGGATCACATCCTTGAGGCGCTGCCAGCGGGCGGGTGGGCGCAAGGTGGGGGGCTCCGGCCAGGAGGGAGGGCCGCGCTGCGCGCGGGCGGATTGGCACGAAAACCCTGCTGTCCTGGGTTACCGACCAGTCGGCGATTTTACGGTGAGGTAGTGCTGTGCGTACAGTCCCCCGACCCTGGCTGGGCATGCGGCCCACGCGGCGAGCGCGGGCTACCGCGCAGGGTGGCCGCGCTACAGGGTGAGCGCTGCCAGGGCGGCCAGCGGGGCTGTCTCGGCGCGCAGCACGCGGGGGCCCAGCGTGACCGGGGCAAAGCCGTGTTGCAGCGCCAGGTCTTCTTCCGCAGGGCTCAGGCCACCCTCAGGGCCCGAAAGGAACAGCACCGTGCGCTGGGCACTTTCGCCGCCAGTGGCTTCACGCAGCGGCACAGTGCCGGGCCGCAGCGACAACAGCAAGCGTTGGGGAGTGTCCCGCGTCTCTGGGGAGGTCAGGCCGTGCCCCTGCCCTTGCCCTGGTGTACGCAGCCAGCCAGCCAGATCGATGGCCGGGTGCACCAGGGGCACGCGGTTGCGGCCACATTGCTCGCAGGCGGCCACGGCTACGGCCTGCCAGTGGGCGATCTTCTTGTCGGCCCGTTCGCCCTTGAGCTTGAGCACGCTGCGCTCGGCCACCAGCGGGGTGATGCTGGCCACGCCCAGCTCGGTGGCTTTTTCGACCAGCCAGTCCATGCGCTCGTTGGCGGTGATGCCCGCCAGCAGGTGCACTGCGCGGGGCGCCTCGCGGTCGATGGCGTGGTGCGCCCCCACCAGCACGCGCACATCGCTGCGGCCCATCTTGAGCACGGTGGCGTCAAACTCGCCGCCCGGGTCGCCCGCGTTCTGTCCGCCGTGGAACAGGGTGATGCTGTCGCCGGGCTGCAGGCGCAGCACCTGCACATGGCGTGCAGCGCCCGGGGGAAGGTCCAGCTCGGCGCTGGTGGCCAGTGGGGCCGGGCAATGGAAACGGGGCATTTGCTATCTTTGTAATAGCTACTGACGCATGATTTGTCTGCGCTTGAGCCGGGTTTTGCTTGGTTTCTCGGGTGTGCCGCGTGTGCATGCGACGGCTGCGGCTACATGCGGCCGTACGCAAAGCCCACCACGGGCTCGGTGCCTTCGATCTGGTCCAGCATCTTGAGCAGCGGCCCCAGCTGGCGGTAGCGGTTGGCCGTGGCGCGGATGTAGGCCATGAACCGGGGCGCATCGGCCAGGTATTTGGGCTTGCCGTCGCGCAAGGTCAGGCGCGCAAAAATGCCGGCGACCTTGAGGTGCCGCTGCAGGCCCATCCACTCCACCGCGCGGTAGAACTCACCAAAGTCATCGCCCCAGCCGCTGGCGCTGCGCGCGCCCAGCAGCCCGGCCTTGCGCGCCTTCTCCCAGTAACGCACTGTAATGTCGATGACGAATTCCTCTTCCCAGCTGATGAATGCATCGCGCAGCAGGCTGGCGATGTCATAGGTGATGGGGCCGTACACGGCGTCCTGAAAGTCCAGTACACCCAGCGGCGCGCCTGCTTCGACGGGCGCCATCAGGTTCCGGGTCATGAAGTCGCGGTGTACATACACCTGCGGGGCCGCCAGGTTGTGCGCCACGATGGCATCAAAGGCGCTTTGCAGCGTGGCCTGCTGCTTGTCGTCCAGCGTGACTGCGCGGTGTTGGGCCAGGTACCAGTCGGGGAACAGTGCCAGCTCGCGGCGCAGCAATGCGTCGTCGTAGGGGGGCAGCACGCCGGGTTGGGACGCCTTTTGCCATTGCAGCAACACGTCGGTGGCCTGCTGGTACCAGGCGTAGGCGTCCTGGGGTTTTTCGGGGTTCAGCCGCTCGATCACCGTCTGGTGGCCCAGGTCGGACAGCAGCATGAAGCCGGTTGGCTCATCAAACGCCAGGATGTCGGGCACGTTCAGCCCAGCGGCGGCCATCAGGCCTTGCACCTGCACAAACGGGCGGCAGTTTTCCTTGTCGGGCGGCGCGTCCATGACGATGCGGCTGGCGCCCGACGCACTGTCGATGCGCAGGTAACGTCGAAAGCTCGCATCGGCCGACGCGGGGCGCAGCGTCGCGGGCAACAACTGGTGGGGCCCAGTCAGGGGAGCCAACCAGGCCTCAAAGGCCGTGCGTCGGGCGGCATCAGGCCAGCTGACAGGGGTGGAGGCGGCGGGCGCAGCAGGTGCGGCCACGGTGGCGCCCAGGGGCTGGCCAGCGGGTGATGGGGGGATGGGGTGGCTCATGGATAATCCGATTTTACAAACCGACTGTGGGCCGGCGCTGCGCGCTGGCCACGGTGGGCCCCTTCGTCCGCTACCGCCCCCCAACACCCCACGTGCCACGCTGCCAGCCCTTCACCGTGCAGAACCTCACCTCCCTTCGCGCCCGGCCCGCCATGGCGAAGTCTGCACGGCTGCGGCCCCCCGTGCCCCGTGCCCTGGCCGTGGGCGTCGCGCTGGCCTGGTGCGGCCTGCCGCTGGCGGCCCTGGCGCAGGCTGCAGCAGCGCCCAGCGCCTGGGACGCACCCCCAGCGTTGCGCACCTCGCCCCTGCTGCAGGAAAAGATTCCCGACGCCGTGCGTTCGCAATTGCCCGTCTTTGTGAAGGGCGACCACATCAGCGGCCAGACCGACCTCAATGCCCTGATTGAAGGCAATGCCGAGCTGCGCCGGGGCGACACGGTCATCCGCGCCGACCGGCTCGACTACAACGTGCCCGAGGACCTGGCCAAGGCGAACGGCAAGGTGCGCATCAACCGCGCGGGCAATGTGTATGAAGGCACGGCGCTGGAGTTGCGGGTGGAGGCCTTCGAGGGGTTCTTCAGCGACGCGCGCTACCGCTTCCTGGCCACGCAGGCGCATGGAGATGCGACGCGGGTGGACTTTGTAGACCGCTACCGTGCCGTGGTGCACAACGGCACCTACACCACCTGCGAGCGTGGCAACGAAGAGAGCTGGCAGCCCGACTGGGTGCTGCGCGCAGCCACCATCCGCATCGACAACGAGGAAGAGGTGGGCACCGCCGAAGATGCGGTGCTGGAGTTCAAGGGCATCTCGGTGCTGCCCATTCCGTACATCACCTTCCCGCTGTCGGAAAAGCGCAAGTCCGGCCTGCTGCCGCCCACCGTCGGGCTCGACAGCCGCGACGGCGTGACCTACATGCAGCCGTACTACTGGAACATCGCGCCCAACCGCGATGCCACCTTGCGCGCCGCGCTCATGACCAAGCGCGGTGCCAACGTGGGCGGCGAGTTCCGCTACCTGGAGCCAACTTACAAAGGCCAGATCAGTGCCGATGTGATGCCCACCGACCGCCTGCGCGACCGTGTGCGCTGGAGCTTCAGCGGCAAACACGAGGGCGCGTTCGACACCGGCATCGGCGGGCTGGGGCTGAACCTCAACCTCAACCGCGTGAGTGATGACAACTACTGGCGCGACTTCAGCCGTGCCACTGATCAATTGCGCCAGCGCCTGTTGCCCAACGATGCCATCCTGTCCTGGGGCCGCAACGACATGTCGGCCACCGTGCGCACGCTCAAGTGGCAGACGCTGCAAGACGTGAGCTCGCCCATCGTGCCGCCGTACGACCGCATGCCGCAGGTGCAATGGCGCTACAACCCCTCACAGCTGGGCGGCGGATTCGATGCCAGCGTGGAGCTGGACACCACGCGCTTCGAAGCGGCCCGCGCGCTCACGGGCCAGCCCAATGCCGATCGCAGCTACGCCATGGCGCAGATCAGCCGCCCCTTCCTGTCGCCGGGTGGCTTCATCACCCCGCGCCTGCAGCTGCATGCTACGCAGTATCAGTTTGACTCGGCCCTGTCCAACGGCCAGCGCTCGGCCAGCCGCACGCTGCCTACCTTTAGCCTGGACAGCGGCCTGGTGTTCGAGCGCGACACCGCCTACTTTGGCCGCGCCTTCCTGCAGACACTGGAGCCCAGGGCGTTCTACACCTACACGCCCTACCGCGACCAGAGCATGCTGCCGGTGTACGACACAGCGGCCAATGACTTCAATTTCGCGACCATCTACACAGAGAACGCGTTTGGCGGCAACGACCGGCTGGCCGACAACAACCTGCTGACCCTGGGCGTGACGACACGCCTGCTGGATCCCGACACCGGTGCCCAGGCAGCGCGCTTCGGCATTGCCCAGCGGGTGCGTTTCTCGGACCAGAAGGTCACCCTGCCAGGGGGCGCACCGGTCAGTGAGCGCCTGTCGGACCTGCTGCTGGGCGCGGGCATCAACTGGACACCGCAGTGGGGCTTTGACTCCACCGTACAGTACAACCCCAAGACCGGGCAGTCCATCCGTTCGACCATCGGCGCGCGCTACAGCCCCAGCAACTACCGCACCGTGAGCGCGGCCTACCGCCTGCAGCGCGGCACCAGCGAGCAGATTGACATCGGCTGGCAGTGGCCGCTGAACGACCTGTGGGGTGACAAGGGCAAGGACCTGGGCGCAGGCCGTGGCCAGGGCGGCGGGCGCTGGTACAGCGTGGGCCGCCTGAACTACAGCCTCCAGGACCGCAAACTCGTGGACACCGTGGTGGGCTTCGAGTACGACAGCTGCTGCTGGATCGGACGCGTGGTGCTGGAGCGCCTGCAAAGCAGCGTGACCAGCTCCAACACGCGCCTGCTGTTCCAGATCGAATTTGTGGGCTTCTCCCGCTTGAGCCTGGGCTCCAGCCCGCTCGATTCCTTCAAGCAAAATGTGCCGCGTTACCAAAACCTGCGCGAGCAGGTCTCCACGCCCAGCCGCTTCAGCAACTACGACTAGACCATGAATCACCGTGTACTCGCACTGGCCTTGACCGCCGCGTTGGCATCCCTCGTGGCGCAAGGCGCTGCGGCCCAGGGCCTGCGCCCCTTGGGGACCTCGTCTTCGGGCAAGACGGGGTTGTCCTCCTCGCCGACCGCGCGCCCTGCGGCTGTGCCATCCATCACGCTGCCCGCGCCTTCCGCCAGTACGGCCCCGCGCTCGGCCGATTTCATCGTGGCGGTGGTCAACTCCGAGCCCGTGACCAACTACGAGGTGCGCTCGCGCCTGGCACGTGCCGAGGCGCAGATCGCCAAACAAGGCGGCGCCATGCCGCCGCGTGATGCGTTGGCGCGCGAAGTCCTCGAACGCATCATTCTGGAGAAGGTGCAGCTGCAGCAGGCCCGCGAATCAGGTATCAAAGTCGATGACTTCGCCGTGTCGCAGGCCGAGCAGGGCGTGGCCCGCCAGAACGACATGACGGTGGACGAGCTGTATGCGCGCCTGGCCCGCGACGGAATGAGCAAGGATCGGTTTCGCGAAGAGCTGCGTAACCAGCTGCTGCAGCAGCGCCTGCGCGAGCGCGAAGTCGAAGCGCGGGTGAAGGTGAGCGATCTGGACGTGGACCAGTTCCTGCGTGAAGAGCAAAAGGGCACGGATGTCGCCGCCATGGAGATCAACCTCGGCCATGTGCTGGTGCTGGTACCTGAAAACGCCACCCCCGCGCAGGTAGCTGAGCGGCAGGCACGGGCACAGCGCGCGGCCGACAAGGTGCGCGCAGGCGAAGACTTTGCGGCGGTCGCCCGCGAGTTCTCGGATGCACCTGAAGGCCAGCGCGCCGGTGGATTGCTGGGCCTGCGGCCTGCGGATCGTTATCCAGAATTGTTTGTGAATTCCACCCTCGGCCTGCCTGTGGGCTCCATCGTGGGCCCGGTGCGCTCGCCAGCGGGCTTTCACGTGCTCAAGGTGGTGGAACGTGTGACGGCGGGTATGCCGACCACGGTAGTGCAAAACCACGCGCGCCACATCTTGCTGCGCACGGGCCCTCAGTTGTCCGAAGCTGCCGCGGCCGCGCGCCTGGCCGACTACCGCCGCCGCGTGCTGGCGGGCCAGGCCGACTTTGCAGCCCTGGCGCGCGAGCATTCGCAGGACGGCAGCTCCAAGGAGGGCGGCGATCTGGGCTGGGCCAACCCTGGCCGGTATGTGCCCGAGTTCGAGCAGGCGCTGGACGCCCTCAAGCCCGGCGACATCAGCGAACCCCTGGTTTCTCGCTTTGGCGTGCACCTGATCCAGCTGCTGGAACGCCGTGAGGCCAAGCTCACCCAGCGCGAGCAGCGCGAAATGGCCCGCAGCACGGTGCGCGAGAAGAAGCTCGACGAAGCCTACGCCACCTGGGCGCAGGAGCTGCGCGGACGGGCGTATGTCGAGTACCGCGAGCCGCCCCAGTGAGTGCAACGCACACTGTTCCCGACCCGAACAACCTCAGACACGACAACAGGTAAGGCCGCGTTGAAACACATTCCCCGCAAGCGCTTTGGGCAACATTTTTTGTCCGACAAGGGCATCATCGATGACATCGTGCAGGCCATCGCCCCGCTGCCCGGCCAGCCCATGGTCGAGATCGGGCCCGGTCTTGCCGCGCTGACCCAGCCCCTGGTTGAGCGCCTGGGCCGTCTTACGGTCATCGAGCTGGACCGCGATCTGGCATTGCGCCTGCGCCTGCATGGTCAACTGGATGTGATCGAGTCGGATGTGCTCAAGGTGGATTTCACGGCGCTGGCACAGACCCTGCGCGAGAAAGCCGCGCAGCCTGATCTGCGCCTGCGTGTGGTGGGCAACCTGCCGTACAACATCTCCACGCCCATCCTGTTTCACCTGCTGGCGCATGTGCAGGTCATCGAAGACCAGCACTTCATGCTGCAAAAGGAGGTGATCGATCGCATGGTGGCCCAGCCCGCCACGAGCGACTACGGGCGCCTTTCGGTCATGCTGCAGTGGCGCTACGCCATGGAAAACGTGTTGTTTGTGCCGCCCGAGAGCTTCGACCCGCCACCGCGCGTGGACAGCGCCGTGGTGCGCATGGTGCCGCACGCAGAGCCTGCACCCCTGTCGGTGCCCCTGCTGGAGGAACTGGTCCAGGTCGCCTTCAGCCAGCGCCGCAAGCTGCTGCGCCACACCCTGGGCCGCTGGCTCGAAGCCCGTCAGTTCACTGGCACCTTCGACACCCAGCGCCGCGCCGAGGAAGTGCCCGTGGCCGAATACGTAGCGCTGGCGCAGATTTGCTCTTAAATTGATAGCTTTCGGTGCTTGATGGTCGAGCGCAAGGCGCCATTTTGGTTGTAGATGCGATGGCTTATCGGGCGATGCTGCTCAATCTGCCTGCGATGGCGTCGCGCTTGTAGCTTCGGCGCCTCATTTCGTCGCTACCGTGGCAACCGGCACGGCCCAGACCAGAGACACAGCGCAAGGGCCGCCCCGCCGCGCTGGTGTCGTCCCCCTTCCCGAATCGCGTAAGCGATTCGAGAGAAGGGGGAAGGCGCGGAGCGCCTCAGGGGTAAGTACCGAATTCAGGCGGCGCTGAGCCAATACCCGGCATTGAAGGGGCTGCTCATGCGCAGCGCCATGGGCGACACGTCCACGAGCTTGTCCGTGGGCATCTTTTCAGCGGGTTCGCCGTTGATCTCGATGCCTTCTACGGCTTGGGTGTCGCTAGCCTCGTTCGCCCGTTCTGCTTGGCTGGTGGATGCAGAACGGGCTACAGAAAAGAATAGAAACACCGGAAGGGGATCTTGCGATCACCCCAGTAATCGGCAGCGTCACGGAAGATGTCGAGCAGCTGCTCGCGTGCTTCCTTGTCGAACTTGCCCGTGGCAGGAATCTGCTCCAGTACCACAATAAAACCAGGCTGTGGGCCCGATTTGTGCAAGGGGTCTGTCATGCAGTCGTACAACGCATCGAAGTTCTTGCCGAAGTGCGATGGAAACGTGAATTGGCCGGCAATCAGGTCCAGCACATCCTGCTTGGATTGCGCGTGGGCCAGGTTGGCGTACAAGAAATGATGACCCATGGAAGTGGCTGCATCCTGCAGGTCCTGCACGCGGAAGGCGCGAATGGACTGCACGATGTTGGTGCGCACGCCACGCAGTGGCGTTTCCAGGTCTTTACGAAGTGGCGTCTGCATCTCCGCTACTCTTTCTTTATAAAGTCCACAAACTTCTGGCATCTCACAAGGCTGCAGGATGCGGCCTGTGAATGGGGAATTCAATGGGGCGCGGCGTACGCTTTCAGGGATGGGCTGGTTGGCGCACACCGCATTGGGGGTTACTCGACGATCTCGCGAAAACTGGCGTAGTGGTCGCTGGTGTAGTAGCAGGCGTCCGGCGTCCGGGGCTTGCCGCCACACACGATGCGCCGGGCTCCCCGGTCGCGCGATCCTGGCGTTCTGACGGTGTATTCACGGTAGTAGCCCCGCTTTTGGGCGGGCAACAGCCGCTCGCGATTGCCAAAAACCGATCCGTCCTTGTCGTACGGAAAGGGCCCGCCCTCACGGATCAGCGCATACGTTGTCCGCCCTTGAGGCGGCAACTCGGCCAGTGCGATGGGGGTGATGGACCCGTCGGTGGACGGGGATTTCCGGGCATGTCCCGCAACCGGAGACAGCACGAAAGCAACACCCAAAACACACAATAACCCTGCTTTGCGCGCCCGGGTGGCTACAGCCTTCAGCATCAACGAACCTTTCAGAAACTACGGGTTAACCCGAAATTTCGACCTGCTAGTGTCGCTCAATGGTCCCCAAAAAGCAAGCGCCTGCACAAAGATTGGGCAGGCGCTGAAGGGCTTTGCAAGGGGTTTAAGTTAGCGCTTGCTATTGTTTGAAGGCTTACCGTAAGGCGTTGGCATCGGCTACGGTGAGTGCTGTCATGTTCACAATACGACGCACGGTAGCGCTGGGTGTCAGGATATGAACCGGCTTGGCAGCGCCCAGCAGTACGGGACCGATGGCAATGCCACCGCCTGCTGCGGTCTTGAGCAGGTTGTAGGCAATGTTGGCGGCGTCGATGTTGGGGAACACGAGCAAGTTGGCGTCGCCGGTCAGTTCGCTGCTGGGCATGAGCGCCGAGCGGGCCTTGCCGTCCAGCGCCACGTCGCCGTGCATTTCACCGTCCACTTCCAGCCAGGGCGCCTGCTGGCGCAGCAGTTCCAGCGTCCGACGCATCTTCACGGCGCTAGGGCTGTTGCTGGTGCCGAAGTTGGAGTGCGACAGCAGCGCAGCCTTGGGCTTGATACCAAAGCGCATCATTTCTTCAGCGGCCAGGGCGGTGATCTCGGCCAGTTCCTGTGGCGTGGGATCGTAGTTGACATGCGTGTCCACCAGGAACACCTGGCGGCCTGGCAGCATCAGGCCATTCATGCAGGCGTACACAGGCACGTCCTGCTCAGTGCTGTCGGCGCCGCCTGCATGCTTGCCGATGACCTGGTCGATGTACATCAGGTGGTTGGCCGTGGTGCCCCAGGTACCGCAGATCAGGCCGTCGACTTCGCCTTTGTGCAGCATCATCGAACCGATGAGCGTGAGGCGGCGGCGCATCTCGATCTTGGCAACCTGCTGGGTGATGCCCTTGCGCTCGGTCATGCGGTGGTAGGTCTGCCAGAAGTCGCGGTAGCGGTGGTCGAAGTCGGTGTTGACCACGTCGTAGTCCACGCCCTCCTTCAGGCGCAGGCCAAACTTTTCGATGCGCTGGGCGATGATGGCGGGGCGTCCAATCAAGGTGGGGCGGGCCACTTTTTCGTCCACCACGATCTGCGCGGCGCGCAGCACGCGCTCCTCTTCCCCTTCCGCATAGGCCACCCGCTTCTTGGCGGCATTGCGGGCCGCGTCAAAGATGGGTTTCATCGTCGTGCCGGAGGCATACACAAAGGTCTGCAGCCGGTCGCGGTACGCGTCCATGTCAGCGATGGGGCGCTGTGCCACGCCGCTGTCCATGGCGGCCTGGGCCACGGCCGGCGCGATCTTCATCATCAGGCGCGGGTCGAACGGTTTGGGAATCAGGTACTCAGGTCCGAAGGTCAGCTTCTCGCCTACGTAGGCCGCTGCCACCACCTCGCTCTGCTCAGCCTGGGCCAGCTCGGCGATGGCGTGTACTGCTGCGATCTCCATCTCATCGGTGATGGTAGTGGCGCCGCAGTCCAGTGCGCCGCGGAAGATGTACGGGAAGCACAGGACGTTGTTGACCTGGTTGGGGTAGTCCGAGCGGCCCGTGGCCATGATGATGTCGCCGCGCACGCTGTGTGCGAGCTCTGGCGTGATCTCGGGGTTGGGGTTGGCCAGCGCGAAGATCACCGGCCGCTCGGCCATGGTGGCGACCATCTCGGGCTTAAGCACATTGCCTGCCGACAGGCCCAGGAACACGTCTGCACCCACCATCACCTCCGCCAGCTTGCGTGCGTCGGTCTTCTGCATGAACTGACGCTTGTCGTCGTCCATCAGCTCTTCGCGGCCTTCATAGACCACACCAGCCAGGTCGGTGACGAACACGTTCTTGCGCTGCACGCCCACCTTGAGCAGCAGGTTCAGGCAGGCCAGGGCTGCAGCACCGGCACCACTGGTGACCAGCTTCACGTCTTCGATCTTCTTGCCCGCCACCTTCAGCGCATTCACGATGGCGGCCGCCACCGTGATGGCCGTGCCGTGCTGGTCATCGTGGAAGACCGGAATCTTCATGCGCTTGCGCAGCTCGCGCTCCACATAGAAGCAGTCCGGGGCCTTGATGTCTTCGAGGTTGACGGCGCCAAAGGTCGGTTCCAGCGCGGCAATCACTTCCACCAGCTTGGCGGGGTCCTTCTCGTCGATCTCGATGTCGAACACGTCCACGCCCGCGAACTTCTTGAACAGAACGGCTTTGCCTTCCATCACCGGCTTGGACGCCAGCGCGCCGATGTCGCCCAGGCCCAGCACGGCCGTGCCGTTGGTGATCACGGCCACCAGATTGCCGCGCGAGGTGTAGCGGAAGGCGTTGGCTGGGTCCTTGACGATCTCTTCGCAGGGCGCTGCCACACCGGGCGAGTACGCCAGCGCGAGATCGTGCTGGTTGATCATCTGTTTGGTGGCGGCAATAGCCAGCTTGCCGGGCTTGGGAAACTCGTGGTACTCGAGAGCGGCACGGCGCAACTGGGCACGCTTGTCGGAATCGTTGTTGTTGTCGTTGTTCTGGGCCGTGATGTTCTCGGGCATTCAGTGTCTCCAACTCAAGGGGTGGGGGCCAAAACCGTACTCCAGTGGGTCTGCAGCAGGCTGTCAGCTTTGTAAGGGTCTGCGATTGTAGGGCGAGGGCCGTGAAAACCCTAGTAAGCGAATCTGCTTATGTGGGTGGGAGTGCCGTGACTTTTTTCATTACTAACGTTTAAATTTCAGAGCTGTCTTTGCAGTCCCTCAATTCGCGGCGATGTCATCCCGTGCCGCAAAGAAGTTTTTTGTTCCAAATTGCATGATGTGCCTCAGTCGCGCAGCAAAGGAAGTAGCCGCACATGCGGCGGCACTCAAGTTTTGGATGAATTTGCGACTGCCCCTCGCTTTGCTCTGAAAAACAAAGAGTGACAAGGGTGAAGACATTCGGTAAAACCACAGTCTCCGAATTGTTAATTCTCTTTTGCCTGCCGTTTGAGTCTCCACGCGAATCCTGCTCGCGTTGTAGGTGGACCAGTTCAAAGGCGACGCACCTTCATGAAACAACAGATGGCCACCACCTGGTGGCTCACGGGCCTGCCAGGCTCCGGTAAAACCACCCTCGCTCAGGCATTGGCAGATGCGCTGCGTATGCGCGGAGAACCTGCCTGCGTTCTTGATGGCGATGAACTGCGCCAAGGGCTGTGCACAGACCTGGGGTTTGACGAAGCAAGTCGTGCAGAAAATGTGCGCCGTGCAGCGCACCTTGCGCAGATGCTCAACGCCAATGCCATTCACGCCATCGTTGCTATGGTCTCCCCCGCATCCACTGCACGTGCTGCTGCCTACGCCACGATAGGCACGCAGCGATGCTTTGAAATCCACGTCAGCACTCCGCTGGAAATCTGCGAACAGCGAGACCCCAAGGGCCTGTATGCCAAGGCGCGTGCCAATCAGTTGACACAGATGACAGGCATACACGCGGCCTACGAGGAGCCTGATGCACCAGCGCTTCGCCTGGACACCAGCGTGATCGAAGTGGGCCAGGCCGTGCAGCGGATGCTCAATGGCTGGAGCGCGACACCCGAACAATCTACATGAACACACCACAAACCTTGCGCTACCACTTCATTGCCGGCCTGCCGCGTTCTGGCTCCACACTGCTGTCGGCACTCCTGCTGCAGAACCCACGCTTTCACGCAGGCATGACCAGCCCGGTGGGTGGGCTGTTTCGCAACATGCTCAACCAGCTGGGTGCGGGAAGCGAATTTGGGCCGGTGGTCACCAAAGAGCAACGTAGGCGGCTGTCGCGGGGGCTGTTTGAAAGCTACTACGCAGACCAGGCCGGTCACAAGGACGTCATCTTTGACACCAACCGCATGTGGAGCGCGCAGATGCCTGCGCTCATGGACCTGTTTCCTGGGGCCAAACTGATTGCCTGCGTGCGCAACGTGGCATGGGTGATGGACAGCATAGAGCGCAGGTACCGCGCCAACCCTTACGAAATCACCCGCCTCTTTAACGACGATACTGAACGCAACACGGTCTACAGCCGTGTGGAGACCCTGGCCCAGCGCAACCGCATGGTGGGCTACCCGTGGACAGCGCTGAAGGAAGCCTTTTACGGCGAACACGCCAGCTCACTGCTGCTGGTGGATTACGACCTGCTCGCGCAGGCGCCGCACAAAGTGCTGCCGCTGATCTACCAGTTTCTGGGCGAGCCCGAATTTGCACACGACTTCGAGCAGGTGAAATACGACGCACCGGAGTTTGACGAAGCACTGGGCCTGCACGGACTGCACCAGGTACGCCCGCAGGTAGGACTGCAGCGGCGCGAGACCATTCTGCCGCCGGACTTGTTCGAGCAATACAGCAAGCTGTCGTTCTGGCAGGACCATGCCAACAGCCGGGCCAATGTGATCACTGCCAAGTCCGCTGCTTCGGCAGAAAGCCATTGATTGCTTCCATATTGATAGCTGGTTTTGCAATGCAGACAGGCGCAAGAGCCATTTTTTACAAAAAATCATGACCACTGACCACACATCTGCAGCCCCCTCATCTCCGGTGCAAGAGGTGCTTTTCATTGACAGCCGAGTGCCGGACTTGCAGGCCATCATGGCCGCCGCCAGGCCGGGAGTGAAGGTAGTCATCCTGGACCCTAACGAAAGCGGCGTGGCGCAGATGGCCAAGGCACTGGACGGGCTGCATGGTCTGGCGTCCATCAGCGTGGTATCGCACGGAGACGAGGGGGTGCTGCTGCTGGGCAACGGCCCGCTATTCAGTGACAACCTGGAGCAATACCAGGCGCAGCTCAAGGCGATTGGCGCAGCACTGGGCGCTGACGGCGACCTGCTGCTGTATGGCTGCGACGTGGGGGCGGGCGAGGCGGGAGCCCAGTTCCTGAAGGCGTTGGCGCAATTGACGGGGGCGGATGTGGCCGCCTCCAACGACAGCACAGCGGGTGCGGTGCGTGGTGGAGATTGGGATCTGGAGGTCACCACGGGGCAGATCGAGGCGCCCGCTGCGTTGGATGCGCAGGTGCTGGAGGGTTATGACTTCAGTCTGCACACGGCCAGTGTCAACACGGTGGCGCAGCTCAAGGCTGCCATCGCCACGGGCAGCATAGATGGCCAGGATGATGTCATCACACTGACCGGCAACATCACGTTTGCCGGTGCGGCAGATGCTGTCTCTGTCAATGTGACGGATGGGCACAACATGTCTATCGTTGGTGGCGGTTTTACCCTCAGCGGCGGAAATCTCGCGCGAGTTCTCAACGTTGCCGCCAGTGGGGCTGGCAGCGCGGTCTCAATTGACAACCTCACCATCACCAATGGTTTGGCCGCCGGTGCAGGTGGTAGCAGTGACCGCACCGTCGGGTCGCCTGGTTCTGCCGGCCTGGGCGGTGGAATTCAGAACAGCGGTGTCTTGACGATTTCGAACAGCACCATCACGGTGAACAAGGCTTCTGGTGGTGGCGGTTCGGGGGGGAGCTCGGGCCTGATAAACGGCGGTGGCGGTGGAGGTGGTGGCTTTGGCTCTGGATTAGGTGGAACCGGAGGCGACAGCGCTTACGGCACGGGGCCGTCTTCAAGCCCAGGTGCAGGCGTCGGTGGGAGCGGAGGACATGGCGGTGGTCGGCCAAGCGGGGGCGGCGCGGGTGGTTCGAGCGGCGGCGGTTCAGGAGGCAGCTATGGTGGTCTGAGTGGTTATTCTGTTGGCGGCAACGGCGGCACTGCGAACAATGGATCCATCTCTATTGGCGGTGGCGGCGGCGGCGCCGGGGGGAACGGTCTCGGGGGCGCAGGAGGTGGAGCCGCAGGGGCGATCTACAACACCGGGACGCTCACGATCACTGGCAGCTCGATCACAAACAATATCGGTGCAGGCGGCGGCGGCGGCGGCGGCGGCGCGGCGAATTACGCATCATCGGGCAATGGGGGAGCTGGTGGCGTTGGGGTAGGTGGCATCTGGTCCACGGGCACGCTCATCATGGACACCACTTCATCCAATTCGGTGTCTACAGGCAATATCGGTGCAGGAGGCAGCGGTGGCGGAGCAAGCGGAACGGGCAACATCCCGGGCACTGCAGGCACTGGCACAAATGGCATTCGTGGAACCGTGACGCCTTACGTGGCTCCGGCGTCTGTTGCCAGCGCCACATACGATGCTTCGACGGGAGTGCTGTCGGTCACGGGCACCAACATCACCAACGGTGGGACGATAGATGTATCCAAGCTCACTCTCACAGGCCAGGCTGGCTCCTACACCCTGACCACAGCCAACGTCACCGCCGGTAGCGGCACGGCCTTCAGCGTCACTCTGAACGCAGCCGACCAGCTGGCCATTAACGGCATTCTGAACAAGAACGGCACCAGCGCGGTGGACACTACCACCTTCAACCTGGCAGCGGCCGCCAACTGGGATGTGACCGCTTCAGCTGCCGCCGACCTTACCGGTAACGGCGTAACAGTATCGAACGTCACTGCACCAACGATTACCTCAGCGACTTACGACGGCAGCACCCACGTCTTCACCGTCACCGGCACCAACTTGGTCAAGACCATCGGTGCAACGAATGACATCACGATCTCCGCATTGACGATCACCGGCGAAGGCGGTGCAACACGCGTGCTGTCCACCACGGGCAATGTGGAAGTCACCTCGGCCACCAGCTTCACCTTTACCCTGGCTGGCGCCGATATTGCTGCGGTTGATACCCTTTTGAACAAGAACGGCACTTCTGCTGTCAGCACCACCACGTACAACATCGCTGCCGCCGACGATTGGAACAGCGTCATCACCGGCGGCAACATCCAGGATCTGACAGGCAACGGCATCACGGTCTCCAACGCCGCGCCCAGCATCCTCTCGTCCACTTACGATGCCGCTACTGGCATCCTCTCGGTATCGGTCGTCAACATCGCGGGTGGCGATACCATTGATGTGAGCAAGCTCTCGGTCGTCGGCCAGGGCGGGGGATCCTACACGCTGACCACGGCCAATGTCACGGCTGGCAGTTCCACGGCCTTCTCAGTTACGCTCAATGCCGCAGACAAGCTCGCTGTCAACGGCTTCCTGAATAACAACGGCACTAGCGCGGTGGATACCACCGCCTTCAACCTGGCCGCTGCCGCCAGCTGGAACGCGACCACCACATCGGGTGCCGACCTGACCGGCAATGCCGTGACTGTGTCGAATGTCTCGGCCCCCACCATCACGTCGGCCACCTACGACGTCGCCACCCACATCCTCACGGTCACCGGCACGGGCCTGGTCAAGACCCTGGGGGCGACGAACGACGTCACGGTCTCCGCCCTGACCATCACCGGTGAGGGCGGCTCCACGCGCACCCTGTCTACCACCGGCAACGTGGAAGTCACCTCTGCTACCAGCTTTGCCGTGACCCTGGCCGGTGCCGACCAGGCGGCCGTGGAGGCGCTTTTCAACAAGAACGGCACCACTTCCACAAGCGGCGCCACCTATAACTTGGCAGCGGCAGACGATTGGAACAGTCTGGTCACCGGCGGCAACATCGCTGACGCCGTATCCCCCATCACGGTGAGCAGCGTTCCCCCGCCGACCATCACCAGCTCCACCTACAACGCCAACACGGGCGTGCTAACGGTCACCGGTACCGGATTGACCAGCGTCACGGGTGCCAACAATGACATCGTGGCCAACAAGTTGAGCCTGCAGGGCGAAGGGGGGAGCAGCTACACGTTAACCACCACCAGCAACGTGGAGATCACGAGCAGCACCAGCTTCACGATGAACCTAAGCGCTGTAGACCGATTGGGTGCCAACCTGATCCTGAACAAGAACGGCACCAGTTCCACCAGCGTCAACACCTACAACCTCATTGCCGCAGAGGACTGGGCTGCTGGGGCGGACCCTGCCGTGGTTCTGGCTGACCTGACGGGCAATGGCATTACGGTGAGTAATGTGGTGGCACCCACCGTCACGTCAGCCACCTACAACGTAGCCACGGGCGTGCTGGTGGTCACGGGCAATAACTTCCTCTCGCTGACCGGGGCGAACAATGACATCACGGCCAACCGCATTCGCTTTCTGGGCCAGGGGGCGTTCAACTACACGTTGACCAACACGCCCAATGTGGACATCACGTCCAACACCAGCTTCACCATGACCATGAGCGTCACTGACAAGGCCCAGTTGGCGCTGCGGCTGAACAAGGACGGCACCAGCTCCACCGACGCCACCACCTACAACATAGGCATGCTGGAGGACTGGAACACAGGTGCGGCCACGGCCGTGGTGATCGCCGACCTGTTTGGCAATCCGATCACGGTCTCTGGCAATGACCAAGATGCCCCTGTATGGGTCTCGGCAAGCGTCAATGGTGCCAGTCTCGTGCTTACCTACGCCGACACCAGCAGCCTGGATGCCATCAACGTAGCAGGCACAACAACCTTCGCAGTGGTTTCCGGGGGTGTCGCTAACACAGTGACTGGCGTGGCCGTGAACGGCTCCGCCAAAACTGTGACTTTGACCTTGACGACGCCGGTAGGGTTTGCCGAAGT